>CAJACZ010000085.1 GCA_903938365.1 uncultured Pseudomonadota bacterium | reverse complement strand
TCCGCGTATGGTTCCGCTCCCATGGCGGTGCGCGAAATCCTCAGGATGGGCGATCCAAGGCTGCTGCGCCTGGCGCAGCCGGTGGCCGTCTTCGACACTCCGGCGCTGCATGCGCTGGTCGGTGACCTGTTCGATACCATGGCGAGCGCGGGGGGCGTGGGCATCGCGGCCCCGCAGATCGGCGTCGATCTGCAGGTCGTGATCTTCGGCCTCGAGCGCAGCGTCCGCTATCCCGAGGCACCCCCGGTGCCCGTTACGGTGCTGGTCAACCCCGTCATCGTGCCGCTGGGGGATGAGTCCGACGAGGCCTGGGAGGGCTGCCTTTCAGTGCCAGGCCTGCGCGGGCGGGTGCCGCGGTGGCGCAGGATCCGCTATTCAGGCTTCGACCCTGCGGGCCGGACGATCGAACGCGAGGCCGAGGATTTTCACGCGCGCGTGGTGCAGCACGAGTGCGATCACCTGATTGGTCGCCTCTTCCCGACCCGGATCCGCGACATGACCAGCTTCGGATTCACGAGCGTGCTGTTCCCGGAACTCGCCGACGACGCCGAAGACTGAAGGGCTCAGGCAGGAGGGTGCATGTTTCCACAAGGGTTCCTCGGCACGCGTGCCGCGGGGTGTCCGGAGATTTCCGGTTTTGACGAGCCGGGTTGTCATGCGGGCTTAACCTTGAGCGGCGAAGCTTGCCGTCATGCTAGATCCCTCAGGGCGTTCCCGCCGCGCTGCGGAGGACAGTCCGCCACGTCGCCTGCGGACCGTGTGGATCTCGGACCTGCACCTCGGCACTCCCGGCTGCCAGGCTGAAGCACTGCTCGGATTCCTCAGGGCTGTCGAGTGCGACACGCTCTATCTCGTCGGCGACATCGTCGACGGCTGGCAGCTGCGCCGCTCCTGGCACTGGCCGCAGGCGCACAGCGACGTCGTCCAGAAACTGCTGCGCAAGGCGCGCAAGGGCACCCGGGTCATCTATGTGCCCGGAAACCATGACGAGTTCGCGCGCCGCTACGTGGGCCACAACTTCGGCGGCATAGACGTCGTGGACGAGTGCATCCATGAACTCGTGGACGGCCGGCGCCTCTGGGTGACGCACGGCGACCTGTTCGACGGCGTCATCCAGTGCGCGAAGTGGCTGGCGTACACGGGTGATCGGGCCTACGAACTCGCCCTGCGCGTCAATCGCTGGTTCAACGTCGCCCGTGCCCGCCTCGGGCTCCCTTACTGGAGTCTTTCGCGCTACCTCAAGCTCAAGGTCAAGCGCGCGGTGAGCTATGTCGGTGACTTCGAGGCCGCAGTGGCCCGCGAGGCGCGGCGGCGCGGCTTGCAGGGCGTCGTCTGCGGGCACATCCACCACGCCGAGATCCGCTCCATCGAGGGCGTGCTCTACTGCAATGACGGCGACTGGGTGGAAAGCCGCAGCGCCCTGGTGGAGCACCTGGACGGCAGGCTCGAGATCCTCCACTTCGGTCTGGACGCCCCGGTGGCTTCAGGGTTCGCGGATGACCTCGACGACGAGGCGGGAGATCCTCTCGAGGCGGCGCTGGCGGCGCCATACCTGCCACCAGTCGTAAAGGAAAATCTCGACCGGGCGCCACAGGCCCACCCAGCCGATGATCAGCAGCCCCTCCGAAAGCACCGCCCAGCCGGCGCGGTCGCTGATCGCGTTGCGCAGCCCCAGGCAGGCGGCCAGGAAGAGCAGAGCGATGCCGAGGCTCGCGGTGCCCTCCCGCAGCAGGCGACTGAGTGCGATGCCCTCGTGCAGCGCGCGATACTCGAAGAAATTACGCACCGCTGACGGCAGGGAGTCCGCCTCGGGATCGACCGCCGCCGGCCCCGCGAGTCGGATCACCAGCTTCATGGGCCGGCCTTCACCGATTTCCCGCACGGCGTCTTCGATGTAGGACTCCGCTGCCGGGTCGAGGTCCTTTTCCCGGAAGGGCGCAGGGTCGAGGCGGTTGAAGATCTGCCGCGTCTCGCGCAACCGGAGTTCGATCAGCCAGTGGCCGTCCACGTGCCGGTAGCCGGGTTGCGCATCGCTCGCCGTCCTGCCCATCCTGTCTGCCCTCGTACCTTCGCGTGTCCGCGTCGCCTGTGCGACCCATCCTCCAGCAGCGGCACGCGAAGGTCGAGGCCCGCGTTCAGGTGCCTATGACATCACCGTTGTCGCGGGTGATGACCAGCAGCGCGGAGCGCGGCCGGCTGCTCCCGCCGCCCGGCCAGTGCGAGGTCCACTTCGTCGGATCGCCGAGGTCGGCCACGGGCGTCTCTTCGCCGGGGTGCTGGACGTTGACGAACAGCGTCTTGCCGTCCGGGGTTTCAGTGATGCCGGTGATCTCGCAGTCCTTGGGGCCGACCAGGAAGCGCCTGAGCCGCGCTGTCCCCGGGGCCGCGCCGACGTAGGTCGTGACGGTCTTCGTCGCGCCCGCGGCGTCCGTGTTGGCGACGCTGCGGATCGTGCCGTCGCCGCGCACGCCGGGCAGCGCCGCCAGGAGCATGCAGTTCGTGACATCCGTGTAGGCACCGTCATCCGTCTGGATCCAGAGGATGCCGTTCGCGCCGAACCAGGCTCCATCAGGGCTCGAGAAGTCGTTTTCGGCGGTCAGGCCCGAGAGGTTGACGTTGGCGGCATTCGCGCCCGCGCGTGCCCCGAAGAGATAGATGTCCCAGCGGAAGCTGGCCGCTTCGGGCGAGCTTTCCTGCCAGCGGATGATATGACCGTTCGGATTGCCGCGCTGCGCCGTGCCGGTGGTTCGCGCGTCGTTGTAATGCCGGGGGTTCGCGGCATCGGTCGCGGCCACCGTACGCAGCGTCGCCGAACTGTTCGTGAGCGTCATGTAGACGGCGCCCGTGGCCGGATCCACCGCGCCCCACTCGGGCCGGTCCATCTTGGTCGCGCCCACGGCATCGGCTGCGTGACGGGCGTTGACCAGCACCTCCGCCTGGGTCGCGAAGGGGTAGGGCGCGTAAGCGCTGTTGACGCTGCCGACGCCGATGCTCAGTTCGACCCAGGTTCCGGTGCCGTCGGCATTGAACTTCGCCGCGTAGAGCTTGCCGTCGTCCAGGTACTTGTCCCCCGCAGCCATTCCGCCGGTGGCGTCGGCCGGATCCCAGGGCCTGGTGGAGACATACTTGTAGATGTACTCGTTGCGCGAATCGCAGCCCATGTAGAACACCACCGGCTTGCCGGCCACGGCCTTGGCGGGCCATGCGCCCTCATGGGCGAAACGCCCCATGGCTGTGCGCTTCTTCGGCGTGGAGGTGGCGGCGTAGGGATCGATCTCGACGTTCCAGCCGAAGGTGTTGGGCGCGTTCCGGTAATCGTCCGATCCATCGGTCGAGGTGCCGCGGACCTCGGCGTTCCAGCGGCCGTACAGGTCATCGGCCGTGTCCGGGGTGACGGTCGCCCAGAGTTCCCGTCCCGCGCCCGCGACACCATAGCGCGCGAAGGAGGCGAGTTCCTTCGGCGTGCGCTTCGGGTTGTCCGTCGCGGTCGTGCGGCGGAAATAGCCGGCCCAGTTCTCCTCGCAGGTGAGGTAGGTGCCCCAGGGCGTGTAGCCGCTGGCGCAGTTGTTGACGGTGCCACGGGTCGCCGAGCCATCCTTCGAGTACTTCGTGATCATCAGCGGGGTCCTGGCCGCGGGACCCGACAGCGTGATCGGAGTGAGGGTGTGGATGCGACGGTTCAGGCCCGAGTCCTGGCGGTAGGTCCAGCTGCCGCCCGATTTGTTCAGTTCCACGATGCTCACGCCGTGCACGTAGTATTCCTTGAGCACTTCGTCGGGCACCGTGCGTGC
>CAJACZ010000084.1 GCA_903938365.1 uncultured Pseudomonadota bacterium | reverse complement strand
CGGGGAAATCGAGCGTCTGTTTCGGACCCGGCAGCCGGTATAATCACGTTTTTGTGACCCGCCCTTCCCGGGCGCGGCCCGGGACCGATGCAGCATATCCGCAACTTTTCGATCATCGCGCACGTCGACCATGGCAAGTCGACGCTCGCCGACCGTCTCATCCAGCTGTGCGGGGGCCTGGACGCCCGCGAGATGCAGAGCCAGGTGCTCGACTCCATGGCGCTGGAACGCGAGCGCGGCATCACCATCAAGGCCCAGAGCGTCACGCTGTACTACACGGCGCACGATGGCCAGAAGTACCAGCTCAACCTGATCGACACGCCCGGGCATGTGGACTTCTCCTACGAAGTATCCCGCTCCCTGGCCGCCTGCGACGGTGCGCTGCTGGTGGTCGACGCCTCCCAGGGTGTCGAGGCACAGAGCGTTGCGAACTGCTATACGGCCATCGAGCAGGGTCTCGAGGTGCTGCCGGTCATCAACAAGATCGACCTGCCGTCCGCAGATTCGCCGAAGGTCATCCGCGAGATCGAGGAAATCATCGGCATCAGCGCCGAGCATGCGGTCCGCGTCTCCGCCAAGACCGGCGAGAACGTGCCTGAACTGCTCGAGGAGATCATCAAGCGCATCCCGCCGCCCAAGGGCGATCCGAATGCCCCGGTACAGGCGCTGATCATCGATTCCTGGTTCGACAACTACGTGGGCGTGGTGTCGCTGGTGCGCGTGGTCAACGGCACGCTGCGCGTCGGCGAGAAGATCCGCGTGATGTCGACCGGGCGTGCCTGGCAGATCGACAAGCTCGGGCGTTTCACCCCGAAATCGGTGACCTCGCGCGAAATGGGCGCCGGCGAGGTGGGATTCATCATCGCCGGCATCAAGGACATCGACGGCGCGCCCGTCGGCGACACCATCACGCTCGACAACCGGCCCTGCGATTCCGCGCTGGCGGGTTTCAAGCAGGTCCAGCCGCGCGTCTTCGCCGGCCTGTTCCCGGTCAGCTCCGACGACTACGAGTCATTCCGCGACGCGCTGTCCAAGCTGCGGCTCAACGATTCCGCACTGCACTACGAACCCGAGGTCTCGGGGGCGCTGGGTTTCGGCTTCCGGGTCGGATTCCTCGGACTGCTGCACATGGACATCGTGCAGGAACGGCTCGAGCGCGAGTACAACCTGGACCTGATCACCAGCGCCCCGACCGTGATCTATGAAGTCGGGCTCACCGATGGCACGTCGGTTTTCGTCGACAATCCGGCCAAGCTGCCCCCGCAGAACAAGACCGCGGAGATCCGCGAGCCGATCATCATCGCCAACATCCTCGTGCCCCCGGATTACGTCGGGCCCGTGCTGCAGCTCTGCAACGACAAGCGGGGCAGCCAGAAGAAGATGCAGTACCTCGCTAACCAGGTGTCCCTGCAGTACGAACTGCCCCTCGCCGAAGTGGTGCTCGATTTCTTCGATCGCCTGAAGTCCGCAAGCCGGGGCTATGCCTCGTTCGATTACGAGTTCAGTCACTTCCGGGCGGCGCCGCTGTCCAGGCTCGACATCCTGATCAACGGCGACAAGGTCGATGCGCTTTCGATCATCGTGCATCGTGACAGCGCCTATCAGCGCGGTCGCGAACTGGTCGACAAGATGCACGAACTGATCCCGCGGCAGATGTTCGAGGTCGCGGTCCAGGCGGCCATCGGCACCAACGTGATCGCCCGGGCCACGGTCAAGGCGCTGCGCAAGAACGTGCTGGCCAAATGCTACGGCGGCGACATCAGCCGCAAGCGCAAGCTGCTCGAGAAGCAGAAAGAGGGCAAGAAGCGCATGAAGCAGGTCGGTCAGGTGGAGATCCCCCAGGAAGCGTTCCTGGCCGTGCTCCAGGTCGGCAGGAAATAGCGCGTGCTGCTCGCCACGGTCCTGGCGCTGCTGTCCTGGCTGGCGATCCCGGTCACGGCGATCTGCATCGTCGACGACTGGTTCTTCCGGCCGCGGCGCGCGCTTCGCGCCGCTCCGGGTGAGGAGCCCCGCGATCCGCTCGTCCTGCGCCTGCTCTACGGTGCGCTGCCGGTACTGGTGCTGGTGTCGGTCTACCGGATGCTCACGGCCGAGCGCGCCGATTTCAGCTTTGTCCTGGTGTGCATCACGGCGGTTTCGGGGGTGGTCTGGGCGGTGGATGCCTGGCTGCTTCGACCGCGCCGGGCGGCCGCAGCGCGCAGGGCAGGGCGGGACCCGGCCACCCTTGCCGAGCCGGGGACGGTGGACTATGCCCGCAGCTTCTTCCCGGTGGCGGCGGTCCTGCTGGTGCTGCGTTCGTTCCTGTTCGAGCCCTACCGGATTCCCTCCGACTCCATGATGCCGACGCTGCTCGACGGCGATTTCATCGTGGTCAACAAGTTTGCCTACGGACTGCGACTCCCGGTCACCTACCTCAAGTTCCACGAGATCGGCGAACCCAGCCGCGGTGACGTTGCGGTGTTCCGTTTCCCGACCGACCCGAGCGTCAACTACATCAAGCGGGTCGTCGGGCTGCCGGGCGACCTCGTCGAAGTGCGTTCGGACCGCCTGGTCATCAATGGCGAGCCAGTCCCCTTCCTCGACAAGGGTCGTTACAGCGATGGCTGTTACCTCAACATGCGCGTCGCCGAAGAGCGCCTCGGCGATCGTGCGCACCAGGTCATGCACTGCGAGTCGCCGGATGGCATCGCGGTCTCCCCGCGCGCGGAGTGCAATCGCAGCATCCAGCAGAACTACGTGTGCAACGAGTGGTCCGCCCCTGGCATTGCCGATGCGGGCGACCACACCGGCGAGCGGGGCATCCGCGTGCCGGCAGGCAGCTACCTCATGATCGGCGACAACCGCGACAACAGCTACGACGGGCGCTACTGGGGTTTCGTCGACGAGAAACTGCTGGTCGGCAAGGCCACACGCATATGGTTCAACTGGGACCTGCAGAGGTCTTCCGGCCCGGACTGGGGCCGGATCGGGCAGGAAATTCTTTGACGCTGTGCGCCCCTGCGGGCGCGATCTGGGGGTGCAGAAATGATTCGACGTGAGCGTGGCGTGACCTTCCTGGGCTGGCTGATCCTGATCGCGCCGATCGCCCTGCTCGTGTACGTCGGGATCCGGCTCGGGCCGGTCTACCTTGACCACGGCAAGCTGGTCCGGGTGCTTGACCAGACGCAGGTGGAATTCTCGAGTGTCTCGAGCGTGACCCGCGTTGCCCTCAAGACCTCGCTCGAGCGCCGGCTGGAGATCGAATACCTCAGCGTGCCCACCGTGGATGACCTCGACATCCGTCGCGAGAACAATGGCTGGGTGATCGAGGCGGCCTACGAGCGTCGAATCCCCATCCTCTCCAACGTGACGGCGCTGCTCGATTTCGATCACAGCGTGACGATTCCCTGAGTCCAGTGAAGAAAGACTGGCCGGCGCGCTGGTTACGCGACAAACTCGACTACGTTGCCGGCGACATCGGCCTCTTCGAGGCGGCGCTGACCCACCGCAGCGCCTCGGGGCGCAACAGCGAGCGCTTGGAGTTCCTGGGTGATGCCGTCCTGAACCTGCTGGTCGCCGAGCAGCTTTACCGCCGTTTTGGCGATGCTTCCGAAGGCGACCTCAGCCGGTTGCGGGCGCGGCTCGTGAGCGCCGAGCCGCTCGCTGCGATCGCGCAGGACGTGGCGCTCGGTGACGAACTCCAGCTGGGCTCGGGCGAACTGAAGACCGGCGGGTTCCGGCGCCAGTCGATCCTTTCGGATGCGCTCGAGGCCGTGATCGGCGCGGTCTACCTGGATCGCGGGCTCGAGCCTGCGCGTGTGCTGGTCGAGAAGCTTTTCCGGGAGCGGGTCGCGGGCCTGCCCGGTGTGTCGGAATTGAAAGATCCCAAGACTCGGCTCCAGGAGTGGCTTCAGGCCCGTGGAGCCCCGTTGCCGGTCTATGTCGTGGAGAACGTCGAAGGTGAAGCCCATGTCCAGCATTTCCGCGTGCGCTGCGAGGCCTCCGGCCTCGGCCTGCAGGCGTGTGGCGAGGGCTCCAGTCGCCGCAGGGCGGAACAGGATGCCGCGCAGCGCCTTATCGATGCGCTTCCCGTGGCGGGCAAGCCATGAGTGAATTCCGCGCGGGTTTCGCTGCCCTGGTGGGTCGGCCCAATGTGGGCAAATCGACGCTGCTCAACGCGCTGGTGGGCGAGAAAGTGTCCATCGTGACACCGCGACCGCAGACCACGCGGCACCGGATCGTGGGCCTTGTGAACCTCCCGGAGGCCCAGATCGCGTTCGTCGACACCCCGGGCCTGCACGACGGCGGCGGGCGGGCGCTCAACAAGGCGATGAACCGGGCCGCCTCGTCGGCGCTCGCGGATGCCGATCTGGTGGTGCTGGTGGTCGAGGCCCTCAAGTGGAACGATGGCGACGAATTCGCGCTGCGCCGTGTCCGCGAGAGCGGCCGGCCCGCCATCGCGGTGGTGAGCAAGGTGGATCTCGCGAAGCCCCGCGACCGACTCCTGCCCTTCATCCAGAGCCTCGCCGGCAAGTTCGAGTTCCGCGCCATCGTGCCGGTGTCCGCGACGCGGGACAGCAACCTGGACCGGCTCAAACAGGCGATCGTCGCTGAACTCCCAGAGTCGCCCCAGTTGTTTGCCGTCGAGGATCGCACCGATCGCGACCTCACTTTCCGCATCTCGGAGACCATCCGCGAGAAGCTGACGATGGAACTCAACCAGGAGGTGCCGTACGGCATCGCCGTCGAGGTCGAGTCGATCGGCGAGGAGGACGGCCAGCAGGTCATTTCCGCCGTGATCTGGGTCGATCGGGAAGGCCAGAAGCCCATCGTGATCGGCGCGGGGGGGGCACGCCTCAAGCGCGTGGGCAGTGCGGCACGTCGCGAGATCAACGCCATGACCGGCAAACGCTGCCACCTCACCCTGTGGGTCAAGATCCGCGAAAACTGGGCCGACAACGCGCAGGCCCTGAAGGCGCTGGGTCTCGAATAGTGAGCGGCGCTCACCGGCGGGTGGAACTTGCGGGCGCCTACGTGCTGCACCACCAGCCCTGGCGCGACACGAGCCGGATCCTCGAGATGTTTTCCCGCGACCACGGGCGCCTGACGCTGTTCGCCCGGGGCGTCAGGGGGCCCAAGTCGCGTTCGGCCTCCCTGCTGCAGCCTTTCCGGATGCTGCTCGTCTCGTGGAGCGGCGGGGGCGAGGCAGGGCGGCTCACGCAGGTCGAGGCGCCGCAGGGCCCGGCGTTGCCCGCCGTGCTGCCCGGTGCGGCCCTGATGTCCGGCTGGTACCTCAACGAACTGCTGATCAAGCTCACGGTGCGCAACGACCCGCAACCCGCGGTCTTCGACCTCTACCAGGAAACGCTCGGCCTGCTGGCGGCGGGCGGCGCCGTGCCGCCGGCGCTGCGGCGCTTCGAGAGGCGACTGCTCGACCTGCTCGGATACGGGATCGATTTCACCGCCGATGCGCGGACGGGCGAGGCGCTGCGCGAGGACGCGTATTATCATTTCCACGCGTCGCTCGGCTGCGTCGAAGTATCAGGCGAGCAGGGTCCCGGGACGCTCGCGGGATCATCCCTGCTGGCCATCGGAATGGAAGACTTCCGGGACCTGCGCACCCTGGACGACGCCAGGAAAGTAATGCGTGCCGCCCTCGATCATGTGCTCGAGGGTCGGGAACTGCGGACCCGCGCGGTGGCCCTTTCGCTGGCGCGAAGTACCGGGCAACTGGCACGTGGGAGTATCTCGAATTGAATCCTCCGATCATCGAACTGGGCGTGAACATCGATCACGTCGCCACGCTGCGCCAGGCCCGTCGCGTGCGTTATCCGGATCCCGTGCACGCCGCGCTCGCCGCCGAGCTTGCCGGCGCGGACAACATCACCCTGCACCTGCGCGAGGATCGGCGCCATATCCAGGATGCCGACGTGACCGCGCTGCGCGGTCTGCTGCAGACGCGCATGAACCTGGAGATCGCCCTGACCGAGGAGATGCTGGCGATCGCGAGCGGGGTCCGGCCGCAGGACTGCTGCCTGGTGCCGGAGCGTCGGGCCGAGGTGACCACCGAGGGCGGCCTCGACGTGCTGTCGCAGCTGGGTCGGGTGCGCGAGGCCTGTGCGCGGCTGCGCGAGGCAGGATCGCGGGTTGCGCTGTTCGTCGACCCCGACCCCGCGCAGATCGCAGCCTGTGCCGAGGCGGGTGCTCCGGTGGTCGAACTCCACACCGGCACATACTGCGAGGCGGACGGGGCGCGTTCCGCCCGCGAGCTTGAACGGCTGCAGCGCGCCGCGGCGCTCGCGGTGCAGCTCGGCCTCGAGGTGCATGCGGGGCACGGGCTGCATTACCGCAACGTGCAGCCGGTGGCCGCCATCCCGGAGATCGTCGAGCTGAACATCGGTCATGCCATCATCGCGCGCGCCGTGTTCAGCGGGCTCGCCGCGGCCGTCTGCGAGATGAAAGCCCTCATGGTTGCCGCGCGCGCATGATCCACGGCATCGGCATCGACGTGCTGAAGGCCGAGCGCGTGGACCGCGTCCTCGCGCGCTTCGGCGACCACTTCATCGATCGCCTGCTGATGCCGGCGGAGCGTGAGCAGTTTGCCCGCACCCGGCGCCCCGAGCGGTTCCTGGCGATGCGGTTCGCGGCGAAGGAGGCGATCGTCAAGGCGATGGGCACCGGGTTCGCCAACGGCGTCTGGATCCGTGACGTCGGCTGCGTGCAGAACCGGCTCGGCAAGCCTGAGGTGGTCTATTCGGCGCGCGGCGAGCTGCTGCGCCGACAGCTCGGTATCGGCGAAGGGCACGTCACGCTGACGGACGAGGCGGGCCTGGTGGTGGCCGTCGCCGTGCTGCTGAGAAGCTGACGTGAACGATACCCGGTCGACCCGTCGCGCTCGCGTGAAGGCCCCGCCGGTGCCCGAGACCGGGACGGTGGTCGCGCTCAACCATGACGGCGCGGGCGTGATCCGCGATGCCAAGGCCGTGTTCGTGCCGGGTGCGCTGCCGGGCGAGTCCATCCGCTTTGCCCGCGTCAGCCATCACCGCCAGTACGACGAGGGCGAGCTCCTCGAAGTGCTGGAAGCGTCGCCGGATCGGGTGGTGCCGGCCTGTCCCCATTTCGGTGTCTGCGGGGGTTGCGCCCTGCAGCACATGGCGCCGGCCGCACAGCTGGCGGCGAAACAGAAAGAAGTCGCGGAAAACATCTCGCGCATTGGCCGGGTCGAGCCGCTGCGCTGGCTCGAACCGCTGCAGGGGCCGGTCTGGGCCTATCGCCGTCGCGCGCGGCTGGGTGCGAAGTTCGTCACGAAGCGCGGTCGTGTGCTGGTGGGTTTCCGGGAGCGGCAGAAGCCCTATGTGGCCGCGCTGACGCGCTGCGAGATCCTGGCCGCGCCAGTCGGAAACCTCATCGAACCCCTCTCGGATCTGCTCACGGGCATGGTCCGGGGCAACGTGGTGCCGCAGATCGAGGTCGCCGTCGCCGAGTCGGACACGGTGCTGATCTTCCGTGTGCTCGAGGACCTGCCCCAGGCGGACCTCGACGCGCTTGCCGCCTTCGAACAGCAGCATGCGGTGCGTGTCTACCTGCAACCGGGCGGCATGCACACCGTGCAGCCGCTGCGGGCTCCGGCGGCCGTGTTGCGTTATTCGCTGCCCGCGCAGGGCCTGGAGTTCGAGTTCGAGCCCGTGGACTTCGTGCAGGTCAATGGCGAGGTGAATCGTTCGCTGGTGACGCTGGCGCTGGACCTGCTCGATCCGGGCCCCGAGGATCGCGTGCTCGACCTGTTCTGCGGGCTCGGCAATTTCACCCTGCCGCTGGCGCAGCGCGCGGGTTCGGTGGTCGGCGTCGAGGGCGACGCGGGCCTCGTGCAGCGGGCCCGCGACAACGCGGCGCGCAACAGCATCGCCAACGCAAGCTTCCACGTCGCCAACCTGGCCTCTGCGGATGGCTCGGGAGGGCCCGGCTTCGACGGGCGCTTCACGCGTGTGCTGATGGATCCGCCGCGGGCCGGGGCGCTGGAGATCCTGCCGCGCGTCGTGGCCCTGGCGCCGCAGCGCATCGTCTATGTGTCCTGCCACCCGGGAACGCTGGCGCGCGACCTGGGCGTGCTCTGCGGCGAACACGGCTACGTGCTTTCGGCGGCGGGCGTGATCGACATGTTCCCTCACACCAATCATGTCGAGTCGATCGCGGTGCTCGATCGGCCAGCGTCCCGGCGCTGAGCGCAGCCCGGTGGCCATCGAGATCGAACGCAAGTTCCTGCTCCGCGACCCCTCCTGGCGCGACGCGGTGGAGTGCTCCACGCTGCTGCGCCAGGGCTATCTGGCCAACAACGAACGCTGCTCGGTGCGCGTCCGTCTCGCGGGCGCGTCGGCCTGGCTGTCGGTCAAGGCCATGACACCGGGGCTCGCGCGGGCCGAATACGAGTATCCGGTGCCCTTGGAAGATGCCGCGGCGCTGCTGGACGCGCTTTGCGAACGCCCCTTCGTCGAGAAATGGCGACATCTGGTGAGCTGGCACGGCCACACCTGGGAGATCGACGAATTCCTCGGCGACAACCAGGGCCTGGTGGTTGCCGAGGTCGAACTCGGCAGCATCGACGAGCAGCCTGTGTTGCCGCCCTGGGTCGGGCGCGAAGTGACGGATGACGTGCGGTTCTATAACTTCAGCCTGGCGCGCAACCCCTGGAGCGGATTCCGCACGCAATTCCCGGAGGCAACATGACGCTCGGACCTTTGATGGTGGATATCCAGGGACTCGAGTTGCAGCCCGAGGACCGCGAGGTACTGGCGCACCCGCTGGTGGGGAGCGTCATTCTCTTTTCGCGCAACTATGCGGATCCGGCGCAGCTCGCTCGCCTGGTCGCCGACATCCATGCGGTACGCAGTCCGCCCCTGGTGGTCGGTGTCGACCACGAGGGCGGGCGGGTGCAGCGTTTCCGGCCGGGATTCTCGGCGCTGCCGCCGCTGCGGCGGATCGGCCACGAGTACGACGCGGATTCCAGGGCGGGGCTCGCGCTGGCGCGCGACCTGGGATGGTTGATGGCCGCCGAACTGCGCGCCCATGGGGTCGATCTGTCGTTCGCGCCCTGCGTCGATCTCGACTACGGTGTCAGTGAGGTGATCGGCGATCGCGCGCTGCACCGACGCTCGGACGCAGTAGGGCGCCTGGCGACGGCCTACATGCATGGCATGCGCGATGCGGGCATGCCTGCCACGGCGAAGCATTTCCCGGGACACGGCGCCGTGGTGGCGGACTCCCACCACGCACTGCCGGTGGATCGGCGGGCGCTGGTCGACATCGACGAGGACCTGTCGCCCTATCGAGTGCTGATCGCCAACGGCCTGACGGGCGTCATGGTCGCGCACGTGCTCTACCCCGAAATCGACGCGGTTCCCGCGAGCGCATCGAAGCGCTGGATCGGCGGCATCCTGCGCGAGGAGATGCGCTTTCAGGGCGTGGTGTTCGCCGACGATCTGTCGATGGCGGGCGCGGCGGCGGTCGGCGGCATCGTCGAGCGCGCCACGCTGGCGCTGGAGGCCGGCTGCGACGTGCTGCCCGTCTGCAACCACCGGCCCAGCGTGGTGGCACTGCTCGATGGCCTGAAGGTCACGGGTGATGCGGCCTCGGCGTTGCGGCGCGTTCGGCTGCGGGGCAGGGGGCATGTGACGCGCGAGGAACTGCTCGCCTCGCGACCCTGGCAGCACTGCCAGGAGGTGCTGGCCCGCTGCAGCGGACCGCCGGAACTGAAGCTCGCCTAGGCCCGGCGGATCGCCCGGCTCCGGCGGATCGCCTAGCGCGCGGGGCTCACCATCGCGATGACCCCGAAGCCCGGGTGGTCAAAATAGTGTTTCTCGTTGAAACGCACGCGGCGCATTTCATTGATCTCCTGAGCCGGGCCGGAGCCGCCCGGGCTGTAGCGCAGCGCGACCCCCAGGTGCAGGTAGCTGCCGCGTTCGAGCTGCACCTGTCCGCTCAGGCCCGGCACCGCGATACCCAGTGATTGCAGCGGAATGCCGCTGCGGGCGCCCCAGCTGGCGGCGCTCTGGGTCCACCCTGCATGGGCGATCGGGCGGTAGCTGCCGCTCGCGGCCAGGCTCTGCTTCATGGCGGTCAGCTTCAGCTGGCTTGCCGGCAGCAGCCCCAGCAGGCGGCTCGCCTGGGCAGCGCCCGAGCTGCGCTCCCCGGAGTCCGTGCTGCGTGCGGCGCGCACGCCCTGGCCCCCAGCGTCCTCACGCTGTGCCGCGCCCCCGCCGGTGCTGAATACGATGATCTCGACCTGATAGGCGGTGGGCGCAGCCTGAGGGCGGCCGATCGCCGGTGCCAGCAGGGTCAGCAGCACGAGCACCGGGCCCAGGATGCCACCCCGGGAGCGGTTACGGGAAACGGATCGTTGCAGGCTCATGGGGCGATGATAGACGAGCGCGGCTCAATGCGCGCCCGTCGCGGCCCCCGTCCCGGTGGGCGCCAGGCGGCGCAGCAGCTGGCCCACGAATTCGAATCGCTCCGCCTCGTCCTCCAGTTCGCGGGAGATCCGCAGCTTGAGCGGGCCGTCCATCCGGTATTCCCGGGAGCGGTCCTGGAGCAGTTTGACGACGGCGCGCGGGTCCACGGTGTTCTGCGGTTCGAACAGGACATAGCCTCCGTGGGAACCGAAATCCACGCGGCGCAGCCCGAGGCGCCGGGCCTGCAGGCGCAGGCGCATGCTCCGCAGCAGGTTCTGTGCCGGCGCGGGCAGCTCGCCGAAACGATCCACGAGCTCGGCGACCATCTCGTCGAGGTCGGGTTCGTCCGCGGCCGCCGCGATCCGTTTGTACAGCGCGAGCCGCACGTGGACGTCGCTGACGTAGTCCTCGGGCAGCAGTGCGGGAACGCGCATTTCCACCTCTGACTGTGCCGCCAGCGGCGCATCCAGCGACGGGGTGCGGCCCTCCTTCAGGGCCTTCACGGCACGGTCGAGCATGTCGAGGTACATGGCGAGGCCGACTTCGGTCATCTCGCCGCTCTGGCCTTCGCCCAGCAGTTCGCCGGCGCCGCGGATCTCGAGGTCGTGCGTGGCCAGCACGAAGCCCGCGCCCAGGTCCTCGAGGGACTCCAGGGCCTCCAGTCGGCGCGCAGCATCGGCGCTCAGCGACTTGCGCGAGGGGATCAGCAGGTAGGCGTAGGCGCGGTGATGGGAGCGCCCGACGCGGCCGCGCATCTGGTGCAGCTGCGCCAGGCCGAACTTGTCGGCCCGGTCGATGATGATGGTATTGGCGGTGGGGACGTCGATGCCGCTTTCGATGATGGTCGTGCTGACCAGCACGTCGAAGCGCCGATGGTAGAAGTCGACCATCAGCTGCTCGAGTTCGCGCTCGCGCATCTGGCCGTGACCGAAGCGCACCTTGGCTTCCGGGAACAGCTTCTGCAGGTCCGCGGTGACCTTTTCGATGTCCTTCACTTCGTTGTGGACGAAGTACACCTGTCCGCCGCGCCGCAGTTCGCGCATCACCGCCTCGCGCAGCGTCGTGTCGCTCCATTCCATCACGAAGGTCTTGATGGCGAGGCGCTCGGCCGGCGGCGTGGTGATCAGCGACAGTTCGCGCAGGCCTCCGAGCGCCATGTTCAGGGTGCGGGGAATGGGCGTCGCGGTGAGCGTGAGCACGTGCACCTCGGCGCGCAGCGCCTTCAGCCGTTCCTTGTCGCGGACGCCGAAGCGGTGTTCCTCGTCGATGATCACGAGGCCGAGCTCCTTGAACCGCAGGTTGGCGTGCAGCAGCCGGTGCGTGGCGATCACGATGTCGACCGTGCCGCGCTCGAGGCCATCGATGACGGCGGCGGAGTCCTTGGTCGAACGGAACCGCGACAGCGATTCGATCCGCACCGGCCAGTCGGCGAAGCGGTCGCTGAAGTTGTTGTGGTGCTGCTGCGCCAGCAGGGTGGTCGGCACCAGGACTGCGACCTGTTTGCCGGCCTGCACGGCGGCGAAGGCGGCGCGCATGGCGACCTCTGTCTTGCCGAAGCCCACGTCGCCGCAGACGATGCGGTCCATGGGCTGGTTCGAGGCCATGTCCTCCAGCACCTTCTGGATGGCTTCGGCCTGGTCGGCGGTTTCCTCGAACGGGAACGCGTTGGCGAATGCCTGATACTCGAGTTCGCCGGCGACCAGCTTGAGGCCCTTGCGGGACTTGCGCTGCGCGTAGAGGTCGAGGAGTTCCGCCGCGACGTCGCGCACCTTTTCCGCTGCCCGGCGCCTGGCCTTGCCCCATTGCTCTGAGCCGAGCTTGTGCAGCGGCGCGGTTTCCGGTGCGGCTCCGGTGTACCGGCTGATGAGCTGCAGCGAGTGCACGGGCACGTACAGGCGGTCGCCACCCTGGTATTCGAGCACCAGGAACTCGCCCGTCTGCCCGCCGACGTCCATGACCTGCAGGCCGACATAGCGTCCGACGCCGTATTCCTCATGGACCACCGGTGCACCGGCGGTGAGCGACTTCAGGTCGCGGAGGATCGCGTTGGGATCCGAGACGGCCTTGCGGCGCCTGCGCTCCTGGCGGGCACGGGTGCCGAACAGCTGCGACTCGGACAGCAGGGTCACCGGAGGGTCGGTGATCGTCAGTCCACCCAGTTCGGGCGCTACGGTGAGCGCGAGCTGCCCGGTGGAGGCGAGGAACCCGGGCCAGCCCTCACAGGCCTGCACCTGGATGCCGGCGCCCCGCAGCATGTCGGAGAGCACTTCGCGACGTCCCGGCGAGTCCGCCGCGAGCAGCACCCGTCCGGGGTAGTCGGCGAGGAAGGCCTCGAGCGGCGCCAGGGGTCGTTCGGCGCGCGCGTCCAGCCGGAGTTCGTGCGGCGCGGCCGTCGGGAAGTGCAGGATCCCGGCGGAGTCCGGTGCGTCTTCCTTGAAGGTGCGCACGTCGACCTGCGGACGGCCGGCAAGGGCTTCGAGCACTCCTGCGGGATCGAGGAAGAGTTCCGCCGGCTCGAGCAGGGGTCGTTCGATGTCGTAGCGGCGGTCTTCGTGGCGCGCAGCGATGGCCTCCCAGGCCTGGCTGAGTGCGTCGCCGGCGCCCGCCACATCGACGACGACGGTGTCTGCGGGCAGGTAGTCGAACAGCGTGGCCGTGGCGTCGAAGAACAACGGCAGGTAGAACTCGATGCCTGCCGGAGCGACGCCCTCGCTGACGCCGCGGTAGATCGCACTGCGTGTCGGATCGCCGTCGAATCGTGTGCGATAGCGCCGGCGGAACGCCCGGACCGCGTCGGGGTCCAGCGGCATCTCGCGGGCGGGGAGCAACCGGACCTGGGGCATCGCTTCGCCCGAGCGCTGGGTCTGCGCATCGAAGCGCCGGATGGCTTCGATCTGGTCGTCGAAGAGGTCGATGCGCAGCGGCGAGTCGGTGCCCATCGGATAGACGTCGAGCAGCGAGCCGCGCAGCGCGAACTCGCCAGGTCCCGCGACCTGGCTCACGCTCGCATAGCCCGCCTCGACCAGCCGGCCGCGGAAGGCCTCCAGGGCGAGCGTGTCGCCCACGGCGAGGGTGAAGCTGCGCCCTGCGACGAAAGTGGTCGGCGCCAGGCGCTGCAGCAGCGTGTCCACGGTCACCAGCAGGATGCCGCGGTGCAGCGTAGGCAGCTCCGCCAGCGTCAGCAGCCGCTCCGAGACGATGTCCGCATGAGGCGAGAACACGTCGTAGGGCAGCACCTCCCAGTCGGGCAGGGTCAGCAGCCGCAGCCTGCCGGCGCAGAAGAACTCGAGCTCCGCACGGCGGCGCTCGAGGCTGCGACTGTCGGGTTCGATGATCATCCACAGCCGGTCGTCGGCACCGGCGGCCTCGCCCAGCGCCAGTGCGGTGGCGCTGCCGTAGAGCTGGCGCCAGTGCACGTGCGGGTTCTGGGGGCTGGGGACGATCGGCTTGAGAAGCTCCGGCATGGATCGGGAAACCTGCGTCGTGAAAAACCCCGTCCGCCCGGGGTGGTCGGCGTCGGCGGCGCGCGAGAGCTTACAGCCCCGGAAGATGGTGGCAAGCCTTGAAATCTGCGGCCGGCGTGCTGCCCGCCCAGCAGTCTGGCACGGGGTCCGGGCAGGCGGGCGCCCGGCGGCGGCGCGTGGTAGATTCCCCGCAGATGTTCCAGCCCCTGCCGCTGTTCGTCGGCCTGCGTTACGTGCGGGCGCGGACCCGGAAATTCTTCGTTTCGTTCATCACGTGGGTGTCCCTGCTGGGGGTCTGCGTGGGCGTGGCTGCGCTCATCGTCATCCTGTCCGTGATGAACGGATTCGAGGGCGAGCTCCGCGGGCGGCTGCTGGCGCTCTCCGCCCATGCGCGGGTCATCGTGCAGGGCGGCGAGGGCGCCGCCGGCCCGGGTGTTCTGCCCCGCATCGCCTGGGAAGACCTGCAGCGTCGTGCGGCGGCGGCCGAGGGTGTGCTGGGCGCGGCTCCGTACGCGGAGATCCAGGCGCTGGCCATGCATTCTCCGGAGATGTTGCCTGTGCAGCTGCGCGGGATCGACCCCAGGCTCGAGGGCGGGGTCTCGGAGGCTGCCGGCTCGCTGGTGTCGGGCCGGCTCGAGGACCTGGTCGCGGGCGCGGACCGGGTCGTGCTCGGCAGCGTGATCGCCAAGCTGCTGGCGGTCGACACCGGCGACCGCGTGACCCTGCTGGTGCCGGGCGTGAACGCCGATGGCACCCCGGTCCCGCGCCTGCGCGAATTCAGCGTCGCCGGCATCTTCGAAGTGGGCCTGCAGGACCATGATGGCGTGCTGGCGCTCGCGCATCTCGAGGATGTGCGCGCGCTGACCGGTGGTGACCCGCGTGCCGAGGGCCTGCGCCTGCGCTTCGCCGACGCGCTGCAGGCGCCGCGTCTGGCGCGCGCCGCGCTTCCCGGGCTTCCTGCGGGCCTGGAGGTGCGCGACTGGACGCAGGATCACGCCAACTATTTCCGCGCCATCCGCATCGAAAAGACCATGATGGCGCTGATCCTGCTGCTGATCGTGGCGGTCGCGGCCTTCAACATCGTGGCGATGCTGGTCATGGTGGTCACGGACAAGCGCACGGATATCGCCATCCTGCGCACGCTCGGCGCCTCGCCCCGCAGCGTGCTGGTCGTGTTCCTGGTCCAGGGCCTGGTGATCGGCTGGGCGGGCGTGCTGCTGGGCGTCGGCCTCGGGGTGCTGCTGGCGCTCAATGTCGGCCAGATCGTGCCGCTGCTGGAGGGCGCACTCGGGTTCCGCGTGATGAACCCGGATGTCTATTACATCACCAGCATTCCTTCCGAACTGCAGTGGTCCAACGTCCTGTCGATCGGCAGCGCTGCGCTGCTGATGACCGCTGCCGCCACGGTGTATCCCGCGCTGCGCGCCTCGCGCGTCGCGCCCGCCGAAGCCTTGCGGTACGAGTGAGCGCCCGCGTGAGATCCTGCTACGAATGGCTGGTCGGCACCCGTTACCTGCGCTCTGCGCACCGCCGCGGCTTCGTGTCCTTCGTCGCGCTGGTCTCGGTGGCCGGTCTGATGCTGGGCGTGGCGGTCCTGATCGTCGTGCTCTCCGTGATGAACGGCTTCGAGCGCGAACTGCGCGCACGGATCCTCTCGGTCACCTCGCATGCCACGCTGATGGGCCTCGACGGCGTGCTGCCGGACTGGCAGCGGGCCCGTACGGTCGCCCTGGCGACGCAGGGCGTGCTGCACGCGGTGCCCTACGTGGAGGCGCAGGCCATGGTGGCCAACGGCGCCCGGGTGGTGGGGACCGCGGTGCGCGGCGTCGATCCCGCAGAAGAGCGCGCGGTGGCGGGTTTGCCGCAGCGCATCCGCGACGCCCGCATGGAAGACCTCCAGCCCGGCTCCTGGCGGGTGATCCTGGGGTCCGCTTTGGCCAGCGAGCTGGGCGTGCGCAAGGGCGACACCGTGGTGCTGATCGCGCCCGATGGAACCGCGACGCCGGAGGGCATCGTGCCGCGCATGCGCCGCCTGACGGTGGTCGGCACCTTCGAGTCCGGCATGTACGAGTTCGACCGCGGCCTGGCGCTGATGCACATTGCCGACGCGGCGCGCCTTTATCGCATGCGCGGCCAGGTGTCGGGCCTGCGCCTGGCGCTGGACGATCCATTCCGCGCGCCCGAGGTCGTCCGCGAGGTCGCGCTGGAACTCGGCGGCGGCTATTTCGTCAGCGACTGGACCCGCAACCACGCCAATTTCTTCCGCTCGATAGAGCTCACGAAATCGCTCATGTTCGTGATCCTGCTGATGATCGTGGGCGTCGCCGCTTTCAACATCGTTGCGACGCTGGTGATGATCGTGAAGGAAAAGCAGACGGATATTGCCATCCTCCGCACGCTGGGGGCGGGGCCGCGCAACATCCTGGGCACCTTCGCGATCCAGGGGACCCTGATCGGGCTGGCCGGGACGGCGGCCGGGGCGGCGCTGGGCGTCCTGCTGTCGATGAATCTCGAGGCGCTGGTGCACGGGCTGGAGCGGCTGCTCGGCCTGCGCTTCCTCGATGCTCGCGTTTATTTCATGAGCGACCTGCCCGCCTACGTGGAATGGCTCGACGTCGCCCGGATATGCGGCGTGGCGTTCCTGCTCTGCGCGCTGGCGACTCTCTACCCGGCATGGCGGGCGGCCCGGACCCAGCCTGCGGAGGCACTTCGGAATGACTGATCCCATGACGACCGCTGCGGCCGGACCCGACGGCGCCGTGCTCGAGGCGCGAGCACTTTTCCGTGAGTTCCGGCAGGGGCCGGCGACGCTGCCCGTGCTGACGGGCGTCGAATTGCGGATCGGTGCCGGGGAACGGATCGCGATCGTCGGCTCGTCGGGATCCGGCAAGACGACGCTGCTGCAGATCCTCGGCGGGCTCGACCGGCCGACCAGCGGCTGCGTCGAGATTGCCGGGCGCGACATCCATGCGCTCGACGAAACCGCACGCGGCGCACTGCGCAACCGCACGATCGGTTTCGTCTACCAGTTTCACCACCTGCTGCCCGAGTTCACCGCGCTCGAGAACGTGGCGATGCCGCTGCTCGTGCGGCGCATGCCCACCCGCGAGGCGCGCGCAGCGGCCGCGGCGATCCTGGTCCGCGTCGGGCTCGGCGAGCGGCTGGATCACAAACCACACCAGTTGTCGGGCGGCGAGCGCCAGCGCGCCGCGGTCGCGCGCGCGCTCGTGACGGCGCCCGCCATCGTCCTGGCCGACGAACCCACGGGCAACCTCGACGGACAGAACGCCGAGCAGATCTTCGAGCTGCTGCTCGAACTGAATCGGGAGCGCGGCACCAGCCTCGTGATCGTCACCCATGACACTCGGCTGGCGGCCCGCATGGATCGCGTGCTGACCCTGACACGCGGGATTCTGCGCGAAGAGGCCAGATCGGGCGATTGAGCGACGGCGGGCGGCGCGGTACTTCTGGGGGTACGCGCGCGGCCCTGCACGGCAGCGGCGCGGGGCCCTGTCCCTCACTGCATGGCGCTGCCCATGGCTGTCCGGATGCCGTATGTCGCCCCTCGCGGCGGCCGCCACGAATCGTCCCGGAGCGGCCTGCCGGCCGCGGCGGGTTTTGCGGCCCTGGCCGGCAGCTGCATGGCGCTCTTCAGCACTGTCCCGCCGCACTGGCCCTGGCTGGTGTCGCTGCTGCTCCTGACGATCGCCGCGGTGCGGTGGCGGCACCTTGCGCTGGCCTGCTGCGCGGGCGTCTGCTGCGCGACACTGCTGCTGGCGCGCCTGCAGGTCGGCGCGAACTGGCCCGCAGCCGACGCGGGCGAGCGCGTTGTGGCGGTCGTCGAGGTCGATTCCCTGCCCATGCCGCGCGGCACCGCGCTGGAGTTCGACGCCACGGCGCGCATTGACGCGCCGGCGCGCCTGGCGGGCCGCCTGCGGGTGAGGATCCAGTGGCGCGGAGCGGCGGCGGGGGCGCCGCGCGCCGGCGAGCGCTGGCAGTTGCTGCTGCGGCTCGCGCCACCGCGGGCGCGGGTGAATCCCGGGATGTT
>CAJACZ010000083.1 GCA_903938365.1 uncultured Pseudomonadota bacterium | reverse complement strand
GCCAACCGTCGCCTGGCGGAGCTCTGCTCGCTCGACGCTCGCTACACTTTTATCGACACGGCCACGGCGCTGCTTGGCCCCGACGGACAACCGATACCGGCCTATTTCCGGGAGGACGGCCTCCACCTGAACGCCGTGGGCTATGCCGCATTCTCGGCCGTCGTTCGTCCGGTTCTTATCGCCCAGCAGCTCGCTCCGCCGCCGCTGGATGAGACACCGCCCTCCGTGCCCGCGGATCTGGTTGCGGAAACCAGCTCCAACAGCCGGATCGCGCTGCGCTGGAGCGGTTCCAGCGATTCAGGCATCGGACTGGCAGGGTACGCGATCCATCGCGATGGCCTGCCGCTGGCCCGCACCATGCCGAAAACTTGCTCGTCATAGACAACCTCGACATCTTCGCCGCCGTCGGTGCCCGCGCCGCACTCGTCCGCACCGTCAACACCGTCGTCAGCGACGACCAGCTCAGCATCACGCCTTCATAGGGCACACGGCCAGGCGACCACGGGGCCCGGGACACCGCGACGCAGTCCTGATATGGTCATGCGCCCGCTGGCTGCTCGCCGGCCCGCCAAAGAGGAACCGCACGGCCATGGACGCAACCCTTCGCACCGCGAGCAAGGAACTCGAGGTATCGGTCCTCAGCGGCTGGCTGATGCTGCCCATCGTCCTCGGAATGCTCGCCGTCGGCGTGGCGGCCTTCGCCTCGGCTGCAGGCTCGGATGCTCCGGCGCAGCTGTTCGGCGGCATTACACTGGCTGTTGTTGCCGTCGTGATGCTGTGGGGATTCTTCACACTCCAGCCCAATGAATCCCGGGTTCTGATCCTGTTCGGCAATTATCGCGGGACCGTCAGGCAGCACGGATTCCACTGGGGAAACCCGTTCTACAGCAACGGCTCATCGAGCGGCACCAGGACGGCCCATCACGCCAGCAAGGGCGACACCGCCGCGCAGCTGGTCGCGAGCAGGAAGCACCCCCGGATGAAAGTATCACTGCGTTCGCGCAACCTGAACGGCGCGCAACTCAAGGTGAACGACAAACAGGGAAATCCAATCGACATCTCAGCGGTCATTGTGTGGCGCGTACAGGACACCGCGCAGGCGATGTTCGACGTCGACGACTACGAGGAATACGTGAGCATCCAGTCGGAGTCTGCTCTGCGTCACCTCTGCAGCCAGTACGCTTATGACCACGGGGAAGAGCACGAGACCACACTGCGCAGCGGCACCGATGAGGTCTCGCAGGCCCTGACGGCGGAACTACAGCAGCGGCTCTCCCGTGCCGGTGTGGCGGTGGAAGAGGCTCGACTCAACCACCTCGCCTATGCACCTGAAGTCGCCCAGGCCATGCTGCGTCGCCAGCAGGCAGAGGCAGTGCTCGCAGCACGGACCAAGATCGTGCAGGGCGCCGTGAGCATGGTGCAGATGGCCCTGGAAGACCTCGAAAAGCGCAACGTCGTGACGCTGGATGCCGAGCGCAAGGCCGCGATGGTCAGCAACCTGCTCGTGGTGCTGTGCGGCGATTCGGAAGTGCGGCCCATGATCAACACCGGAACGCTGCACGGCTGAACCGTGCCGGAGCCGGGGCTCAGCCGCGCGAATC
>CAJACZ010000082.1 GCA_903938365.1 uncultured Pseudomonadota bacterium | reverse complement strand
CTGTCCTGGCCGATCTCGCGGCGCGAGCTGAAGCTCGCGGCGGGCATCGCACGCGAGCGCGGACTGCCCGATGCGCGCAGCGAAGCCGCGCTGCTCCAGATCGAGGCAGCCCTTGAACCCGCGCGGCGCGAGTGGTCGCTCGCGCTCGGCGACCCGCAGGAACTGCGCGGCTTCGAGGACGCCCCGCGCGAGTCCGGCGAGGCTGCACTGGCGTGGCGCTGGCAGGGCGAAGGCCGGCTGTCCGGTGAGCTGCATGCCCGGGCCGTGCTCTCGCCCGAAGACCAGCAGCCGCTGCGACCCGACGGCAGTTACCTGGCCGCCAGCACGGGCAACTGGCTGTGGTCGGCAGGATGGCAGGACCGCTGGTGGGGCGGCGGCCACGAGGGCAGCCTGCAGTTCTCGAGCAACGCGCGCCCGGTGTTCGCGCTGTCGCTGGATCGCGAGACCTCGATCCCCTTCGAGTCGCGCTGGCTGGGCTGGCTCGGCCACTGGACGCTCGGCACCTTCATCGGCGCACAGGAAGGGCACCGGCCCGACGTCAACCACTCGCTGCTGTGGGGCTTCAGGGTGGCGGCACGCCCCCTGCCGGGTCTCGAGCTCAGCTTCACGCGCAACGCCCAGTTCTGCGGCGACAAGCCGCCCTGCGGCCTGGACGCTTTCTGGAACGTCGTTGCGGGAAACGACAACCAGGGCGAGAACGTCCGGCCCGAGGATGAGCCCGGCAACCAGCTCGCCACGCTCGAGGCGCGCTGGGGTGGCCATGTTGCAGGGATGCCGCTCGCGGCCTACCTGCAGCGCACGGGCGAGACCATCGACAACAAGTTTCCGCGCCCGCTGCGCAGCCTGACGCTGGTGGGATTCTCGACCTGGGGGGAACTGCCCAAGGGCGCGCGCTGGCGCGCCCATGCCGAATACTCTTCGACGATCTGCGCCGACTTCGATGACGTCGACCAACTCGACTGCGCTTACGAAAACGGCGTGTTCACGGCAGGCTATCGTTACCGGGGCCGCGTGATGGGTCACTCCACCGACAGCGACTCACGCCAGTGGGCTCTCGGTCTCGCAGCCAGCGAAGAGGGCGGGCGCCACTGGAGCGCCCGGTTGCGCCGTGCGGAAATCAACAGGGCGGGTGGCGTACCGCAACCGAACCACACGCTCTCCACGGGCCCGGCGATCTGGTGGGTCGGCGAGGCGCGGGTCGAACAGCCGGTCGGCCGCGCCAGGGTGGAAGTCGCCGTGGCACTCGAGCATCGCACTGACCAGATCACGACGCAGTCTGAACTCGAGCCCCGCGGCTACCTGCGCTGGACCCGCGCCTTCTGAGGCCGGGCTTCAGACCTTGTAGTACTCTCGATACCAGTCCACGAACCTGCGAACGCCCGTCTCGACCGAGGTCGCCGGGCGATAGCCCACGTCGCGCACCAGGTCTTCGACGTCCGCGAAGGTGTCCGGGACGTCCCCGGCCTGCAGGGGCAGCATGTTCTTCTCGGCCTTGACGCCCAGGCAGTCCTCCAGCACCTCGATGTAGCGCAGCAGCTCCACCGGCGAATTGTTGCCGATGTTGTAGATGCGAAACGGCGCGGGGCTGGTGGCCGGATCAGGGTGGTTGCCATCCCAGGCCGGATTGGGCTGCGCGACCTTCATGCAGGCGCGCACCACGCCCTCGGCGATGTCCTCGACGAAGGTGAAGTCGCGCTTGTGGTGACCGTGGTTGAAGACGTCGATGGGCTTGCCCGCAAGCATGTTGCGGGCGAACAGGAACAGCGCCATGTCCGGGCGCCCCCAGGGGCCATACACCGTGAAGAAGCGCAGCACCGTCACGGGCAGATTGAACAGCGCCGCGTAGTTGTGGCCCATGAGCTCGCCGGCCTTCTTGGTCGAGGCGTACATGGACAGCGGGTGGTCGACGCCGCGATGCGGCGAGAACGGCATGTTGGTGTTCATGCCGTACACGGAGCTCGTCGAGGCAAACACGAGGTGCTCCACCCCGTTATGGCGGCATCCCTCGAGGACGTTGACCGTGCCGGTGACGTTGCTGTCCACGTAAGCGTGGGGGTGGGTCAGCGAGTAGCGCACGCCCGCCTGCGCGGCCAGGTGGATCACGCGCGCGAACCGGCCAGACTCGAACAGCGACTTCATGCCTTCGCGGTTCTCGAGGTCCATCTTGACGAAGCTGAAGCCGGGCAGCGCCTGCAGCAGCGCAAGCCGCCCCAGCTTCAGGTTGACGTCGTAATAGTCATTGAGGTTGTCGAGGCCGACGACCTCATGGCCCAGCGCGATCAGCTTACGGGTTACATGGGACCCGATGAACCCGGCGGCGCCGGTGACCAGGATCTTCACAGGCGACCATCCGTTTCAGAGGCCTTGAACACGTGCTTGATGTCATACACGACGTGCTTCTTGCGGCACAGGCGACGCACGCCACGGATTCCGAGCTTGCGAAATTCCTCGTGACCCACTGCGGCGACCACGGCGTCGTAGCGCGCCGGGCGAAGCGAGGACGCGAGCTTGATGCCGTACTCGTGATGGGTTTCGGCGGGACTCGCCCAGGGGTCGTAGACCTCGACCTCGGCACCGAACTTGCCGAGTTCCCGCACGACGTCAGCCACCTTGGAATTGCGGATGTCGGGGCAGTTTTCCTTGAAGGTCATGCCCAGCACGAGCACGCGCGAACCCTTGACGTGGATCTTCTTGCTGTTCATCAGCTTGACGACTTCACCGGCGACATACAGCGCCATGTTGTCGTTGAGCCTGCGGCCCGCGAGGATCATCTCCGGGTGGTAGCCGACTTCCTGTGCCTTGTGCGTCAGGTAGTACGGATCGACGCCGATGCAGTGACCGCCGACCAGGCCCGGCCGGAACGGCAGGAAGTTCCACTTGGTTCCCGCGGCGACCAGCACCTCTTCGGTGTCGATGCCGAGGCGGTTGAAGATCAGCGCCAGTTCGTTGATCAGCGCGATGTTGACGTCGCGTTGCGTGTTCTCGATCACTTTGGCCGCCTCGGCGACGCGGATCGAGGACGCCCGATGGGTGCCGGCCTCGATGATGCGGCCGTAGAGCTCATCGACGAACTTCGCCGTCGCGGGCGTTGAACCCGAGGTGATCTTGAGGATGGTGGTGAGGCGATGCTGCTTGTCGCCGGGGTTGATCCGCTCCGGGCTGTAGCCGCAGAAGAAGTCCTTGTTGAACTTCAGCCCGGAGATACGCTCGAGGATCGGGACGCACACTTCCTCGGTGCAGCCGGGGTAGACGGTCGACTCGTACACGACGATGTCGCCCTTTTTGAGCACCTTGCCGACACTCTCGCTCGACTTCACGAGCGGCGTGAGATCCGGGCGCTTGTACTCGTCGATCGGCGTCGGGACGGTGATGATGAACACCGTGCAGCGCCCCAGCGCCTTCAGGTCGCCGGTGTAGGTAAGGCGCTTCGCCTCGGCCAGTTCTTCACTCGAGCACTCGAGCGTGCTGTCGCGCCCGGCGCGCAGTTCGGCGATGCGTTCGGCCTTGATGTCGAAGCCGACGGTATTGAAATGCTTGCCGAACTCGACGGCCAGCGGCAGGCCCACGTAGCCCAGCCCGACGATGCCGATGCGCAGTTTTTCAGCGTTTTCCACGATTAGCCCCTAGGGAAATCAGTAACTTGAAGAAATCAATTGTTAAATTATGCCAGATCCATGGGCCCGGGAACGCGACCTGGATCTCAGGAATTCAGTTCCTGAGCGCGCGGAACAGGCACGTGCCGCCGCTGGCCTTGGCGATCTTGTCGAGCATCGCTTCGTGGGCGGCCAGTTCGTCGGCGCTCGCTGGGTGCACGCGCAGCGGCGCGGCAGGCCGTGACCAGGCGCGCGCCTCGCCCGGTTGCTGGGTGCCGCGCCCCCCGGCGCTCCGGTCCTCGCCGAGTTCGAGCGCGCTCTGGCCCCCGGTCATCGCGAGGTAGACCTCGGCGAGGATCTGCGCGTCGAGCAGAGCGCCGTGCAGTTCCCGACGGGAGTTGTCGACCCCGTAGCGCTTGCACAGGGCGTCCAGGCTGTTGCGCTGGCCCGGATGCAGTTCACGCGCGAGGGTCAGGGTGTCCAGCACATTGCAGAAGGAATCGACCGGCCGGGGCTCGCCCGGCAGGCGCCTGATCTCCGCGTTCAGGAAGCCGATGTCGAAGGCCGCGTTGTGGATGACCAGTTCGGCGCCCTCCACGAAGGCCATGAACTCGTCCGCAATTTCGGCAAAGCGCGGCTCCCGCTCCAGCCGCGACCGGCTCAGGCCGTGCACGGCCTCGGCGCCTTCGTCGATGTCGCGGTCGGGGTTGAGGTAACGGTGGAAGCGTCGCCCCGTGGCGCGCCGGCTCACGAGCTCGACGCACCCGATTTCGATGATCCGGTGCCCTCTTTCGACTTCGAGGCCGGTGGTTTCAGTGTCGAGGATGATCTGCCGCATGGGCGCGGATTCTAGCGGAGCATCGCATCGATGGCCGCATTGGCGAGCTGGTCGACGCGCTCGTTACCGGGCACGCCCGAATGCCCCTTCACCCATCGCCATTCGACGTCGTGGCGCGCCGCCTGCTCGTCCAGCAGTTCCCAGAGGTCGCGGTTCTTGACCGGCTTGCGATCCGCCGTGCGCCAGTCGCGGGCCTTCCAGGCCTTCACCCATTCGGTGATCCCCCGCCTGACGTACTCTGAATCGGTGTACACGCGCGCCTTGACCGGCCGGTTGAGCGCCTCGAGCGCGCGGATGACGGCCGTCAGCTCCATCCGGTTGTTGGTGGTCTGCGCATCGGCGCCCGACAGTTCGCGGAAATGTTCCCCGAACTCCAGCGTGGCCGCCCAGCCACCCGGCCCCGGGTTGCCGCGGCAGGCGCCATCGGTGTAGATCTCGACGCTGTTCATGAGCGCCTCGCCGAGGAGGGCTCTGCCAGCCCACCGAGGACCTGACGCCGATCGCGCAGCCGGAGACGAAGCGGCGGGATGGCGTGCACACGCTTGCGCGCCTTGATCAGGTACGCGCCCGCGGGCAGTGGGTAGAACAGGCCGCGCCTGAGCATGCTGGGACCGTCGCTGGCCTCGCCCCAGGGGGTCTCGTAGAGGTAACGGCGGGTCTCGGCGATCTCGTAGCCCAGCAGCCGGCACCAGTCGCGGATCCGCCCCGGCGAAAGCAGCCGGCGCAGCCCCGGCGGGAAGCCGCTGCGGGTAGCTGCGGCGCGCAGACCCCAGGGGCTCATGGGGGCGAAGCCGAGCAGCAGGAGCTTGCCCTCCCCGGTCAGCACGCGATCGACTTCGCGCAGCAGCGCATGCGGATCGGCTTCGAACTCCAGCGTGTGGGGCAGCAGCACCGCATCGACCGAGTCGCTGGCGATGGGCAACTGGCTCAGCCGCGCGGCAACCTCGGCGCCGGGGTGCAGCACCTTGCCGGCCTCCGGGCTGCAGATGGTGGTCTGGCGACGGGTCCGCCCTCCGGCGATCAGTTCGCGGCCGACGCCCCAGGCCCCAAGCTGCAGCAAATCCCAGCCGAAACAGTCATCCAGGGCCTCGGTGAGCAGGGCCGACTCGGCCCGCAGCAGCGCCCGGCCCCGCGAAGACGCCAGCCAGGAGGAAATCCGTTCTGTCATAAGCCCTTGAAGGAATTCACTAAAGCGATGCGACAATAGCAATTCTAGCGGCTTGCCGGTTAAATACACGCCACATGGCGAACTCTCTCGGACCGCGCGCGTGGTGCGCGGCACTGGCCTCTTTGTTGCTGGCTGGTTGCGCCACCACGACCGTGAACGAATCCTCGGCGCAGCCCGTCGCGGCTGCGGAGACGCTGCCCGTCGAGGGCGGGAGCCCGGCTGCGCCGCCCGAGACGGTCGATAGCACTCCGGGCATCACTCCGGGCCTCACTCCGAGCGGCCCCCTCCCCGTCGACCCCACGGGTGCCCCCCCGCCGCTGCCGGCGCTGGACGGAACACGGCACGCGGACCTCGTCGAACGCATCCGTGCGGGTTTCCTGCTCGATGACCCGGATCGGCCGGCGATCGACACCCAGCTCGCCTGGTATGCACGCCATCCCGAGTACCTCGAACGCGTGTTTGGCCGGGCATCGCTTTACATGCACCACATCGTCTCCGAGGTGGAGCGCCGCGGCATGCCGCTGGAACTGGCGCTGCTGCCGGTCATCGAGAGCGCTTTCGAGCCCTACGCCTACTCGGTCGCCCGCGCCTCGGGACTCTGGCAGTTCATTCCGGGTACCGGAAACCGCTTCGGACTGCCGCAGACCTGGTGGTACGACGGTCGTCGCGACGTCATGGAATCGACCCGCGCCGCCCTCGACTACCTGCAGTTCCTGCACGACGAGTTCAACGGCGACTGGCTGCTGGCCGTGGCGGGCTACAACTGCGGCGAAGCCTGCGTGGCTCGCGCGGTCCGCGAGAATCGCGCGGTGGGCCGTTCGGCGGACTTCTGGAACCTGCGGCTTCCCGCCGAGACCCGCGCCTACGTCCCGAAGCTCCTCGCGATGAAGCGGCTCGTCGCGGCGCCTGAGCTTTCAGGCATTGCCTTCAGCCCGATTCCCAACGAGCCCTATTTCACGCGCGTAGACGTAGGCAGCCAGATCGACCTGAAGCTGGCCGCCGAACTGGCGGGACTCACGCATGAAGAGCTGTTCGAGCTGAACCCCGCGTTCCACCGCTGGGCAACACCCCCGCAGGGCCCGCATGCGCTGCTGCTGCCGATCGACGCCGCCGACCTGTTCCGCGGCAACCTGGACCAACTGACGCCCGATGAACTGATGCGGGTCACGCACCACATCGTGAAGCCGGGCGAAACCCTGGCGCAGCTGGCCGAACGCTACGACTCGCAGCCCTCCACCATCCGGATGCTCAACGACCTGGGCACCGGAGCGCTCGTCCCGGGCACCGACCTCCGCGTACCCTCGGGCGCGACGGAGCTGCCCGCCAAGGTGCTGCGGGCCGCCGCGCTCGTGGATCGCCCGCCGGCGGCCCGACGCAGCAGCAGCAAGCGCCCCCAGGTCCATGTGGTGCGCCGCGGGGAATCGATCTGGGCCATCGCCCGGCGCAACAACATGGACCCGCGCACGCTGATGCGCATGAACAACAAGCAGCCGGGCGAAGTGCTCAAGACCGGTGAGCGTCTGGTCGTTTCGCGCAGCGGAGCACGGGGCTCGTCGGAGTCCGCCGGCAAGCCTGCGGCCCGCGCCCGGACCCTGCAGCACACCGTCCGCCAGGGCGAGACCCTGTACCGGATCGCACGCCTCTACCAGATCACCGTCGCTCAGATCGTGTCCTGGAACGGCATCAGCGCGAGCCGCGTGCTCAAGCCGGGCATGAAGCTCAAGATCAACCTTCCGCGGAGATAGACATGGGATTCCTGGCAGGCAAGCGCGCGCTGATCGTCGGCGTCGCCAACGAGCGCTCCATCGCATGGGGTATCGCCCAGGCGATGCATCGCGAAGGGGCCGAACTGGCCTTCACCTACGGCGGCGAGAAGCTCCGCGAACGCGTGGAACCGCTGGCGGCGTCGGTGGGATCCACCCGGGTGATGCCCCTTGATGTCACCTCTGACGAGCAGATCGAGGCGGTGTTCGCGGCGCTGGCGCGCGACTGGGGCCACTTCGACATCCTGGTGCATGCGGTGGCTTTCGCGCCCCGCGAAGCCCTGGCGGGTGGCTTCACGGCGAGCACCAGCCGCGAAGCCTTCGCGATCGCGCATGATGTCTCGAGCTACAGCCTGACGGCGCTCGCGCGCGGCGCGGCGCCGCTGATGCAGGGGCGCGCAGGGGCTATCCTCACGCTGTCCTACCTGGGTGCGGTGCGCGCCATTCCGAGCTACAACGTGATGGGCCTCGCCAAGGCGAGCCTGGAGGCCAACGTGCGCTTCCTGGCAGCGGATCTGGGTCCGCAGGGCATCCGCGTGAACGGGATCTCGGCTGGGCCGATCAAGACCCTCGCCTCGGCCGGGGTGGCGGGTCTGCGCAAAATGCTCGCTCGCGTCGCGCAGATTTCGCCGATCCGCCGCAACGTGACTCAGGAAGACGTGGGCAACACCGCCGCGTTCCTGTGCTCGGACCTTTCGGCCGGCATCACAGGCGAGATCATCTATGTGGATGGCGGCTTCAGCACCATCGGCATGAGCTTCCCCACGGAATCCGAGGGCTGAGCCGGAGCCCGGGCCTTACTGGAAGGCCTGGGGACTCTTCTCGATGTCGGCCTTGCGGCGCAGCTCGCCGACGTACGCCCCAACCTCGCCCTGCCCCGACCGCGCAGCCGCCTGTACGGCGCGACGCGACCGGAGTTCAGCGTCCGCTTCGGGAGCCGCAGCGCGGGTCTGCAGGACGGCGAGCACCGCCGCGCCCCCCTCTTGCAGCGGCAGGGCGCGGAACAGCGGGGCGCCCGCCTTGGGTCGAGGCATCGCGAAAGCCACCTCGCGCAACTGAGCCTGGATCGCCGGATCGCCGCGCCCGACGAACCGGGCAGGTTCGGGTACTGCCCCGAGCCCGCGAGCGACCGCATCGAAGCCCTCGCCGGACTGGAGCTGCTTGACCGCAGCTTCAGCCGCCAGACGGGCCGCTTCGGCGCCGCGCTCCGCGCGCAGGGCGGCAACCACCGGGTCACGTACGTCCGCCAGCGCCGGCACACGGGGCTTGCTGTGGTCGAGGACCCTGAGGATGACGAAACGGTCTTCGCCGAGCGCGGCAGGCCCGCCGATGCGCCGCTGATTGAGCGTCGCGTCGCTGAAGATCACCTGCTCGAGGCCCGGGTCGGTTCCCAGCGGCGCGCCACCGGCACCCCGCGTATAGGTCGGAACCTCGCCCACCGTAAGACCGAACTCGCGTGCGAGCGCGTCGAATTCCACACCCGGCGCTTCGAGCCGACGCTGGATCTGCTCTTCACGCTCGCCAAAGAGGTCGGCGGCGCGGTCGCGGCGGAACTCGCCCTCGAGTTCGGCGCGGACCTCGTCGAAGCTGCGGCTGCGCCCGGGCTGGACGCCGTCGAGCCGGATGAGGTGATAACCGAACTCGGTCTTGACCGGGCCGGAGAGTTCCCCCTGCTTGAGCGAGAACACCGAGTCCGCGAACGGGCCCACGAAGGCGCTGCGCTCGGACCAGCCGAGGTCACCGCCCTCTCCGGCCGAGCCTGTGTCCTTGGAGAACTGCGTGGCCAGAGCGGCAAAGTCCTCGCCGGCGCGCAGCCGCACCAGGATCGCCTCGGCTGCCTTTTGGGCCGCGGCCTCGTCGCCGTTTTCGACAGTGACCAGGATGTGGCGGGCACGACGTTTCTCGGGTTCGACATAGCTGTCGCGGTTCTTCGCGAACCGTTCCTGCAGGTCGGAGTCCGCGACGGCCACGCCAGCGGCCACCTGCTCGAGGCGCAGCTCCGCGTACTGCAGGCGCACCGTCTCGGGCGTGAGGAACCGGGATTCGTTGGCCTTGAACCACGCCGCCACCTCGGCGTCGCTCACGTTGACGGCGGCGCGATAGCGTTCGGGCGGGAGCAGCACATAGCGCAGTTCGCGCTGCTCGTCCTCGAGCGCAAACTGCCGCTTCAGTTCGGCGGGCGTGCGGAACTCGGAGATCTGCAGGGCACGCTGCAATTCGCCGTTCTGGAGCCTGGAGCTGACATCGGCCTTGAACTGCGCGGCCGAGATGCCCAGCTGTGCGAGGCGGGCGAGCGCCAGGTTCTCGCTGTACT
>CAJACZ010000081.1 GCA_903938365.1 uncultured Pseudomonadota bacterium | reverse complement strand
GCGCACGTCCATCCCGGCGACCTTCCTGAGGGTGACGGTCAGCGTGTAGCGGTCCGGTCGTTCCCGATGCAGTCGGCGGCGAGGCCTAGTCCCGCCACCAGCGCCGCACGATCCCGATCGTGCCCAGCGCGGCGAGCACCGCGCCGGGCCACCGCGGTTCGCCCTCGAGGACGAACCAGAGCACGCCGCCGAGCAGCAGCGTGGCGGCCACCAGCACGGCATCGCGCCGGCGGCTGCTGTCGCGGATCGTCTGCTTGAGGGCCTCGAACTCGCGTGACTCGACCGGCACGCGCAGTTCGCGGTCGTGCGCCTGCCGCACCACGCGCGTGACCAGCGACGGCATCATCCGCGCCGCCATGAGCAGGTCGGGCAGCTGGCTGCGCAGGTCGCGCAGCAGCGCCTTCGGGCCGATGCGCTCTTTCATCCACTCGCGCAGGATCGGCGAGGCCGTCTGCCAGATGTCGAGTTCGGGATAGAGCTCGCGCCCGAGGCCCTCGATGTTCAGCAGGGTCTTCTGCAGCAGGATCAGCTGCGGCTGGATGCGCATGTCGAAGCGCCGCGAGATGTCGAACAGGCGCAGCAGCACGGTGCCGAAGGAAATGTCCTTGATCGGCTTGTCGAAGATCGGCTCGAGCACTGTGCGGATCGCCGATTCCATCTCGTCTACCCGCGTGTCGGGCGGCACCCAGCCCGATTCCACGTGCAGTTCGGCGACGCGCCGGTAGTTGCGGTCGAAGACCGCGAGGAAGTTTTCGGCCAGATAATGCTGGTCGCGCAGGTCGAGGGTGCCGACGATGCCGAAGTCGACGGCCGCATAGCGCGGGTTGGCCGGGTCGTCGATCGTCACGAAGATGTTGCCGGGGTGCATGTCGGCATGGAAGAAATTGTGGCGGAACACCTGGGTGAAGAAGATCTTCACCCCGTTGATCGCCAGCAGCGGGATGTTGGTGCCCGCCGCGCGCAGGGTCTGCATGTCGCTGATCTGCACGCCGTGGATGCGTTCCATGACCATGACATCGACGCGGCAGTGGTCGAAGTACACCGCGGGCACGTACAGCAGGTCCGTGCCCTCGAAGTTGCGCCGCAGCTGCATCGCGTTGGCGGCTTCGCGCATCAGGTCGAGCTCGTCGAGGATCGTCTTCTCGTATTCCTCGACGATCTCGGTGACGCGCAGGCGGCGCGCCTCGCCCGAGTTGCGGTACGCGAGCGCGGCGAGGTCGTGCATGACCTCGAGGTCGCGCGTGATGATCGCGCGCATGCCGGGGCGCAGCACCTTGACGACGACTTCCTGCCCGCCGCGCAGCGTCGCGACATGCACCTGGGCGATGGAGGCCGCGGCCAGCGGCTGCTCGTCGAAGCTGTCGAAGACCTCGGCCAGCGGTCTGCCCTGGGCGCGTTCGACGATGCTGCGCGCGACGCTGCCCTCGAACGGCGGCACCTGGTCCTGCAGTTTCGCCAGCTCGGTGGCGATGTCCCCCGGCAGCAGGTCGCGCCGCGTGGACAGCGTCTGGCCGAGCTTGATGAAGATCGGGCCGAGCTCCTCGAGCGCGAGCCGCAGGCGTTCGCCGCGTGAGGCCGGCCGGCGGCGCTCGAACCAGGTCCAGGGCGACAGCAGGAACACGAAGCGCAGCGGACGGTAGAGGTGCGTCTCGCGCACGAAGTCGTCGAGCCCGTGCCGCACCAGCACGCGCTGGATCTCGATCAGGCGCGCGAGTACGCGCAGCTTCACGGGCGGGACTCCCCGCCACCGGTGCCGCCATCGGTGCCGCCACCGTTGCCGTTGGCAGCGCCGGGTCCGCCGGCCGCCGGCGTTTCGAGCCGCGCCTGCAGCTGCGCCAGCCTTGCCCCGAGGCGGTCGGCGTCCTCGCGCAGCCGGTCGACGCCGTCGAAGAACACCTCGGCCTCGCCGCGCGGCACCAGGTCGCCGCGCTCGTGCGCGAGGTACTCGGCGCCGTTGCGCACGGTGGTGTCGAGGAAGCGCCGCCCGAAATCGAGCAGGCCCACGCCGAAGCGGGCGAGCTGGTGCGCGGGCGCGTCGCCGAGCAGCCGGGAGAGTTCTTCCTCGAGGTCGGGGCGCAGCAGCAGCGCGAGGTCGCGGTAGCGCTGCAGCAGTTCGGCGTCGCCGCGGATGCGCACGGCGCCCCGCTGCAGCAGGGCTTCGGGCTGCGCGCCCGCGAGGCCGGCGAGGTTGACCAGGCTGCCTTCGACCTCGGCGGCGAATTCGCCCGTGGCGTCGCGCGACAGCCGCACGGAGTGGCCGAGGGATTCGACCCCGATGCGCCACGGCGTGCCCGAGATGACGATGAGCAGGCGCTGTGCCTGCAGTTCAAGGCAGAGCTGGCGCGCGCCGGGCGAGGCGCCCAGGTTGCGGTTCAGCAGGTTCTCGATGGCCTCGGTGAGCATGCGGCGCGGCTCAGGTCCGATAGCCGCGGTGCAGGGCCACGATGCCGCCGGACAGGTTGTGGTAACGGCAGTTCTCGAGGCCGGCATCGCGCATCATGCCGAGCAGCGTCTCCTGGTCCGGGTGCATGCGGATCGACTCGGCGAGGTAGCGGTAGCTGTCGGCGTCGTTGGCGATCAGCCGGCCGAGCACGGGCAGCACGCGGAACGAGTAGGTGTCGTAGAGCGGCTTGAGTCCGGGCGCCACGGGCTGCGAGAACTCGAGCACGAGCAGCTGCCCGCCCGGGCGCAGCACGCGGCGCATGGCGGCGAGGGCGGCGGGCTTGTCGGTGACGTTGCGCAGCCCGAAGCCGATGGTGACGCAGTCGAAGCTGGCGTCGGCGAAGGGCAGGCGTTCGGCGTTCGCCTGCACGTACTGGATGCCCTGGGTGAGGCCCGCGTCGATGAGCCGGTCGCGGCCGCGCTCCAGCATGGCGCCGTTGATGTCGGAGAGCACGACCAGGCCCTGGCTGCCGACCTGACCTGCCATGCCCCGGGCGAGGTCGCCCGTGCCGCCCGCCACGTCGAGCGCGCGCTGGCCGGGGCGCAGGTGCGTCTGGGACAGGGTGAACTGCTTCCAGAGCCGGTGCAGTCCGCCCGACATCAGGTCGTTCATCAGGTCGTACTTGGGCGCGACCGAGTCGAACACGCCACGGACGCGCCGGGCTTTATCGGACCAGGGAATGTCCTGGAAGCCGAAATGGGTGGTCTTGGGATCGTCCTGGGGGGGCATGCTTCGGTCCCTGGCTGGGGACCGCATTGTAGCGGCCGGCGTGGGGCTTTTCCGCGCGGCGCGGGCTTCAGCCTGCCGCGGTGGCCTGTCTGACCCGCTCCAGGTAGCGGGCCCACAGGGCCTCCTGGTCGCGGCCGAGCTCGTGGAGGTACGTCCAGGTGTAGAGGCCGCTGCCGTGGCCGTCATCGAAGACCAGCCGCACGGCGTACTGTCCGATGGCTTCGACGTCGCGGATGCCCACGGACTGCTTGCCGAGGACCAGGGTCTCCTGCCCCGGCCCGTGTCCCTTGACCTCGGCGGAGGGCGAGTGCACCCGGAGGAACTCGAAGGGCAGCGCGAAGCGCGAGCCGTCATCAAAGCTCACCTCGAGCACGCGTGACTGGCGGCGCAGCCTGATTTCGACCGGTGTGGGCTGGGCTTGCATCCTGGGTTCCTGGGGTTTCGGGGGCGTTTCCGGGGGGTAGCGGGTCATTCTGCCCGTCGGGGGTGTCGTGTCCATGGCGCCGCACCGCCGGTTCCCCTACACTGCGGGCCGGTTGCAACGTCTGGAGTCGATGATGGGCAAGGGTGACAGCAGAAGCCGCCGCGGCAAGATCTACCAGGGTTCCTTCGGCAAGACACGCCCCAAGGATCCCACGAAGGGCAAGAAGCCCGTCGTCGCCAAGGCCAAGAGCACGACGGCCAAGAAGAAGTCCTAGCCAGACGCCGGACGGCATTATTCGGCCAGCGGCCCGCGGGAGCAATCCCGTGGGCCGCTTGCTTTTCAGTCGCCGCGCGACGCCCCGCCCGGCGCGGTGGTCACACCCGGCGCACGCCCTTGGCGGCCATGTGGCCGCGCACGATCTCGAGGGCGCTGCGGTCGGGGTCCGGCAGCATCACCGGGGATTCACCGAGCGGCGTGCAGCGCTCGCCCCAGCGCACGAGGTGCGCGCAGAACGTCAGTCCACCGCCGACGGCCGGCATCAGCAGGGTCGCGCCGGGCTTCACTCGGCCTTCCTCGAGTGCTACGCACAGCGCGACCGGCACCGTCGCCGCGGACATGTTGCCGTAGCGCTGGACGTTGATGTAGACCCGGACCGTCG
>CAJACZ010000080.1 GCA_903938365.1 uncultured Pseudomonadota bacterium | reverse complement strand
CACGATTTTCGGTCGCCGAGGCCCTCGCGCTGCGCGGGGGTGTGATCGAGGCCGTCGGCAGCGCTGCCGAGATCGAGTCCCTCGCCGGGCCGGGCACGCGGGTCGTCGACCTGCGCGGCCGGACCGTCATGCCCGGGATCCACGACGTCCACTACCAGATGTTCGATCGGGCCTGCGCCCAGTACTTCGGCGCGCACATCGACCTCCCCGAGACTATCGGGGACGTGCTGGACGCGCTGCGCGATGCGGCTCGGCGCATCCCAATCTTCGCGCCAGATGCCATATTGACCCAAAAAAGGCACAAACAATGTATGCCAAATTTTGCCAAGCCCCTTAGCCTCTGCGCATGGGCACCATGAACATCTCCCTGCCGGACTCGCTCCGGGCCTTCGTCGACGACCAGGTCAGTCGGGGCGGCTACGGCACCAGCAGCGAGTACATCCGCGAGCTGATCCGCAAGGACCAGGACCGCCAGCGGCTCCGCGAACTCCTGCTCGCCGGCCCCGCGTCGCCGGCCACCGCGCCCGTCACGCCCGTCGGGTTCGACGCCCTGCGCGAGCGTGTGCGCCAGGCCGCGGCCGCCCCCGGCGAGGCGTGACCGCCCGGCCGGTCATCCCCCGCGAGCGGGCCGCCCGCGACGTCGACGAGGCGCTCGATCACTACCTTGGCGAGGGCGCCGCCCAGGCGGCCCTCGGTTTCATCGACGCGCTCGAGCACGCCTATGACCACATCGCCCGGCACTCTGCGACCGGCTCCCCGCGCTACGCGCAGGCGCTGAACCTGCCCGGCCTGCGCGCCTGGCCGCTGGCGGGATATCCCCATGTCGTGTTCTACGTCGAGCAGGCAGACTGCATCGACGTCTGGCGCGTGCTGCACGCGTCGCGCGACATCCCCGCCTGGCTGCAGGACCCGGAGCCGCCACCATGACCCCCACCCCCGACACCCTCGTCGCCATCGCCACCGCCCCGGGCCGGGGTGGGGTAGGGGTCGTGCGCCTCTCCGGCCCCGCCGTTCCCGCGCTCGCCGAAGCCCTGCTCGGGGCGCTGCCCCGGCCCCGCGAGGCCGCGCTGCGGCCCTTCCGCGACGCCGCCGGCGAACCCATCGACGTCGGCATCGCGCTCTACTTCAAGGCACCCAACTCCTACACCGGCGAGGACGTGCTCGAACTCCAGGGCCACGGCGGCCCCGTGATTCTCGAGCAGCTGGTCGAGCGCGCGGTCGAACTCGGCGCCCGCCGCGCCGGCCCCGGCGAGTTCACCCAGCGTGCCTTCCTCAACGACAAGATCGACCTCGCCCAGGCCGAGGCCGTCGCCGACCTGATCGACGCCGGCTCGCGCGAGGCGGCCCGCGCCGCCATGCGCTCGCTGCAGGGCGAGTTCTCGGCGCAGGTGCACGAGCTGGTCGAGGCGCTGGTCGAGCTGCGCACCTGGGTCGAGGCCGCGATCGACTTCCCCGAAGAGGAAATCGACTTCCTCGCCGACACCTCGCTGCGCACCCGGCTCGACGCCCTGCGCGCGCGCTTCGACGCCGTGACCGCCGCCGCCCGTCAGGGCCGCCTGCTGCGCGACGGCATGACAGTCGTGATCGCCGGCCGCCCCAACGCCGGCAAGTCGAGCCTGCTGAACCGGCTCGCCGGCTACGAGGCCGCGATCGTCACCCCGATCGCCGGCACCACCCGCGACGTGCTGCGCGAGCGCATCCACCTCGACGGCCTGCCGCTGCACGTGCTCGACACCGCCGGTCTGCATGACCAGGCCGCCGACGCCGTCGAAGAGGAGGGCATGCGCCGCGCCCGCACCGAGATCGCCCGCGCCGACCGCATCCTGTTCGTGATCGACGCCGCCGCCGACCCCGACGCCCGCGCCTGGCGCGAGGAGCGCGCCAGCCTGCCCGAGGGCGTGCCCGTGACGCTGGTGCTGAACAAGTGCGACCTCGCCACCGGCATCCCGCTCGCCGACACCATCGCCCCCGGCGGCCCCGCCTGGGTCGCCATCTCCGCGCGTACCGGCGACGGCCTGCCCCTGCTGCGCGAACACCTCAAGCGCAGCATGGACTACGCCACCCCCGACGCCGGCACCGTCTCCGCGCGCGCCCGCCACCTCGACGCGCTCGCCCGCGCCCGCCGCCACGCCGACGAGGCCCTGCGCCAGCTCACCGAGCTCCACGCCGGCGAACTCGTCGCCGAAGAGCTGCGCGAAGCCCAGCTCGCCCTCGCCGAAATCACCGGCGACTTCACCAGCGACGACCTGCTCGGCCGGATCTTCTCGAGCTTTTGTATCGGGAAGTAGGGCGGAGGCGCTGGTTTGGGTCGTTGGCAGAGGCAACGGCGCCCGGGGCCGTAATCGGCCCTTGTCAGAACACCTCACAGGGTCGTACATTCGCTATTCGCGAATAGCGAATAGCGGATGTACCTGGACAATGGCTCGCCCCGCCTCAAATCCTCAGCCCGTTCTCCGCCCTCAGGATCTGGTCGTCCTGCTGCGCCTGGCGCTCGAGCCTGGGTCCCCGCCCAGCTATGCGACGCTCGGGGCTGAGCTGGGTATGACGGCCTCGGAGGTGCATGCGGCCGTGGAGCGCGCCGTGCTGGCGCAGCTCGCCGTCAAGGGCCCCGACGCCAAGGCCAGCGTCGTGCGCGCGGCTTTGAAGCTGTTTCTTCAGCACGGCGCCCGCTACTGCTTTCCGGTCAGCCGCGGTGGCATGACCCGCGGTGTCCCGACGGGCTACGCCGCCGCACCTTTGAAGGATCGAATCCGGCCGGGCAGCGACCCGCCCCCGGTCTGGCCCAGCATGACCGGTTCCGTGCGCGGGCTGGCGCTCTACCCGCTGTATCCGAGAGTGCCCGAGGCGGCGGCGCGCAATCCTGCGCTGGGCGAGATGCTTGCGCTGTTCGACGCCGTGCGTGGCGGCAACGCCCGCGAGCGCACGCTGGCCTTGTCGCTGCTGGATGAGCGTCTCGCGGTGTGACTACCGATGACCCGAATGTCGCCATGCTCGGGATCGTCGCCGAGCACCTCGGCGACGCCCTGCGTGCGCAACTGGTGTTCGTCGGCGGTGCCGTAGCCGGCCTGCTGGTGACCGACCCCGCGTCTCCATCGATCCGGCCCACTGAGGATGTGGATCTGGTCTGCAGCGCGCTGGCGCTCGCCGACTACTACCGGCTCGGAGCGCAGTTGCGCGAGCGCGGATTCATGGAGGACGCTCGTCCCGGCGCGCCCGCCTGCCGCTGGCGCATCGGCACGCTCGCCGTGGATGTGATGCCTGCCCGCGCCGATATCCTCGGCTTCTCGAATCGCTGGTATCCGCTCGCGGTCGAAACCGCGCAGCGTGTGGTATTGCCCGGCAAACAGGCGATTCGCCTCGTGACCGCGCCGGTCTTCGCGGCCACCAAGCTGGAGGCGTTCCACGGTCGCGGCCAGGGTGACTTCCTGTTCAGCCACGATCTCGAAGATCTGCTCGCTATCGTTGATGGACGACCGAGCCTTCTGGAGGAATGCCGCGGGAGCCCGCCCGGCCTTCGGCGCTACCTCGCAGATCAGTTCGCCGCTTTGCTGGCGACGCCTGCTTTCCTCGAGGCGCTGTCCGGGCACCTGCCGGGCGATGCGGCCAGTCAGCAGCGTTTGCCGGCTTTGCGTCAGACGCTACGGTTGATCGCAGGGCTTGCCTGAGCGTGAGCCCCCCACCCCCCAACCCGCCCCGCGCCGAAGCTTTCCGCTTCTGGCTCAGGCTCGGCCTGATCGGCTTCGGCGGCCCCGCGGGGCAGATCGCGCTCATGCACGACGAGCTGGTCGAGCGCCGGCGCTGGATCTCCGAGCGTCGCTTCCTGCACGCGCTGAACTACTGCATGGTGTTGCCCGGCCCCGAGGCGCAGCAGCTCGCCACCTACATCGGCTGGCTGATGCACCGCACCTGGGGCGGCATCGTCGCGGGCAGCCTGTTCGTGCTGCCCTCGCTGCTGCTGCTGATCGCGCTGTCCTGGGTCTATCTCGACTTCGGCCACCTGCCCGCGATCGCCGGCTTCTTCTACGGCATCAAGCCCGCCGTCACCGCGCTGGTGGTGCACGCCGCCTGGCGCATCGGCTCACGGGTGCTGCGGAACGCGGCGCTGTGGTCGATCGCGGCGGCCGCGTTCGTGGCCCTGTTTGCGCTCGATCTGCCGTTCCCGCTGATCGTGCTCGTCGCCGGCCTGGTCGGCTACTTGGGCGGCCGCTGGGCGCCCGACACCTTCGCAGCCGCCGGCGCGCACGGCGCTGCCCACAGCGCTTACGGACCCGCGCTGATCGACGACCACACGCCGACGCCCGCGCACGCGCGCTTCAGCGGCTCGCGTTTCCGCATCGTGCTCGCCGTCGGCCTTTCGATCTGGGCCGCCGCCCTCGGCGCGCTCGCGCTCACGCAGGGCTGGACCGGCGTGCTCACGCAGATGGGCTGGTTCTTCACCAAGGCCGCGCTGCTGACCTTCGGCGGCGCCTATGCCGTGCTGCCCTACGTCTACCAGGGCGCGGTCGAGCACTACCAGTGGCTCACCGCCCCGCAGATGATCGACGGCCTCGCGCTCGGTGAAACCACGCCCGGTCCGCTGATCATGGTGGTCGCCTTCGTCGGCTTCGTGGGCGGCTGGACCAGCGCGATCTTCGGCAGCGACTCGCTGTTCCTCGCCGGCGCCGTGGCCGCCCTAGTGGTGACCTTCTTCACCTTCCTGCCGTCCTTCCTCTTCATTTTTCTCGGCGGCCCGCTGATCGAGTCCACGCACGGCAACCTGAGCTTCACCGCGCCGCTCACGGCCATCACCGCAGCCGTGGTCGGCGTAATCGCGAACCTCGCGCTGTTCTTCGCCTGGCACGTGCTGTGGCCGCGCGGCTTCGGCGGTCCGTTCGAATGGCCCGCCGTCGTCATCGGCGTTGCCGCCGCGGTTGCGCTGTTCCGCTTCCGGCTGGGCGTGATCCCGATAGTGCTCGGCGCAGGTCTCGCCGGGCTCGTGGCGTTCAGGTTCCTCGCGGCCTGAGTCCGCTCAGGCGCCGGACCCCTTCGCGCACCGCATGGTGAGCGACACCGGCTGCTCACCCGCACGCCCGCCGCGGACGGGGTCTAGAATGATCCCGTCGCACACAGCGCCATCGCAGGCCCGTTCGCGCGGCTCAGGAGGCACTCGATGAGAAAGACACGCTCCAACGCTCCGATCGACCGCCGGAAATTTTTCTCCGCTGTCGCGGTCGCCGGCGCCGCCGCCGCGATCCCGAGCGGGGCAGGGGCCGCGGACGCCGGCCCTGACGCCGCCGCCGCGCCACCGCCAGCGCCACCCGCGCCGCCACGCGGCGCCACGCCGCCGAGTGCCGCGCAGCTCGCAGCCGATGTCGGCGCGCCGGCTGCGGATGTCTCAGTGACCGGCGCCATCGCCGCCGGCGCGAGCTGCGGTTCCGACTTCATGGTCGACGTGATCAAGTCGGTCGGCATCGACTTCATCTTCTCGAACCCGGGCTCGAGCTTCCTCGGCCTGCACGAATCCATCGTCAACTACGGCCGCAACAAGGCGCCCGAGTTCATCACCTGCATGCACGAGGAGTCGGCGGTCGCGATGGCCAACGGCTACTACAAGGCGGCGCTCAGGCCGGCCGCGTCGCTGTGCCATTCGACGGTCGGGCTGCAGCACGCGGCGATGGCCCTCTACAACGCCTGGTGCGACCGTGTCCCGATGGTGACCATCCTCGGCAACACGCTGGATCTCACCAAACGCATGGGCGGCAACGACTGGCGGCATTCGGCGCAGGATCCGGTCGCCATGGTGCGCGACTTCACCAAGTGGGACGACCAGCCGACCACGCTGCAGGGCTTCGCGGAATCCTTCGTGCACGGCTACAAGATCGCCTGCACGCCGCCGATGGAGCCGGTGGCAATCGTCGCCGACAGCGAGCTGCAGGAACTCGAGGTGCCCGACCGCTCGGCGCTGAAAGTCCCGCGCTATTCGCCTTCGCTGCCGCCGCAGGGCGACGCCAACGCGCTGCGCGAGGCCGCGAAATGGCTGGTGGCGGCGGAACGCCCGGTGATCATCGTCGATCGGCTGGCGCGCACGCCCGAGGGCATGCGGCGGCTGGTCGAGCTCGCCGAGGCGCTCGCCGCCCCGGTGATCGATCTCGCGAGCCGGCAGAACATGCCGACCATGCATCCGCTCTGCCAGAACGCGCAGAGCCGGCAGCTGATCAGCGGCGCGGACGTGATCCTCGGCCTCGAAGTCACGGATTTCTGGGGCCAGGTGAACCAGGTCAACCGCAACGACAAGTCCAGCCGTCTGCGCATCAAGCCGGACGCCAGGACCATCACCATCGACGTCAACGACCTCTACATGAAGTCCAACTACCAGGACTTCCAGCGCTATGCGCCCGTGGACCTCTCGATCTCGGGCGACGGCGAGGCCTCGCTGCCCGCGCTCATCGAAGCGGTGCGGGCGGCGATGTCGAGTGAGCGTCGTGCGGCCCTCGCGCCGCGCCTCGAGCGCTTCAGGGTGCTGCATGCGCAGGCCTGGGAAGCCTCGCGTCAGGCGGCGGCTTTTGGCTGGGACGCGAGCCCGGTGTCGACCGCGCGCCTCTGCATGGAGCTCTGGCAGGCGATCCGCAACGAGGACTGGGCACTCGTGTCGGTCGGGGCCTCCGAGGGCTTTGTCAGCAACTGGCCGCACCGCCTGTGGAACTTCGACCGCCACTACCAGTACCTGGGGGTCGGCGCGGGCGGCGGCGTGGGCTACGGCCTGCCCGCTGCGGTCGGCGCGGCGCTCGCCAACAAGGCGCTGGGGCGGTTCTCGGTCAACATCCAGTGCGACGGCGACTTCATGTACGCGAACGGCGCGCTCTGGACCGCCGCGCACCACCGCGTGCCGCTGCTCACGGTGATGCACAACAACCGTGGCTACGGGCAGGAGACCATGCTCGTGCAGGGCCTGGCGAACCGCCGCAACCGCGGCATCGACACGGCGCTGATCGGCACCGAGATCAACGACCCGCCGATCAACTACGCGAAGCTCGCCGAGGGCATGGGCGTGTGGTCCGCGGGGCCCATCACCGACCCGTCGCAGCTCGCGTCCGCATTGAAGCGCGCGGTCGAGGTGGTGAAGAAGGGCCAGCCGGCGCTCGTCGACGTCGTCACCCAGACCCGATAGGAGCAGGGCGCATGCGCTATCTCGTCACGAACCTGATGGCCATGCTCGTCGGCGGTGCTGGCCTGCTCGGCGCGGCACCGCTGCTGGCCGCGGAGCGAGCGGCACCCTCCGCTGTGCGCGGTTGGCAGCTCTACACCTCGGTGGGTTGCGTGCATTGCCACGGCAGCCAAGGCCAGGGCAGCACCGCCGGGGCGCGTCTCGCGCCCGAGCCCCTGCCGGCGGCGGCCATCGCGCAGTTCATCCGCGCGACCAACACCACCATGCCGGCTTACAGCGCCCAGGTGCTCAGCGACGCCGACGTCGCGGACATCGCGGCGTTCCTGGCGACCGTCCCGGCCGCGAAGCCGGTCGCGCGCATCCCTGCGCTGCGCGACCTGCAGGCGCCGGGTCGCTGAACCAACGGAGCGTGTCATGCAGATAGATTATCGTCGTCGGCAGTTGCTCGGCGCTTCGCTGGGCGTCGCTGCCGCGGCTGGCCTCGGTGCCCCGGACGCCCTGTCCGCCGCCGTCGCTGCGCCGGCAGTCGCCCGCGGCACGGCCTCCGCCCCGCCGCCGCACCCGGGTGCCGACGGCAATCTCCGTCGCTGGCGCCAGTACACCCGCGGACGCTTCGGTCAGGTGCATGTGTTTTCCGCAGCCCCGCCTGCCAATGATGGCGCCCGCGTGCCCCTGGTCTGCCTGCATCCGAGCCCGACTACCGGCGAGATGTACGCTGACCTGCAGGCCGCGCTCGCGACGGACCGCGTGGTTCATTGCCCGGACACCCCCGGTTATGGCGCATCCGACGCGCCGCTGGCCAAGCCCGGCATTTCGGACTACGGCGGAGCGCTGGCGGAAGCCGTCGCGGCGCTGCAGGGTGCGGTCCCGCAGGGCACGGTGCAGCAAGTCGATGTCTTTGGCTTCCACACCGGTTCGCTGTGCGCGGTCGAGCTCGCCCTGCAGCGGCCCGACCTCGTACGCCGGCTGGTGCTCTCCGGTGTGCCGCACTACGGCGATGCGGCGCGACGCGACCGGGAGCGCCGCAGCCACGTGATGGGCTACCCGTACTTCGAGGACCGCGACTACGTTGCCCGGATGTTCCAGCGTCTGGTGCTGGATGCGAAAGACTCCGGCGAACCGGCGGTCCGGCTGAGGCGCTTCGGCGAGCGGCTGCGGGCGGGCCCGAACGGCTGGTGGGGCCCGGATGCGGTGTTCAGCTACGACAGCGCCGCCGCGCTGCCGCGTCTGCGCGTGCCGACCTTGCTGATCGCGTTCAACGAGGAAATGACGGAGCCGACGCGCGAGGCGGAGAAGCTCATCCCGGGCGCGCGGCTCGTGGAAATGCTCGACCTGCCGATCTTCGGCTTCATCGTCGCGCCGGATCGAGTGGCGGCGACAATCCGCGGATTTCTGGACGCCCCGGACACATGAGCGGCGCACCCTCGCGCACCGCGGCGCTCGTGAGCTTCGGGCTGCTGCTGTCGGCCTGCGCGACCGCGCAGCAGCCGGCAACTCCTGCTGTTCGGCCCGGTGCGGGGGCCGTTATCGAGAACACCGGTCCGAACGCCGCCATCACCCGCCGCGCGTCGGGTGTCTATCGCTACGAGACGATCCTCGAGGGGCGCCTGCGTGGCGAGGAGCGTTTTCAGCTGCTGGTGCACCCGGACGGGTCGCGCACCCTGCTGATGTGGCACGACCTCGCGGCGCGCAACGCCCAGTTCACCGTGGTGCTGCGCAACGATGCCGGGTTCCGCCCGCTCGAGGCTTTTGTCAGCTACTGGAACGGCGCGCGCTACAAGGGTTCCGCGCATTTCCTGGTGCAGGGCGAGCGCCTGCAGGCGCAGGCGAGCGGGCCTGTCGGTGTCGTGCCGCAGGCGACCCTCGTGCCGCCCGTGTTCTCGATCGGCACGCACCCCGTGGCCGGCGACGGCTGGCACACCGCCAGTTACGACGCCGCGCGTGGCGGCGAGCAGTCCGTGGCGCTCTACAGCCTCGAAGCAGGCACCGACCCGATGAAGCCGGTGCTCGGCACGCTGGTACCCCTGAAAGTCGAACGGATCGGCAACGAAACCGTCGAGGTTCCGGCAGGCTGTTTCGAGGCTACGCGCTGGCGCCTCGCGGGCATCACCGATCTGTGGACCGTCGGGCCGGATCGACTGGTCGTGAAGTCAGTGATCCAGGCGCGCAACCTGCAATACCTCCTGACGGAGGCCGAAGGCCTCAGCCCGGCGGCATCGGGCCGAATTTCTCCTGCCGCCTGCAGTCGACCTTGATGCCCCGCGCTTCGAGAGTGATGCGGTCCGCCTTGGGTGCCGCACGGCTGGTTTCGAGGGGCTGCAGCGCCTCCGGCTCGTGCAGCGTGAGTCGCAGCTCGTCGTCGAGCCCGAAGCCATCGGCCGCTGGGTACGAAGCCCGCAGCAGCGTCCACTGCAGCACGGTGCCCGGGGCTGTCCGGACCGCGCCCGTGCCCCCGCGATCATAGGAATCCACGGCCCGTCGCCCGTCGGCATCCTCCACCCGACAGGCGTAGGGCCGCGCGCGGCTCAGACGCGTATGGGTGCGGTCCTCGCGCCCGTTGAAGCGCTTGCCGCCCAGAGTATTGATGTCGTACATCCACAGGGTCTCGGGCGACAGCACCCACTCGGCGTCCGAATAGAACTCCTTGCCGGACGTTGAGGTGAAGGTGCAGGTTCCCGGGCCGTTGCGGCGCTTGTCCTCGGTGCGGCCTTCGAGCACGCCCACGACCTGGTCACCGTCGCGGCGCCAGATGAAGTCGCAGTTGATCGCGTCCTCGTTCATTCGGACCTGCGACCAGAGCTCCGGCCGATCCTGCAGGTTGATGTACTTCTCCGCGTCAGCCATCGCCTGGCCGCGGATCAGGACGACCCCGCGGGCCTCATCGATGGAAGCCTTGTAGAGCACCTGGGTGCGGCCGAACAGGGGCCCCTCGCGGCCCGCGATGTTGACCTGGCCGTAGAACACATAGGGGCCGATCTGCGGCGCATCGATGCGCCTGAAGCTGCGGTACCAGGGATCGTGTTCGCCTTCTGCCGGCATCCGTACGGTCCGCTCATAGTGCAGCTGCGGCTCCGAGCTCCACTCGCCCGGCATCCAGGCCACCACGTCCTCAAGGATGGCCTCCAGTTCGCGACGGTCGAAGTCGTAGCCCGGGCCGGTAGCCACAGTCACGCCGGGCTCAGCCGACGCCACGGATACGATGAGTGCCGCAATAGCGGAAAAAGCCGCGACCCGCCGACCCGTGACGGGTGGCCGATTTGAAACTCCGGACATGTTTTCAGGCTCCGTGAAGAGGGTGCGGTCTGCATAGTGACCGATAGGCGCAAGGTTGCGGCACT
>CAJACZ010000079.1 GCA_903938365.1 uncultured Pseudomonadota bacterium | reverse complement strand
CGAGCGACTCGCGTTGATCGAGACCATCGTCGCTGCCGCAGCGCGCGGAGCGCGCGCCCGCCCGGGCTTCGGCGCGGCGGGACTGCGACAGTATTTCCGGGGTGTCTCCGAACGGGACCTGGGCGCCCGCCCGCCCCGCGAACTGCGCTTCATCGCCGAGGCCCACTTCCGGCTGGCCGCGCGGCGACGAAGCGGTCAGGCCCTCGTCCGGGTCTTCAACCCCGATCCGGCGCGCGACGGCTTCGCAGGCCCGACCACCCTGCTGGCCGTGGTCACCGACGACATGCCGTTCCTGGTCGACTCGCTGCGGATGGTGCTGGAGCGGGCGGGCCTGGGGGTCCGGCTGCTGATCCACCCTGTGCTCGAGGTCAACCGCGACCGGCAGGGCCGGATCACCGGGCTCCCGGCGGCGCACACGGGCGCCCATGGCCCGCAGGAGTCCTGGCAGCTGGTCGAACTCGAACGGGCACTGGACCCGCCCACTCTGGCGCGGCTCGAAGATGAACTGCGTGCCGCGCTCGACGACGTGCGCATCGCCGTGGACGACTGGCAGGCGATGCGCCGCCGCCTGCGCGAGGCGACCGCAGCGCTGGCCGCGGCGCCCGCCGCCACGCCGGCCGGCGCCGCAGCGACCGCCGAGTCCGCGGAACGGCTCACCCTGCTCGACTGGATGGAGACCGGGCAGTTCGTGTTCCTGGGCTATTCCCGACTGCGCGGTGGGCGCGCTTCCGCGCGGCTGGGCATCCTGCGCGCCAGCCGGGGCGCGGCCTCCGCAGAGCCCCGCGAGGCGCCGGGAACACCACTGCTCATCACCAAGTCCGAACGGCGATCCACGGTGCACCGCGCCGCCTACCTCGACGAAATCATCGTGACCGAACCCGGCAAGCGCGGCCAGGCGACGCGCCGCCACCGGTTCCTCGGCCTGTGGACGTCCGGCGCCTATCACTCCCGCCCTGCCGAAATCCCGCTGGTCCGGCGCAAGGTCGCCGCGGTGCTGGAACGCTTCGGCCTCGACCCGCGCAGCCATGACGGCAGCGCCGTGCGGGCCATGCTCGAGACCTGGCCACGCGACGAACTCTTCCAGGCCAGCCTCGCGGAACTCGTCGACGGCGTGCGGGCCGCCGTCAACCTATACGAGCGCCACAGCACCCGCCTGCTGATGCGCCGTGACCCGCTCGGGCGGTTCTGCTCGTGCATGGTGTTCGTGCCGCGCGACCGCTACACGACCGAAGTCCGCCGGCAGATCGAATGGATCCTGCAACGGGCGCTGTCGGGTTCCTCGGTCGAGTCCGAAGCACAGGTGGCCGGCTCCGCCCATGCGCGCCTGCGGATCATCGTGCACGGCGCGCACGCCCTGAAGGGCAGCGCCGCGAGGGACGCGCTGGAGCGCGAGATCGCCTTCGCCGCCACGACCTGGGCGGACCGCCTGGAGACCGCGCTGGCCGCAGCGCATGAGCCGTCCGCAGCCGCACGCCTGGTCACCCGCTATGCACGCGCGTTTCCCCTCGCCTACCAGGAACAGGTGGAGCCGGAGGCCGCACTCGAGGACATCGCCGCACTCGAATCCCTCGGCGAGGAACCGCGGGGCCTGCGCCTTGCTCTGCAGCGCCTGCACGCGCGTCCGCCACAACGCATGCACCTGCGCCTGCTGCAGCGCTGCGAACCGATCCCGCTCTCCGACCTTCTGCCGGTGCTGGAGAACTTCGGCCTGCGCGTGATCGCGGAGCGGCCCTCTGCGCTCCGCCCCGAGGGTGCGGCCGGAATAGCGTCGGTCCAGGACCTGGACTTCGAGCACCCGGCCGGCGCGCTCGCAGGGCCCGCGACCGTGGAGGCACGCTTCGCCGAGGCATTCGCCAGCGTCTGGCGCGGCGCACTCGACAATGACGGCTTCAACCGCCTGCTGCTGCTGACCGGACTGGACGCCGCGTCCATCGAAGT
>CAJACZ010000078.1 GCA_903938365.1 uncultured Pseudomonadota bacterium | reverse complement strand
GGGATGGCCAGTGGCGTGATACGGGCGCGTGGCGAGCTGGACCATCTGCTGCAGGAGGCCGATGCGGCCTTGTATCAGGCCAAGCACGCGGGACGGAACCGGGTCTGCGCAGCCGACTCCTGCGAATTGCCGCGGCTTCAGTCCAGCGGCCGGTAGCGCTCGCCCGATGCGCCCGGAGTGTTCAGCGATTCGACCAGCCTCAGGCGGTTGACCGCCCAGGGCACGACCTGCCATGAGAGCCCCCCGCGCAGGGTCTTCACATCGCGCGCGAGAGTGACATGGGGCCTCCAGGGGCGGGGATCCCTCCGGAACCCCTGCCGATCCAGGTGCCGCCACAAGTCATCCACGGCTGCATGGGCGGCGGGCGCCACGGCGCAGCAGCTGGTCACCAGCACCCGCGGCTTGGGCCAGTGCTCCAGACGGTCGAACCTGAGTTCGAAGTCCGGGAGGGCTCTTGCCAGGGTCTTCAGCGTGTCAATCCGCGAGCTTTCGACCATGCCAACGAAGGCGGCGGTGACGTGAAGGTCGGCGCTCGGCACCGGGCGACCCGACAGTGGAAAGAGACGGGAACGCGCGGCGTCTATCGCGGCGCGGGTCGGATCCTCCGGCCAGAACGCGAAAAACAGCCGGTGGCGGGCCTCTGGCGCCGGCTCGCGGTGCGCGTCAATCATTGCCGGTGTCCGCGCGGCTGTCGGCGGGGGCGCGTTGCGAATTTGCAACGCAAGGCAAGGGTGGTGCGGACAGGTTCGACCGAGATTCGGCCGTGTGATGGTTTCACGGTGCGGGACAGGACTGACATGCCGGCAGTTTATGGCTATGTTTGTGATACACACGCAGTCTAGTGTGCATTCCTGCAAACTTGAGGCAGGTCATTGGCAGGCCCACGCGGGATGGGCCTTGTTGGATACACCAGGGGGTTGGAAAAAGATGAGCAGTTCTTCATCACGTATTGCCCGGATTCTCGTGTCTGCCGCCGTGGCCGCCGCGATTTCCGGTACCGCGGTTGCGCAGGCGCAACTCGAGGAAATCACGGTTACGGCGCGCAAGCGCGCTGAGTCTCTGCAGGAAGTTCCGGTCTCGGTGACTGCGTTCACGGCAGAGGCGATCCAGAGCAAGGGCATCCGCAATGTCGCCGACGTCGTCAAGTACACGACGGGCCTGAGCTTCGACAAGGGCTTCGCGCCCCAGGATACCCGGCCCAACATCCGCGGCCTTCCCACCACGCGCGGCCGCCCGCCGGTTGGCGTGCTGCTCGACGGTATCGACATCTCTTCCGAGTCGATCGCGACGGCGGGCGGTTCCTCGCTGATGAACCTCAAGCTGGTCGATGTCGAGCGCATCGAGGTCGTCAAGGGTCCGCAGAGCGCGCTCTACGGCCGTGTCGCGTTCGGCGGCGCCATCAACTACGTCTCCAAGAGGCCTAACTTCACGGAGAGCGAGGGCAGCCTGAACCTCGACGTCGCCACTGACGGCCTGTACGAGGCTCGCGGCGCGATGAACTTCCCGATCAACGACTCGGTGGCGCTCCGGGTCAACGGGCTGTACAGCAAGTTCGACGGGTTCTACAAGAACGAAATCTCGGGCGAGGATCTCGGCGGCTGGGAAACCAAGGGCATCGCTGCGGCGCTGCGCTTCGCTCCCGGCGATAACAGTGACTGGACCCTGCGTCTGTCGTATTCCGAAGACGATTCCGAACCCCGTCCTTCCTACTACTTTGGTCAGGCCATCGCGGGCCGCAACCAGCAACTCGCTCTGCCGGCCAACGCCGTCGGTCTTCGCCTCGGCGCTCCTCCGGGCGGCGCGCCGCTGCCGGCCACCATCCGCTACCCGATCACGGGCGAGGCGCAGAACGGCGGGCAGGTGTTCCTCAGCGTCGATCCGCTGACCGGCAAGGACTACGAGGGCGGCCGTCTGGACGCCTTCATCGCCAGCTTCATCGGCGAGATCGACTTCGGGTTCGCGACGCTGTCCTCCTGGACGGGCTACACGGACGCCCAGGCGCTGAGCCGTGCGGACGCGGACTTCTACGCCCTGCCTGCACGCGCCGTCACGGTGCCGGTCGCGGGCCTCTACGAGCCGCTGCCTGCGCTGTCCCTCACCGACCTGCGCACCGATGCGACGCAGATCAGCCAGGAACTGCGCCTCGGCAACCTCGAGGGCGAAGGCCTGCGCTGGGCCGTCGGTGGCCTCTACTGGAAGGAAGACTACGAGAGCTACAACGCGTCGCTGTTCATCAGCGGCTTTTCGCGAAACGCCCCGATCCCGGCTCCGACCTTCCCGGCGGGCTGGTCGGCGGCTGCCGAGCTCGTGGCGCGCGGAGCACTGCCTGGCGATCGCAACTACCGCAACACCGAGCACACCTCGGGTTACCTGATCCTCGAGTACGACCTGACGGACAAGCTCGAGATCAGCGCGGAAGGCCGCTATGGCCGTGAAAAGTTCGACTATCTGTTCGGGCGTGCGTACAACCCGGCGGTGTCAGCGACGGGCCAGGTCCTGCCGACCACCTTTGCGGGAACGACCTTCACGCCGAGTTCGTCGACGAACTACTTCGCGCCGAAAGTCACCCTGGACTACAAGCCCACGGATGATGCGTCGATCTACCTCACGGCGTCGAAGGGCGTGAAGCCCGCCGGCTTCCTGAACGTGGGCGTGGTGCTCGACGCGAACGACGCGAAGTACAAGTCGGAAATTCTCTGGAACTACGAGCTGGGCTTCAAGACCTCGTGGATGGATGACCGGGTCCGCTTCAACGGCTCGTATTTCCACATGGTCTACGAGGACCGGATCAACCAGCAGCTGGTCCCCGACAGCCGCAGCCCCCAGGGCACTTCGACGCTGGTCGTGAACCAGGGTGAGGCCCAGGTCGACGGTGTCGAGCTCGAGCTGACGGCCGGCGTGACGGAGAACATCACGGCTTCCCTCGCGTACGCCTACCTGGATCCGCGCTTCACCGATTCCGAGGTCCCGACGGTTGCGGCCCTCACGATCGCGGGCTCGGGCAACTGCCGGGTCGGCACGGTGGGTCCGCAGACGGTCTGCTTCACCAACACGAATGGCAACCAGCTGGAACAGTCCGCGAAGCACGCAGTGGTGGCTTCGGTGAACTTCAGCAAGGAGCTGTCCAACGGCTGGACGCTGAACAGCGAGGTCAACGCGCAGTACCGCAGCAAGCGGTTCCTGTCGCCCGACAACCTCATCTGGCTGCCGGCCCTCACCAACGTCGATGCCCAGGTGGGTATGGATTCGGGTGATTACAGCGTGACGCTGTACGTGACGAACCTGCTCGACCAGGACAAGGTGGGCTCGGCGCAGTCCTATGGCGATCCGTTCATCGCCTTCCCGGTCGCGCCGCCGGTGCTCGCCTACACGACCTACCCGTCGGATCCCCGGCAGGTCGGACTGCGTGTGAACTTCCGGTTCTGATCTACGGATCTGCCTGAAGATGGCTACGCCCTTACTGCGCGACGGCATGTGGGGCGGTAGCCCGGGAAGACTGGCGGCACTCGTGGCCGCCAGTCTTTTCTTTTGGGGTGCGACCGGCGCGGCCAGCGCTGCCGAACCGGTCGGGCGCCTCGTTCCGGATGCCGAACTGCGTGCCCGCTACGCATCGCCGTCCTCGCACTCCAGATTCGTCACGGTCGACGGTGTGCCTTTCCACCTGCGAGACCAAGGGCGGGGGCCCGCGCTCCTGCTGCTGAATGGCCATCTGGGCAGCCTGCACATGTGGGATGCCTGGATGCCCCGGCTGACCAGGCAGTTCCGCGTCATCCGCATCGATTACCCGCCCTACGGGCTGTCCGGACCGGATCCTTCAGGGGTCTACAGCACCGAGCGTGCGGTCCAACTCGTGGGCAAGCTGGTCGACCAGCTGGGCCTCAAACGTTTTCATATCGGCGGCACCTCGAACGGTGCGCTGGTTGCCCTGTTCTATGCGATCGAGAACCCCACCCGGGTCGATCGCCTCGTGGTCTCCACGCTGCCCGCCGGGCGGCCGCCGAAGCGTGCGCCCAGCCCCGCTCTGGTCGCTGCGTTCGCCGAGGTGCGCCGGCAGGCGCCATTCCAGCCACGCGAATTCTGGTCCGCGTTCCTCGAGGACATCATGGCCAATGACGAGGTCATCACGCC
>CAJACZ010000077.1 GCA_903938365.1 uncultured Pseudomonadota bacterium | reverse complement strand
GAGATCGCACGCGCACTCGACTATGCGCATGCGCGGGGCGTGATCCACCGCGACCTCAAGCCCAGCAACGTGCTGATCGATGTCGAGGGCCACATCAACGTCTCCGATTTCGGGGTGGCCTCGCTCGATACGCGCGTGGCGAGCCCGAGCCCGGGATCGCCGTTCAGCGCGAGTCCGCAGCAGCTCGAGGGCGAACCCCCCACGCCGGCGGACGACATCTATGGCCTCGGCGCCCTGGCTTACGAGCTGCTGTCAGGCTACCCCCCGTACTTCCCGGATTTCGAGCCGCGGATCGTTCTAGGTGAGCCGGTTCCCGAACTGCAGCCGATCCATCCCGTGCCACCCCGGCTTGCACGCCTGGTGATGCGCATGCTCGCGAAGGATCCGTCCGAACGGCCTGCGACCATGGTCGATGTACAGGAAGAACTCGAAGCCGCGCTGCAGGACACGATCCACGATGCCCTCAAGGTCCTTCCCGAGCCGAAGGCCGTGGACCTTGCCGAGCCCGGTGAGGACGTCCCGGACGTGGATCTCGATGCGGGTGGCGATGCCGTCGAGGATTTCGTCGCGACGCTCCGCGCCCGCGCCGCCGCCGATGAGGGCGTGCGGGTGGAACTCGGTGCTCCAGTCCCTGGCTCGCCGCCGTCATCGACGGTGCCGCCGGCGGACGGGCCGCGCGCCGTGCCCGAGGCGATCATGGCCGCCGTCGCCGATGAAACCGACGTCGAACCGCGCCGCAGCTCCACGGCGGTCAGCTGGCTGAAATGGATCGGTCTCGCGGTGCTCGCGGCGGCACTGGTCGGCGTCTTCGTGTTCCTGCCGCGGCTGGCCGAGCAGCGCGCGGCCTCGGCCCGCGAGGCGCCCGTGGTGCCCAGTGCGTCCATCGTGATGCGCGGCGACGGGCCGCCGGCTGCGCCACCCGTCGCGACCCAGGCGAGTCTCGAGGCGCAGTTCGCCGAGCAGCAGGCGGCGTTCGAGACGCGCCTGCGTGAGCTCGAGCAGCGCGCTGCAGGCGTGTGGGGCGGTCCGGCATTCGCGAGCGCCAAGGCGCTGGGCGCGGATGCCGCGGGCGCCATGAACGCCGGCGACGCCGAGGTCGCGATTGATCGTTCGCGCGTCGCCCTGCAGCGGCTCGAGCGCCTCGGCGAGGCGGCCGCCGCCGCGGCGACGGCACAGGTCGAGGAAGGACTCCGGGCGCTCAGTTCCGGGCAGACCGAAGTGGCGCGCCGCGCCTTCGAACTCGCCCTGCAGATCGAGCCGGGCAACGTGCGCGCACGCGCCGGGCTGGGTCGCGCCGGGGGGCTGGCGCCTCTGCTGCCCACCCTCGCCGATGCCGAGGCGGCCCTGTCCGCCGGTGATGTCCCGCGCGCGGTCGCACTCTTCGAACAGGTGCTGAAGGCGGACCCGGGCAACACGACGGCCGTCGAGGGCCTGGCGCGGGCACGTGCGGCCGCCGGCGAAGACCAGTACGCGCGCGCCATCGGCGAGGCGCTCGAGAGCCTGCGCCAGGGCCGTCTGGAGCAGGCGCGCACGGCACTCGAGCGGGCGCGGGCAGTGCGACCGGGCGGCGAGGAAGTGGCAGCGGGTTTCGCGCAGCTCGAATCCCTGCAGGCGGGGGAGGGGCTCGAGGGTCTGCGCAAGCGCACCCTGGAACTCGAGGCCCAGGAGCGCTGGGCAGAGGCGCTGGCCGAATACGACTCACTGCTGGCGCGGGATGCCACGCTCGAGTTCGCGCGTGTCGGCAAGGCGCGTGCTGCGCCGCGCGCGGAACTTGCGGGCCGGCTGCAGGGTCTCATCGACAAGCCTGAGCGCCTGGCCGGGTTGGAGGTGCGGCGCGAGGCCAGTGCGCTGCTGACGCGCGCGCGGGCCGTGGACAAGCCCGGCCCGGTGCTGCGCAGCCAGATCACGCGGCTCGCCGAGCTGGTGCCTGTGTACGAGGCGCCGGTGCGCGTGGTGCTGGAGTCCGACGGATTGACGAGCATCATGATCCAGCGCGTCGGCGTGCTGGGAAGCTTTGCCAGGCAGGAGATCGAATTGAAGCCGGGTCGTTACGTGGCCATAGGCACCCGCGCCGGGTTCCGCGACGTGCGCCGGGAATTCCTGGTCGCGCCGGGTGAGCCCCGCGAGGCCATCCAGGTCCGCTGCGTCGAACCGCTGCAGTGAGCACGGCGACTGCCTGGCTGCGCGAGCCCGCGGGCGAGCGCGCGCTGGCCCTGCCGTTCTCGGTCGGGTCGACTGCGGACGATGCGGTGCGTGTCCCCGGCGCCGTGCCCGATGAGGCTCTGCAACTCGATTGGCGCGACGGACTGCTGTGGGCGAGCCCGGCCCGCGGGGCGTCGCTGCTGCTGAACGGCGAACGTCTGCCGGCCGGCACGGCTCGCGAACTGCGCGACGGCGACGTGATTGCGGTCGGTGCGGCCCGGGTGCGGCTCGTGCGGGCAGCCGTGCCGGGTGGCGATGCGGACGCAGTGG
>CAJACZ010000076.1 GCA_903938365.1 uncultured Pseudomonadota bacterium | reverse complement strand
GGCCTGTATGCCGCGCCCGCGGCCGCCCGCCGGCTGCTCGTCGCGCAGCAGGTAGAACTCCAGCTCGCAGGCGAGCACGGGCCGCAGGCCCTGCGCCTCGAGGCGTGCGCTGGCGCGCGCCAGCGCGTGGCGCGGCTCGGCAGGGGCGGGGCTGCCGTCGGCGCAGTACATGCTCAGCATCAGCTGGCCCGTGGGGCGCGCCAGCCAGGGCGAGCGCAGCAGCGTGCCGGGCACCGGCCGGCTCACCAGGTCCGCGTCGCCGGTGTCCCAGACGAGCCCGGTGGCATCGACATCGGTGCCGGTGACATCCAGCCCGAGGATGGATCCCGCAACCGGTCGTCCGTGCGCATACAGGCGCTCGAGCTCGTGCCGGCGCACGCTCTTGCCGCGCGGCACGCCGGACGGATCGGTGATCCACAGCTGCACAGCGTCGATGTCGGGATTCGCGCGCAGGAACTCCTGCAGCTCGGCGTTCATGCGTGCACCTCACGGTAGCCCAGCTCGTCGAGGCAGCCGGCAATGCCGGCCAGCAGTGCGTCCACCTGCGACGCCCCGAGCTGCGGCGCGGCGAGCATCATGTTGTGGAACGGCGTGACCAGCAGCCCGCGGTTCAGCAGCCACAGGTGGATCGCGTGCTCGAGGCGCGGGCGCATCGCGCGCTCGGACTCCGAGCCGTTGCGGGGCGCGGGGCCGAAACCGAATTCGACCCGCGCCCCGACGCGCGAGACATGCCAGTCGAGGCCGCGACGCCGGAACTCGCCCTCGAGGCCTGCCTCGAGCCGCGCCGCCGCCGCGTCCATCGCGGCGTAGTTCGCCGCCGTGTGCAGGGTCTGCAGCGCGGCATGCAGGGCCGCGACCGACAGCAGGTTGGCCGCGAGCGTGGTGCCCATGCCCGAATGCCCGGGTGCCCGCCCGGCGAGCACCTCACGCATGCCGCGCTGCACCGCGTCGGTGAAGCCGAACACCGCGCAGGGCAGCCCGCCTGCGATCGCCTTGCCGCAGACCCAGAAGTCCGGCTCGAGGCCGTGCCGCGCCCCGTAGCCGCCGAGCGCCGAGGACAGGGTATGGGTTTCGTCGCTCACCAGCAGAGTGCCGCTGCGGCGGGTGAGCGCGCGCAGCGCGGCATGGAAACCAGGCTCGGGAAGCACCATGCCGACGTTGGTCATCACCGGCTCGGCGATCACCGCAGCAATGTCGCCGCGCGCCAGGGCTGCCTCGAGCGCCGGCAGGTCGTTGAACTCGACGGCCACCGCGGCGGCGGCGCTGTCGAACGCGGCGCCGATGGCACCCTCGCGCGGCACCGTGCGCCCGCTGCGCAGGCGCACCAGGGTCTCATCGACGGTGCCGTGGTAGCAGCCCTGGAACACCAGCACGCGCGGGCGGCCCGTCAGCGCGCGCGCCCAGCGCAGCGCGGCACGGTTGGCGTCGGTGGCGGTCTGCGCCATCTGCCAGAAGGGCAGCCCGAAGCGCGCGGCCAGCTGTTCGCCGACCGCGGCGACCTGCTCGCCCGGCAGCATGCAGGTCAGGCCGCGGGCCACCTGCGCGGCGAGCGCCTCGCCCAGCGCGGGCGGCGAATGGCCGAACATCGCTCCGGTATCCCCGAGGCAGAAATCGGTGTAGCCGAGCCCGTCGACGTCGGTCAGCGTGACCCCACGGGCTTCGCGGATGGACAGCGGGAACGGCGTGCCCCAGTCGTCCATCCAGTGCATCGGCACCCCGGACAGCCAGTGGGCCTGCGCGCGCGCCGCCAGCGCGGCCGATCGGGGGCGCAGCGCGGCGAAGGCGCGGCCCTCGCGCTCGATCAGCGCCTCCGGCGCCGTGGCGCGCGGGGCGGCGACCGTCATCGAGCGGTTTTCTTCTTCGCGACCTTCGCCGGCGCGGCCTTGCGGGCCGAACGCTTCGCCGTGGACGCCGCGGCCACCGGTTTGGCGGCAGGCTTGTCGGCCGCCTTGTCGGGCTTCGCGGCAGGCTTTTCCGCGGACTTGTCAGCGGGCTTGTCGACGGCCTTGTCCGCCGCCGGCTTGTCGGCCGGCTTGTCCGCCGCTGCGGAGTCCGGGGCTGGCGCCGACTCGGCGAGGTTGCGCTTGTTGTCCTTGTCGCCCTTGAAGTCGGTCTCGTACCAGCCCGAACCCTTGAGTCGGAACACCGGGGCGGAAATCAGCTTCTTCAGGGCGCTCTTGCCGCAGGAGGGGCACTTGCGCAGGGGTGAGTCAGAGATCTTCTGCATGACCTCGACCTGGAACCCGCACTGCCCGCACTGGTATTCGTAGAACGGCATGTTCGCCCGCGCTCCTCCGTGATGAAGCGGCGATTATAGCGCCCCGGCACCGCTCCTCAGTTGACCGCCTTCTGGAAAGTCAGCCGCCCGTCCTCACCCACCCCGACCCGGATCCGGTCGCCCGGTCCGAAGCTGCCCTGCAGCAGCAGCTGGGCGAGCGGATTCTCGATCTGCTGCTGGATCGCCCGCTTGAGCGGCCGGGCGCCGTAGACCGGATCGAAGCCCGCCTCGCCGAGCTGGTCCCGCGCCGCGTCGTCCAGCTGCAGATCCATGTCGCGATCGGTGAGCCGACGGCGCAGCAGGCCAAGCTGGATGTCGACGATGGCGCGGATCTGCTGCGTTCCGAGGGGATGGAACACCACGATGTCGTCGATGCGGTTGATGAACTCCGGGCGGAAGTTCTGCTGCACGATCTCCATGACCGCGCTCTTCATGCGCACGTAGTTCTTCTCGCCCGCGTGCTCCTGGATGACGTGCGAGCCGAGGTTCGAGGTCATGATCACCACCGCGTTGCGGAAGTCGACCGTGCGGCCCTGGCCATCGGTGAGGCGGCCGTCGTCCAGCACCTGCAGCAGGACGTTGAACACGTCGGGGTGCGCCTTCTCGACCTCGTCGAGCAGGATCACGGCATAGGGCCGGCGCCGCACCGCCTCGGTGAGGTAGCCGCCCTCCTCGTAGCCCACGTAGCCCGGGGGCGCGCCGATCAGCCGCGCCACGGAATGCTTCTCCATGAACTCGGACATGTCGATGCGGACCATCGACTCTTCGGTGTCGAACAGGAATTCGGCGAGCGCCTTGCACAGCTCGGTCTTGCCGACGCCGGTGGGTCCGAGGAACAGGAACGAGCCGTTGGGGCGGCGCGGATCCGACAGGCCCGCGCGCGAGCGGCGGATCGCGTTGGCGACGATGCGCACGGCCTCTTCCTGGCCCACGACGCGGCGGCCCAGGGCTTCCTCCATGCGCAGGAGCTTCTCGCGCTCACCCTCGAGCATCCGCGACACCGGGATGCCGGTCCACTTGGAGACGACGTCCGCGATCTCTTCTTCCGTGACCTTGTTGCGGATCAGCTGGGTCTCGCGGGTCTCGGCTTCGTGCGCCTGCGACAGGCGCTTCTCGAGCTCCGGGATCCGGCCATACTGGAGTTCCGCCATCTGCGCGAGGTCGCTGCGGCGACGCGCGTTCTCGAGCTCGAGTTTCAGTTTCTCGAGTTCTTCCTTGATGGTGGCCGCACCCTGCAGCGAGGCTTTCTCGCTCTTCCAGATCTCCTCGAGGTCGGCGTATTCACGCTCGAGCGTGGCGAGGTTCTCCTGCAGCGCCGCGAGGCGCTTCACGGTGGCCTCGTCCTTTTCCTTGCGCAGCGCCTCCTGCTCGATCTTGAGCTGGATGATGCGGCGTTCGAGCTTGTCGAGGGCCTCGGGCTTGGAGTCGATCTCCATGCGGATGCGGGCCGCGGCCTCGTCGATCAGGTCGATGGCCTTGTCGGGCAGCTGCCGGTCGGCGATGTAGCGGTGCGAGAGCGTGGCCGCGGCAACGATCGCCGGGTCGGTGATGTCCACGCCGTGATGGACCTCATAGCGCTCCTGCAGGCCGCGCAGGATGGCGATCGTGTCCTCCACCGAGGGCTCGTCCACCAGCACCTTCTGGAAGCGGCGTTCGAGCGCGGCGTCCTTCTCGATGTACTTGCGGTACTCGTCGAGCGTGGTGGCGCCCACGCAGTGCAGCTCGCCGCGCGCCAGCGCGGGCTTGAGCATGTTGCCGGCATCCATGGCGCCCTCGGCCTTGCCGGCGCCGACCATGGTGTGCAGTTCGTCGATGAACAGGATCACCTGGCCTTCCTGCTTCGAGAGATCGTTGAGCACGGCCTTGAGCCGCTCCTCGAACTCGCCGCGGAACTTGGCGCCGGCGATCAGCGCGCCCATGTCCAGCGCGAGGATCCGCTTGTTCTTGAGGCCCTCGGGCACCTCGCCATTGACGATGCGCAGCGCGAGACCCTCGACGATCGCGGTCTTGCCGACGCCCGGCTCGCCGATCAGCACCGGGTTGTTCTTGGTGCGGCGCTGCAGGACCTGGATGGTGCGGCGGATCTCGTCGTCGCGACCGATCACCGGATCGAGCTTGCCCTCGGTGGCCCGCTGCGTGAGGTCCAGCGTGTACTTCTCGAGCGCCTGGCGGTTTTCCTCGGCGTTGGCGTCGTCGACCTTCGCGCCACCGCGGATCTCGTCGATGGCTTTTTCCAGCGCGGCCCGCGCGAGCCCGGCATCTTTGAGCACGCGGGCGAGCAGGCCCTTGTCCTCGAAGCAGGCGAGCACGAACAGTTCACTGGAGATGAACTGGTCGCCCTTCTGCTGCGCCAGCTTGTCGGTGACGTTGAGCAGGCGCGTGAGGTCGTTGGAGACGTGGATGTCGGCAGGCGCGCCCTCGACCTTGGGCAGCTTGTCCAGCGCGGCCTGCAGGTCGGCACGCAGCTTCGGCAGGTTGCCGGCGGCCTTGAGCACGAGCGGGCGAACGGTGCCCCCCTGCTGTTCGAGCAATGCCAGCAGCACGTGTGCCGGCTCGAGGATCTGGTTGTCGCGACCGATGGCCAGCGACTGCGCTTCGCCCAGTGCCTGCTGGAAACGAGCGGTGAGTTTGTCCATGCGCATGAGCGCCCCCGGTGATTCTGGTGAATGAAGACTTACCCGGGAGGTAGGGGCAAAGACGGCCTTTTCAAGGCCGGCGGGGCGCTATCGTCCTCAGTGCACCTGCCGTTCGGCGAAGGCGACCACTGCGAGGCCGAGCCCGATCAGCAGGACCTGCGCGATGCTGGCGCGGGTATCCGAGCGGCGATGCAGGCCGGGGATCAGGTCGGCGACCGCCACGTACAGCAGGCTGGCGGCAGCGACCGCGAGCGCATAGGGCAGCCACTGCAGCGCCTCGCGCAGCGCAAAATAGGCCACGATGCCGCCGAGCACCGCGGTCAGGCTGGTGGCGATGTTCCACGCCAGCGCGCGCGCGCGGCTCATGCCCGCGTTCAGCAGCACGGCGAAGTTGCCCACTTCCTGGGGAATCTCGTGCGCCATGATCGCCAGCGCCGTGACGACACCGAGGTGGAAATCCGTCAGGAACGCCGCGGCGATCAGCACCCCATCGAGGAAATTGTGGAACCCGTCGCCGACCAGCACGAGCACGCCGGAGGCGTGCCGGCGATGGTGCTCGTGAGCCTCTTGGGTCTCGAGGATGTCGGTGTGGCAGTGCTGCCAGAGCAGGAATTTCTCGAGCACGAAGAACAGCACGATGCCGGCCACCAGCGCGACGCCGATGGAATGCACTTTGAACAATCCCGCAGCGACCACCGCGTGCGGCACCAGCGCGAGCAGCGCAGCGCCCAGCAGCGCGCCGGTGGCGAAGCTCACCATGTGGGGCAGCAGCTGGGTGCGCCGCCGCTCCGACAACAGCAGGAACAGGCCGGCGATCGCGGCACTGAGCACGCCACCCAGGGTGGTGAACAGCACGATGGCGGTCAGTGTGGACAAGGGTTCTCGAGGGGAGCGACGAAAGTGGCGTTATAGTCTAACAGGTTAATCCTGCGTGCCGGACTCCGCTTCGCGCCAGAGCAGCGCCGCCATGCGGCCGCTGCGGCCATCGCGTCGATGCGAGAAGAAACGCGCGGCGTCGGTGGCGGTGCACCACTCGCCGCCGTCCACCCGTGCGACACCGAGCCCCTGCAGGCGCAGCCGGGCGAGGCGGGCCAGGTCGCAGTGCCAGCGCCCGGCGGCAGGGCGCGCGAAACAGGCCGCGGCGGCGTCCCGGCCCTCTGCTGCGGGCGCCAGCAGGGCCTCGCGCACCTCCTCGCCCACCTCGAAGCGCTGCGGGCCGATGGCCGGGCCGATCCAGGCGACGATCTGCTGCGGCGGCACGGCCATCGCGGCCACGGCATTCTCGAGCACCCCCGCCGCCAGCCCGCGCCAGCCCGCATGCGCGGCACCGATCACGGCACCGTCGCGACTGGCGAACAGCACGGGAAGGCAGTCCGCCACCATGATCGCAAGGACCTGGCCCGCGAGCCGCGTCACCACGGCATCGACCCGCGGCGGCAGCGCCGCGGACCACGCCTCGCCGACCTGCAGCACCGCCGCGCCGTGCACCTGCTCCAGCCACAGCGGCTCGCCCGGCAGTTCCAGCGCCGCGCGCAGCAGGCGGCGGTTCCCGGCCACGGCAGCCGGATCGTCGCCCACGTGGGTCCCCAGGTTGAGGCCAGACCAGCCGCCCTGGCTGAAGCCGCCCGTCCGCAGCGAGAAGGCCGCGTGCACCCCGGCCGGCGCGGCCCAGTCGGGCCGCAGGAGCCCCGGGGGGGCCGCAGGGTTCATTCGCCCGCCTCGGCCCCAAGCACCGCCAGCAGCGCGGTGAAATCGGCGGGCAGCGGCGCCTCGAACTCGAGCAGCTTGCCGGTCACCGGATGCGCCAGCGACAGGCGGACGGCGTGCAGGGCCTGGCGACGGAACGCGGCCAGCGCCGCCTGCATGGCCGGGCTCGCGCCCGCCGGCAGCCTGCGGCGCCCGCCGTAGACCGGATCGCCGACGATGGGGTAGCCGATATGGGCCAGGTGCACCCGGATCTGGTGCGTGCGCCCGGTCTCGAGCTGCACGCGGGCCAGCGTGTGGGCCCGGTAGCGGCGCTCGATCCGGTAGTGCGTGACCGCCGCGCGACCGTCGGGCCGGACCGCCATCTTGATGCGCTGGGTACGATGGCGGCCGATCGGTTCGTCGATCGTGCCGCCCCCGGTCATCAGTCCGACGCACAGCGCGAGGTACTCGCGTCCGACCTCGCGCTCGGCGAGCATCCCGACCAGGACGGCGTGGGCGTTGGGCGTACGCGCCACCACCAGCAGGCCGCTGGTGTCCTTGTCGAGACGGTGCACGATGCCGGCGCGCGGCACGCGGGCCAGCGCCGGCTCGAGCTCGAGGAGCGCGTTCTGCAGGGTGCCGCTGCGGTTGCCCGCCCCCGGATGCACCACCAGGCCGGCCGGCTTGTCTACCACGAGGATGGCCGCATCGCGATGCACGATCTGCAGCGGTACGGCCAGCGCCTCCGCCGCAACCCGCGTGTCCGGCTCGAACAGCGGGGCCACGCGCACCCGCTCGCCCCCCAGCAGCGCATTGCGGCGCTGCGGCACGCGGCCGTCCAGGCTCACCCGTCCCGCATCGATCCAGCGCTGCAGCCGCGACCGGGAGTACTGGGGGAGCAGACGGGCCAGCGCGACATCCAGCCGCTCCCCGGACAGGTCAGCCGGGATCACGAGGATGTGGTCCTCCTCGGGAAGCGGGGCATCGGCGGGGAACTGTGGATCCAATCGATTGACCAAGGCAGGTGTAGCAGTTGGCTATAATGCGCCGCCCACCCCTCAGGATTCCAATCAGCCAGCATGACCGCGACACGCCTCGAGTCCACCTCACTCCGCCGGGGCGCCGTGTCACTGGCGCTGCTCGCCCTGTTGTCCGCAGCGCTGCTGTTCCTCACCGGCTGCCGCACCAACCGCGAGGCCGATGAACTCAAGAGCGGGCCCACCCTGGTCTACGAGCGCGCCCGCAAGAGCCTGGACAACCAGGACTTCGACTCCGCGATCCGCGTCTACGAAGCGCTCGTCGCCCGCTTCCCCTTCGCGCCCGAGGCGCGACAGGCGCGGCTGGACCTCATCTACGCCTATTACCGCAGCCGCGAGAGCGAATCAGCGATCGACGCCGCTGAGACCTTCATCCGCGAGAACCCGACGCACCCGCGGATCGACTACGCCTGGTACATCAAGGGCATGGTGGACTTCGAGCGCGCGCCGAACGCGGCGGAACGGTTCTTCAAGGTGGACCTCGACGAGCGTCCGCCGCAGACCGCGCGCAAGTCCTTCAACGCGTTCCGCAAGGTCGTCGAGGAATTCCCGAAGAGCGAGTATGCGCACGACTCGCGCCGGCGGATGATCCACCTGCGCAACCGCCTGGCCGACTACCAGCTCTACGTGGCGCGTTACTACATGAAGCGCGGTGCCTGGGTGGCCGCGGCCCAGCGTTCCAAGGAAGCCATCGAGCAGTTCGACGGCGCCCCCGCGGTACGTGAGGCGCTCGCGATCATGATCGAAAGCTACGAGCGGCTGGGCATGTCCGAACTCGCCGCGCAGACGCGGCAGGTCTATGCGGCCAATTACGGCGGCGACGAGAAGACCGTGGTGCCGGTCAGCAAGCCCTGGTGGAAGCCCTGGGGCTGAGCCCCGGCGGGCAACCGCTCAGCGCTGGTAGCCGCTGGTGATCGGGTAGCGCCAGTCGCGGCCGAACGCCCGCCGACTGACCCGGACACCGGGCGGTGCCTGACGGCGTTTGTACTCGTTGCGCTTGACGAGGTCGAGCACCCTGCCCACCGTGGCCTTGTCGAAACCCCGCGCCACGATCTCGCCGACCGAAAGGTCCTCTTCGATGAAGGCCTCGAGGATCGCGTCCAGGACTTCGTATTCAGGCAGCGAGTCGCTGTCCTTCTGGTCCGGGCGCAGTTCCGCCGAAGGCGGCCGGTCGATCACCCGCTGCGGAATCACTCGACCCACCGCGTTGCGGTAGGCACAGAGCCGGTAGACGAGCATCTTGCTGCAGTCCTTGATCGGCGCGAAGCCGCCCGCCATGTCGCCGTAGAGCGTGGCGTAACCCACCGCCATCTCGCTCTTGTTGCCGGTAGTCAGCAGCATCCTGCCCGTCTTGTTGGAGATGCCCATCAGCAGCAGCATGCGGCAGCGCGACTGGATGTTCTCTTCGGTGGCATCGGGGGCGCGTCCTGCGAACTCGCCCGCGAGCGCGTCGAGCGTCGCGCGGAACATGCCCTCGATCGGGATGTTGCTGTAGTGCACGCCGAGCAGCTGCGCCTGTTCGGCGGCATCATCGACGCTGATGTCCGCCGTGTAGCGCGAGGGCATCATCACCGCATGGACCTTGTCGGCGCCCAGCGCATCGACCGCGATCGCCAGCGTCAACGCCGAATCGATGCCGCCCGACAGCCCCATCACGACGCCGGGAAAACCGTGCTTGGTCACGTAGTCGTGGACGCCGAGCACCAGCGCACGGTACACGCTGGCTTCGTCGCCCAGTGCAGGGCTGACCACTGCCGACAGGGGACGCACGCGCCCGGTCGCGGCGTCGCGGACGAATTCGATGCAGGGCAATGCCGCCTCGAACGCCGGCGCGCACAGCACGACCTGGCCCTCGGCGTCCATCACGAACGACTGCCCGTCGAACACGAGTTCGTCCTGACCCCCGAACAGGTTGACGTACACCACGGGCAAGCCGACGTCTTCCACGCGCTGGCGCACGACGGCCTCCCGCGCCGCCTGCTTGCGGCGCTCGAAGGGCGAGGCGTTGACCACCACCAGCAGTTCGGCGCCCTGTGAGCGCGCCAGCTGGGCGGGCTCCGGCTCCCAGATGTCCTCGCAGACCAGCAGCCCGATGCGGAAGCCGCGGAAGTCGACCACGGTGGGCTGCGTGCCGGCCTCGAAATAGCGTTTTTCGTCGAAGACGCGGTAGTTGGGCAGGCAGGACTTGCGATGCCGCGCCTGCTCCAGGCCCTCGTCGAACAACGCCACGGAGTTGAAGATCAGGCTGCCGGTGTATTCCGGATAGCCCACCAGCACGCCGATGCCGCGGGTGGCCTCGCGCACACGCGCGAGCTGGGCTTCGATCTGGTGGCGGAAGCCGCGGTGGAAGAGCAGGTCCTCGGGCGGGTAACCCGACAGCGCGAGTTCGGGGCAGGCCAGCAGGTCCGCCCCGGCCTCGCGGGCACGGGCGGCAAGGTCCAGCACGCGCTGGGCATTGCCCCCGATGTCGCCGACGAGGAAGTTCGCCTGTGCAAGCGCGATCTTCAGCCGGCCGGGCCTGGCGTCGTCCACG
>CAJACZ010000075.1 GCA_903938365.1 uncultured Pseudomonadota bacterium | reverse complement strand
CCTTGAAGATCACGGGCCGATAAGCCTGCGAATAGCCGGCGTACAGCTGCCCGCCGGCGACGCGATATTCGGTGCTGAGACCCAGCAGCGTGAACTCATGCCGGATCGTGTTCGGCAGCTCGCCGGGCGCATAGCCGACCACGAGGCCCGTCATGTTGGAGCGGCCACTCTCGACCCGCGCGCCGGCGTTCAGCCGCCAGCGATCACTCAGCGAGAACGACTGCTCGACGAAGCCGGCGACGTTGGTGGAATCGAGCCGCAGGTCGCGTCCCCAGCCCGGCCGTACCAGCGCCAGGTCGAAGTCGCTGCCGGTCGTGCCCACGCCCTGCTGGCGGCGCCGCGTGTCGTTGTCCATGGTCTCGACGCCGGCCGCAAGCGCGTGTTCGCGCCCGCGCCAGGTGAAGCGGTGCAGGACTCTCAGCGTGTTCGTCCGGCTCTGGTAGTCGTCGATGTCGACCTGGCGGTTGGCCTGCTGCCCGGTCGCGGCAAGCACAGCATCCGGCACCTCGGCGGTGCGGTCGAACAGCACGCTGCTGCGATTGCCGAGCACCACGGAGGATTTCAGCGACACGGTGGTCGCCTCGGACGGCGTCCACTCGAGCCCGACCGAGGGGATCTCGATGTCGGGGCTGTAGTAGTTGCGGCTGCGGGTCGACTGGCGCGGATCGGCGGCGAACATCGCGTCGGTCAGCGGGCCCGGCAGGCGATACACGTATTTGGAACGGCCATAGCCGGCCTCGACCCGCAGCGCCGGCGAGAACTCGTGCCGCACCGAGACTGAGTAGTACTCGGCCTCGGTGCTGCCGTTGCGACGATAGCCGTCCGACTCGCGCCGCGTGTAGTCCGCGTACACGCCGCTGCGACCGTTGCCGGCGCTGAAGCCGTTGTAAGTGCTGAGCAGCCCGTAGGAGCCCGCCGAGTTGATGCTCTCGAAAGCGAGCCCGTCGCGCACCTCGGCAGCCTTGGTGACGTAGTTCAGCATGCCGCCGAACTGCGCGCCGTATTGCAGCGAGCCGGTGCCGCGCACCAGCTCGACGCGCTGCACGGCCTCCATCGGCACGCTGAAGTGGCTCGCCGGGTAGCCGTACATGTCCGAGTTCGTGATGAACCCGTCCTTGCGGTTGTTGAACTCCCAGCCGCGGTGCGGATCGAGGCCGCGCGTCGCGATGTTGACCTGGTTGCCGGCGCCATCCATGTCGTAGACGAAGACGCCCGGCACCTTGGAGAAGATCTGGCGCGGATTCTTCTCGGCGAGGTTGGCGTCGAGGCCCGCGACCTCGATCACCTCGCTCTTCTTGCCGGCATAGATCGCGGTGCCCTGGATGTCGGGCAGCCGGCCGATCGTGTCCCGCCGGCGGGCCGCCTCCACCACGACTTCGCGCAGGGCCGGCGCGGGGGCCTCCTCGGGCCCGGCAGCCGAGGCAACGGCGCAGGGCAGCAGGGCGCCTGCGATGCCGAGCAGGCTGGGGAGAGACGAGCCTCGGCGCGTCCCGCGGGTGTCTTTCGCGATGGGCATTACCTGATTCTATCGGGCCGCGAGCGCGGCGCAACTGAGGCTGCGGGTGATCGCGCGCATCTCGGCGCATCGCGCTCTATCTGCTCCGAGCGAAGTTTTTTGTCGGTCGTCGTGACGGTAACCCTGCTCAGCGTCTTCGCGAACGTCAGCAGCTGCGAGGGGTTGCGATGCTGCGGGGCAATTGAGAGGGGGTGAGGGTGTGCTGCGCCTCATGATGCGCTGGCGTGCCGACAAGTGCCGCGCAGGGATTCCAGGGCCTTGGGCTTTTGTACGCCAGTCTGGATGGGTCTGGAAGTCACGGGCAGGGCGGACGTCCGGCCGGGCTGCCGGCAGCGGTGGCGGTCACGGCGTGGCTGCGCGCGTGAGGCAGGCTTCATTGCGTGCAAGTGGATCGCTGGAGCATGCTTGGCAGACGTGCCGTTGGGAACCGAATCGATATGAACTCTCGCATGAGGATGGATCGGCGTGCAGTGCTGTTCGGCAGCGCTACCGCAGCCTTGCTGGCGGGCCTGGATCGGCCCGATGCCGCGGCAGCGACCGCAACGTCGTCGCCGCCACCGGTCGCCGCACGTCCGTTGCCCGCCTACGCGGGCTGGAAGGACGCCAGTGCGCTGATCGTGCATTCGAGCGCCACAATCGAGACCCGGCGCGATGCGCTGGGAACCAGCGCGGTCACGCCGGTCGAGCGCCTGTACGTGCGCAACAATCTGCCCGCGCCTGATGCATCGATCCTCAACGATCGCGACGCCTGGAAGCTGAGCGTCGAAGGGGTCGGGCGGCCGGGTGTGCTGACGTTGCGCGAGCTTCGTTCGCTGGGCCTTGCGACGGTGCCGATGGTGCTGCAGTGCTCGGGCAACGGCCGCGGCTTCTTTCCCGGGAAGCCGCCCGGTACGCCGTGGATGGTCGGCGCAGCCGGCTGCGTGATCTGGAGCGGCGTGCCGGTACGCGCGGTCGTGGCTGCGCTGGGTGGGGTCGTGCGCGGGGCGAGCTTCATGACCGGGACGGGCGGGGAAGCGTTGCCCGCGGGTATCGATCCGCAGAGCGTGATCGTCGAACGATCCGTGCCCCTCGCCGCGATGGCGGATGCCCTGCTGGCCTGGGAGCTCAACGGCGCGCCGGTGCCGCTGGCGCACGGCGGTCCGTTGCGCCTCGTGGTGCCCGGGTATGCCGGCGTGAACTCCATCAAGTACATCAATCGACTGGCGTTCTCGGCGCAGGAATCCACCGCACGGATCATGTCGCACGGTTACCGGATATCGCCGGCCGGCGCGCAGGGCGATCCGTCTCAACCCTCGGTTCAGCAGATGTCGGTGAAGTCCTGGGTCAGTTTCCCGGGTCCCGGCCCGGTTCCTGCCGGTGTCGTGCAGGTCCACGGCCTCGCCTTCGGCGGCGTGCGCGCAGTCAAGCGCGTCGACGTGTCGATCGACGGCGGCATCAGCTGGCGCAAGGCTTCGTTCGTCGGTCCGGACCTCGGTCGGTATGCCTGGCGACCCTTCGTCCTTCCGGTCCGGCTCGAACCGGGGCAGTACCGAATGACCAGCCGCGCGACCGACGCTGCCGGCAACGTCCAGCCCCGTGAGCGGGTCGAGAACGCGGCCGGCTACAACAACACCAGCTGGCTCGACCACGTGGTCGAGACGACCGTGACGTGAGCCGCGTGCGTGCTGACCTGCGGGCCGACCTGCGTGTCGGCATGCTGGCGTGTGCCGCTGTTGCCGCGGGCGCCATCGGGTTCGCACGCGCCGAGGATGCGCCGGATGTGGCCCGGGGCCGCGACCTGTTCATGCGCGCGGCCCCGCCCTGCGCCACCTGCCACACGCTCAGCGCCGTCGGAGCGACCGGTGAAATCGGCCCGATCCTCGACGAACTGCGGCCCGATCGTGAACGGGTCGCGGCGGCGTTGCGCAGCGGCGTCGGCAACATGCCCTCGTATCGGCAGTCCCTCAGCGAGGAAGAAATCCAGGCGCTGGCGGCATTCGTGGCTGCCGCGACGGCGCCCGGGAACGTCGCCGCGGAACCGGGCTAGCCTGGCACCGGCTCTCGGCGCTCGATATCCACCGGGCAGCGTCCTGCGGGCTGCTGGATCCCGAACGCGTCAGCGCGCTGCTGGAAGACCTGTCCCAGCCCGTGCGCCTGGCTTCGATTTCACCCCACGGCTATCCGCTGCCTTGGCTTGACGATAGCATCTCCCGCACATAGCGCACGATCGCCTCACGTTACATGCTGCTGACGGCGTGCCCCCATCCCCGGAAAGAGGTGTCAGTCCATGAGGGATCTTGAACGCGTGCTCCAGTCCGAGCTTTCGTCTGGAGGACTGCTGAAGGTGTTTCTCGATGGGTTCGTGAAGCCCTTCTTTGCCCTGCTTGTATACGGAGGTGTCGGCGGCGCCTTTGTCTACTTTGGATGGTACACCGTGCAAGTGTCCGCGAATCGGCGTGCCGCTGATCAGGTAACCCTCACGGTGACAAGGGAGCATTTCTGGGGGCTGCTCCAGATGTCGACGACGCTGTCCAACGTGGAGCGAGCCGCCATTCTTACGCAGGTGCGAACAAGGCCCCATCTCCTGAGCTCCGGCGCCTATGCCATCAGTGGTGACAAGACCGTGTCGCTTCTCGGCTTCTCCGGCAACGTGAACGGCGACCCACAGCAGCGAATCGTTGACTCGCTGAATGGCTATCTCCAAAGGAGTGACGCGGTCACCTTTGAGGAGAGTATTCGGATCCACAATGTGTTCGCGTGGTTCGGACTTCCGCTATTGGCCGGCGGATTGTGGGGGCTGCTGCGCTGGCCGTTCGCCATTCGCAAGGCATGGCAGAATTACTCTCCACGCGATGCCATCACACTCGTTCCTCCTCGATGACCGGTGCGACGACGCGTTCCGCTTCACGCTTGAGCTCGCTAGCGAACGCATCGAAGCTGGCATCGAACGAGGGGGTTTCGCGGGCGTAGAGCGGGAACGTTCGTTATTGCAGGTCCAAGCCCAGCGGGTGGGTCTGATTGAGGGGCCTGGCGGGTATCGTCGTGGGCGATAGTCCGGCCTTCGTCGCTACCTCAGGACGGGCAACCCGTCATCGATAGCGTGGAAGATCCGGTTGGCACAGGCGGGCTCGCTGACGCAGCCCAGCGTGAGGCGGGCCAGGCCGCGCCGTGACACCGTGCCGTAGACGCGTTCGTCCGCGACGAGACGGGCCTGCTCGGGTGTTCCCGCGGGCGGGTCGCGCAAGACCGCGTTGCGGATAATGGTGTAGGGGACACCCGAGTCGATCACTGCGCGCTCGCCCGCTTGCTTGGCTTCGAACAGGGCCTGCATGCCGGCGTATCGTTCGGCCGGGTACGCGCCACGGCTGTTGCCGACGCCCACCGAGCTGTGCAGGATGATCTGCCGTGCCCCGGTGGCCTTCGCCCACGTCGCGATGTGCCTGCCGCTGATCGCGAAGAAACCGACGTCGGCGCCCGCTCGGCCCAGAGCGTCCACCACCAAGTCGTAACGGCGCACTTGAAATGCCCGGCTGACATCCTGCTCGACGGTGACGTCGCCGTCGACGAACTCGACAGGCAGGCCCGCGAGTCGCTCAGGGCTCGAGGTCGGTCGCATGAACACGGTGACCTCGAGGCCAGCGTCCACCAGCATGCGCACGATGTCCGAACCGAGCTGACCCGATCCACCGAACACCAGTGCTGCAGGCCGTGCTTCGGATGCGGGTTGACCCGCGCGTGGCTGCGCGCTCGCAGGGTTCGCGGTGATGAACGCCGCGCCGGCCAGCGCGAGCAGGCCGGCCCGCAAGAAAGCCAGGATCGTGAATGTGCGGCGACGGGTCACCATTCGAGACGCTCCTCCAGCTTGCCGGGCAGCAGTTCGTGCATGCGTGCGGCGAACGCAGCGGGCAGCTGCGAGGGTTCTTCCAGCACGACGCTCTCGATGCGCCACAACACCCCGCCCGGCCGCCCCTCCATGCGCAGCCATGCGGGCCACTCGGCCTGGCTCGTCCACGAGTAGATGGAGGGCAGGTGGCTGCGGCGTTCGTCGAGCAGCTCGGCGAGCGGGCAAACCCATGCGTCGGTGGAGAACTCGTTGCGCACCGCTCCGGTGGGCGTACGGATCCGGCTTGCCGCGAATCGCGACACCCAGGCCTGGCCATTGATGACTCGCCAGGAGAGCTTCGCAGGACTCCCGATCGCCGTGCTCTCGACGGCCGCCCCGCCGGCCTCCAGTTCGGTGCCGCTGGTCGGTCGCAGCCACGAATGCGACGGCCCTCCGCGGTACGGCGGAACTTCAATGCGTTCGCCTGTCCACGGGTTGTCGAAGTTGTCCAGCCACGCTTCCTGCTCGGGGTGCCGGTAGAACATCCAGCTGTGTGAAAGCTCTTCGATGCTGCCATCGGCAAGTGCCCGCGAAATACGCGACGTGAATCCCTCGACCCGGCAGAGCAGGCGCCCGAAATCAGCAGGTGCAAGCCCCTGGCCGGGCACCGTGGCAAACACGAAGCCCGGGTTGTAAATCCAGCGCTGCCGGCCGGACAGATCGCCCTGCAGCCGACCCAGCAGGCGCGTGTTGAAGCGTGGGTCTCCGATCGCTTTCTCGAGCGCGCCGGACAGCGCTGGTGCGGGCGTTCCACGCGCCGTCGCCATGTCGGACGACAACAGCAGCCCGGATCCGAGCAGGCAGTCGCGGCGGGTCAGCGCCGGGGCTGAACCAGGCATGGTCCATGCTCGAATGGTGGAGGCCGTCAAGCCATGGACTCGTGCTGGATCACCACTTTCCCGACATGGTCGCCGGACTCCAGGTGCCGCAAAGCCTCGCGCGCCTCGCCGAACTTGAAACGACGGTCGATGCGCGGCCGAAGGCCGTTCGCTGCGCTCGCGCGCAGCAGGTCATCGAGCATCCGGCGGCTGCCGGAGGTGATTCCCTTGAGCACGATGTTGTTCAGGATCAGCGGACCGAGACTCGTCGGCCCCGGCGTTGCGCCACCGAGCGCGCCGAGCAGGCCGACCCGCGCGTTCGGCGCACAGCAGGCGAGCGATTGCGCAAGGCTCGAGAGACCCACGGTCTCCACCACGATGTCCACGCCGCGACCGCCGGTCGCTTCGCGCACAGTCTCGTGCCACGCAGGCGTGCGGCGGTAGTTGACGGTGATGTCCGCCCCGAGCGCACGGCACAGCTCCAGCTTTTCATCGCTGGAGGACGTAATGGCGACGCGTGCGCCGCTGATCTTTGCAATCTGCAGGGCGAGCATCGAGACGCCACCCGTGCCGAGCGTCAGCACCGTATCGCCCGCCCTGATGCGCCCGAGCGAGACGAGCACCGCCCACGCAGTGATGCCTGCCGCACCCAGCGCCGCAGCATCCTCGAAGGACATCGACGCGGGTAGCTGCACCAGCGCGGCGGCGGGCAGCACGATCCGCTCGGCGAGCCAGCCGTCCCGCGTGTTGCCCAGGTCCGCGGCGAACACGCCCGGATCGTAATCGCCGTCCAGCCACGGAGTGAAATGCGGTGCCGTGACGCGGTCGCCCACCTGCACGGTGCTCACTCCGGGACCGCACTCGAGGACGATCCCGGCCCCATCGCCCACGGGTACCCGCTGCGGCGGTTTCGCCGCTCCGTACTGCCCGGCAAGAATGCTCAGGTCGCGGTGGTTCAGCGCCGAGGCGCGGACCCCGATGATCACCTCGCCGGGGCCGGCATGCGGGACCGCACGCTCTGCAAGCGAAAGCGAGTCGATCCCCTGCTGGCGACCGACCTGATAGGCCTGCATGGTCGCGCCGGGCCTGGACGCAGCCCGCGCCGCCACGAGCGGTGCGGCCGCCAGGAGCGCCATTCCGCTGCCCAGGGCGGCGCGCCGAGTCGGATCGAATTCACGCATGATGAAAATGTCCTCTGCGCGCGGGCGCCGCCTTAAAGCACGGGTGCGTCTGGGGAGTCTGCGTTGACCGCGCGGTGGGGTACGCCGGCCAGTGCGAGCCGTGTTGCGAAAGGATAGTCCAGCAGCGCCTTCGAGGCGTCACGCCAGGAGTCCCCCGCCCGCAGGAGGTCGAAGGCTGCGGCGTCGAGCTGCCGGGGGTCGAGTGCGTGATCCCTGGCAACCGCCGCGGGCCCGCGGCGATCGAACCACGGCGAGAACAGCTGCCGGTCGCGCGCGATCGCCCAGGCAGTGGCCAGGTGCGAGCCATCCCAGCGTGGTGCCAGTGAAACATCGCCGTGGCCAAGCCAGCCGGCCCGATAGTCCGGGTCGATCACAGGCATGTTCAACGAGGTGAGGTGGCGGACGCGCCCCGGCCGCAGCAGCGCGAGTTCGACGGCGACTGCAGCGCCGAAATCTTCGCCCACGACATCGACCGAGTCGACCCCTGCGGCATCGAGCAGCCCTGCGATGGCCATGGCCTGTGCTTCGACCGTCTGGGGCATCCCGG
>CAJACZ010000074.1 GCA_903938365.1 uncultured Pseudomonadota bacterium | reverse complement strand
GGTGCGCGCTGTGCCAGCACTGACGCGACGCCGCCTGCTCGCGCATTTCAGCGCCGTGGACCCGACGCTCGGTGCCGTGATCGAGGCCGCGGGTCCTTACCGGCTCGTGCCCGACACGGGTTCGACGCCCTTCGTGCACCTGGCCCGGGCCATCACGCACCAGCAGCTCAGCGGCGCCGCGGCACGGACGATCCTGCTGCGAGTGCTCGCAATCTACACGGGCGCGGAGGCCGCAGCCGCCGCACTCGAAACCGGTGCCGGGTTTCCGGAACCGCGGCAGCTGCTCGACACCGACGACGCCACGCTGCGCGGCGCCGGCCTTTCGCGCTCCAAGGTGGTGGCGCTCAAGGATCTCGCCGCGCGCGCCCTCGAGGGCGTGGTGCCGGACACCGCGACGCTCGCGGCCCTGGACGATGCGCAGATCGTGGAGCGCCTGACGACCGTGCGCGGCATCGGACGCTGGACGGTGCAGATGATGCTGATGTTCCAGCTCGGCCGGCCGGACGTGCTGCCCGCCGAGGACTTCGGCGTGCGCAACGGCTTCCGGCTGGCCTACGGATTGCGCACGCTGCCGGCACCCGCCGCGCTGGCCGCCTACGGTGCGCGCTGGGCGCCGTTGCGCTCCGCCGCCGCCTGGTACCTGTGGCGGGCCGTGGACCTCGCAAAGGCCGGCGGACTGCCCGCGCCGCCCCGGCCCGCCCCGCGCCTGCGCCTGCGCCGCAAGAGCGCGAAGCGCCTCAGGACGCGAGTCGCGCCGGCGCGCGCGCGTAAGTGATCTTCAGCAGCAGCTGGTCCGCGACCGGCGTCATGCTGGAGGGCCGGGCGCCCCCCTGGAGGTCGTAGCACACCACCAGCTCGTCGCCCTCCAGCTCGAAGATCGCCCGCAGGGTGCGGCCCGCATTGGGGCCCTCGAGGCCGATGAGGTCCAGCGCCCGCGGCAGCACCGTGGCATCGACGCGGAACTCACCGCAGTCGATCGCCACGAGGCGCCGGTCGAGAATGCGGTATTCGCGCCCCTGCAGCACCAGCCGGGCAACGCGCAGCTCGTCCATGGGGAGCTCGTCGAGCGCCACACGCGCACCGACGGGCAGCCATGTGCCCTCGAGCAGCCGCATGCCGCTTAAGGAACTGGCGCGGGCTCGCGGCGCTGCTTGCGCAGCTCGACCGCCACGATCGGGTGCACGAACTCGGAGACGTCGCCACCGAGCACGGCGATCTCGCGCACCAGCGTCGAAGAGATGAAGGTGAACTGCTCCTGGGGCGTCATGAAGACCGTCTCGATCTCGGGCGAAAGGTGCCGGCTCATGTTCGCCAGCTGGAACTCGAACTCGAAGTCCGAGACGGCGCGCAGGCCGCGGATCACCACGTTGAGATCGTTCTTGCGCGCGAACTCCACCGTCAGCCCGGCGTAGCCGACGACCTCGACGTTGGGGAGGTCGACCAGCACCGCGCGGGCCATCTCGACCCGCTGGGCCAGCGGGAACATCGGCGCCTTGTTGGGATTTGCCGCGATCGCGATCACCAGCCGGCTGAAGATGCTGGCCGCCCGGCGCACGAGATCGTGGTGGCCGTTCGTGATCGGGTCGAAGGTTCCAGGGTAGACGGCGTTGCGTTTCATGTCATGGAGGGTCCGGCGTGCGACGAGCCAGATGATACCCGACCTCGCCGGCAGCGCCGCTGCGCAGCAACTCCCAGTTCGGGGGCAGCGGCGGCAGAGCATCGCGCGCGGGCGTCTCGAGGTAGATCCGCGCCCCGGGCGCGAGCCACGCGCCGGATTCGAGCCGGGCGCAGGCGCGCTCGAGCAGGCCCGCGGCGAACGGCGGGTCGAGAAAAACAATGTCGAAAGGCAGCGTGGCGGACGGACGGGCGGCGGCCAGCCACTCGAGGGCGTCCGCTCGCCGCACCTCGGCCCCGCTCGCCTGCCACTCCCCGAAGCGCTCGCGCAGCGCCGCGACACAGAGCGGGTCGGAATCGAGGAGCAGGGCGAAGGCGGCACCGCGCGACAGCGCTTCCAGCCCCAGCGCGCCACTGCCCGCGAAAGGATCGAGGATCCGCGCGCCGGGCAGCACGGGTGCCAGCCAGTTGAACAGGGTCTCGCGCACCCGGTCGGGGGTGGGACGGATGGTGGTGCCGGCGGGGAACCGCAGCTTCCTGCCGCGCCACCGCCCCGCAATGATGCGCAATTCGCGTGGCCGCCGTTGCTGCATGTCGCTTGCCTGCCTCCTCCCGGGGGAGCAGCCTAACCGAACTCCGCGATCGCGCGCTGACACCCGCCAGCCGGAACCGTAATATCGCAGGCGCGGCGCAGGCCGCCCTTCCCCCACCCGGATCCCGTCGCCTGTCCATGCCCGCCAATCCCGAATCCAAGAACGGCTTCTTCGCGCGCCTGCGCAGCAAGCTCAATCGACCCGACTCCTGGCTCTCCTACGACCTCGGCAGCCTGTTCCGCGGTCGCCGGATCGACGCGACCATCCTCGAGGAGCTCGAGACGCGGCTGCTGCGGGCCGACGTCGGCGTGCAGGTCACGGAGGAACTGCTCGAGAAACTGCGCAAGCGCGTCGCACGCAACGAGCTCGCGGACGTCGAGGCACTGATCCGGGCGCTGCGCGAGGAAATCGTGGCGGTGCTGCAGCCCGTGGCCAGGCGACTCGAGATCACCCGGGAACACCGCCCCTTCGTGATCCTGGTCGTGGGCGTCAACGGCTCGGGCAAGACCACGACCATCGGCAAGCTGGCCCACCGCTTTTCCGGCGAGGGTCGCAAGGTGATGCTGGCCGCCGGCGACACCTTCCGCGCCGCTGCGACCGAGCAACTCGGCATCTGGGCGCAGCGCACGGGCTCCGAGCTCGTGTCGCAGCAGCCCGGCGCGGATCCGGCCGCCGTCGCCTTCGACGCGCTCGGCGCGGCACGCACCCGCGGCTTCGACGTGCTGCTCGCCGACACGGCGGGCCGGCTGCAGGCGCAGACGCACCTCATGGAGGAACTGCGCAAGGTGAAGCGCGTGATCAGTCGCGCCGAACCCTCCGCGCCACACGAGGTGCTGCTCGTGCTCGACGCCAACCAGGGCCAGAACGCGCTCGCCCAGGCGGTCCAGTTCAACGAGGCCGTAGGCGTGACGGGACTCGTCCTGACCAAGCTCGACGGCACCGCCAGGGGCGGCATCGTGCTGGCGATCGCGCGCCGGCTCGGCCTGCCGATCCGCTACATCGGCATCGGCGAACAGGCCGAGGACTTCGGCGAGTTCGACGCCGAAGCCTTCGCGCGCGCACTGGTCGACGGAGCGGCGGGCAACGGCGATACTTGAGCCTGTTCCCAGCCCGGCATCCCACGTGATCGTCTTCGACCGCGTCCACAAACGCTATCCGAACGGCCGCGAGGCCCTGAGCAACGTCTCCCTGCGCATCGCGCCGGGCGAGATGGTGTTCCTCACCGGCCGCTCGGGCGCCGGCAAGAGTTCCGTGCTCAAGCTGATCGCCCTGCTCGAACGGCCGACCCGCGGCACCGTCACCGTGAACGGCATCAACACCACGACCCTGCGCTCGCGCGGCGTGCCCGCGTTCCGCCGCCAGGTCGGCGTGGTGTTCCAGGACCACAAGCTGCTGATGGACCGCCCGGTGTTCGACAACGTCGCGCTGCCGCTGGTGGTCGCGGACACGCCGCTGCGCGAGATCGACCGCCGCGTGCGCGCGGCCCTCGACCAGGTGGGGCTGCTCGGCAAGGAAGGCGTGCTGCCCTCGGAGCTGTCCATCGGCGAACAGCAGCGGGTCGGGATCGCGCGCGCCGTGATCGCCCGACCCCCGGTGCTGATCGCGGACGAACCCACCGGCAACCTCGACCACGGGCTAGCGCTCGAGGTGATGCGCGTGTTCAAGCGTTTCCAGGAAGTCGGGGTCACGGTGATCATCGCCACGCACGACCTCGGCCTGGTGAAGGAATTCGGCCAGCGCGAGATCGTCATCGAAAACGGCCAGGTCGCCGGCCCGCCCGGCGGCGGTCCCGCCGACGGACTGCCGCCCCTGCCCGCGCTGCAGGCGCGACGCTGAACCTGCGCCCATGATCTCCCCGTCCACCTACGCCGCGCGTCACCTGCAGGCCCTGCTCGGCGCGCTGGGTCGCCTGCTGCGCGAACCCCTGGCCACCGGCCTGACGATCGGCGTGATCGCGCTCGCGCTCGCCCTGCCTGCAGGCCTGTGGGTGATCGTGTCCAACGCGCGCGCGGCGACCGGCGACCTCGCGGACTCGATCGACGTCACGGTCTACCTGAAGGCCGACGTGTCGCTCGAAAAAGCGCGTCAGCTGCAGCGCAACGCGGACCGGCGGCCCGACGTCGCCGAGGTCCGGCTGGTGCCGGCGGAAAAAGCCCTCGAGGAATTCCGCGAGTACTCCGGTTTCGGCGAGGCGCTCGAGGCGCTGCGCGCCAATCCCCTGCCGCACGTGCTGAGCATCACGCCGCGCGCCGAGGCCGCGGATCCGGCGCGCATCGAGACACTCAAGCGCCATTTCGCGGCATGGCCCGAAGTCGAACTCGTGCAGGTCGACACCGAATGGGTGCAGCGGCTCGGCGCCATCCTCGAGCTGCTGCGCCGCGCCCTCGCGCTGGTGGGCGGGGTGCTCGCGCTGGGCGTGCTGGCCATCGTGGGCAACACCATCCGGCTGGAGATCAACAGCCGACGGTCGGAAATCGAGGTCACCAAACTCGTCGGCGGCACCAACGCCTTCGTGCGGCGCCCGTTCCTGTACGAAGGCCTGCTGTATGGCCTGCTGGGCGGGCTGCTCGCCCTGGCGATCGTCGTCGCCGCCAGCGCCGCCCTCGCGGCCCCCGTGAGCCAGCTCGCGAGCCTGTACGGCAGCGGCTTCAGCCTCAGCGGCCTCGGCCTCCGCGAAGCGGCCGTGCTGCTGGGCGGTGGCGCGGCGCTCGGCTGGCTCGGCGCCTGGATCGCCGCCGCGCGCAACCTCTCCCGCATCGAACCCCGCGCTTAAGTCGCTGTTCTTAAAGGATTAAAAATATTTCAGGAACTGTGAGGCGGTCTTAGCACTCCAACTTCCCGAGTGCTAGAATCAGCTGCGCAATAAACCTGTAGGGAGGTTTCAGACACAATGACCACCCAAGCCCTGGTTGCCCGTTATTCCGACATCGCGCTGAGCGGCCCGCTCGGCAGCCTCGATGCCTACCTGGACCGCGTCTCGCAGGTCCCGGTGCTCTCGCGCGAGGACGAACAGTCCCTCGCCACCCGATTCCGCACCGACGGCGACGTGGACGCGGCGCGCGCGCTGGTGCTCTCGCACCTGCGCTTCGTCGTGCACATCGCGCGTGGCTACGCCGGCTACGGCCTGCCGGTCGGCGACCTCGTGCAGGAAGGCAACGTCGGCCTCATGAAGGCCGTCAAGCGCTTCGACCCGGCCGTCGGCGTCCGGCTGGTGTCCTTCGCCGTGCACTGGATCCGCGCCGAGATCCACGAATACGTGCTGCGCAACTGGCGTCTCGTGAAGGTCGCCACCACCAAGGCGCAGCGCAAACTGTTCTTCAACCTGCGCCGCATGAAGCGCAACCTCGCCTGGCTGTCGGCTGACGAGACCGCGGCCGTCGCCCGCGACCTCGGCGTCGAACCGCGCGAAGTGACCGAGATGGAGCAGCGCCTCTCGGCGCGCGATCTGGCCTTCGACCCTGCGCCGATGGACACCGAAGACGACGAGGCCTACTCGCCCGCGGCCTACCTGCCGGCCCCGGACGCGGACCCGGCGCTGCAGGTCGAGAACGAGGAATGGGAAACCGAATCGCATGCGAGCCTGGGGCGCGCCATCGCCCAACTCGACGCGCGCAGCCGCGACATCCTCGCGAGCCGCTGGATGGCGGGCGACGCTGCCAAGGCGACGCTGCACGACCTGGCGGCGCGGTACGGAGTGTCGGCCGAGCGCATCCGCCAGCTCGAGGCGAACGCGATCAAGAAGCTCCGCAGCGTGATGATCGAGGCGGGCTGAAGCCGGTCGGCGCCGCCGTTTATCCGCCGCGGCCTGTGCGCCAGGCGGCCAGCAGGCGCGTGCCGAGCACGTCGAACACGAAGAACGCCAGGGCCACCGCGAGGATCGCCGCCGCGGACAAACCGAGCGGGCCGCCGAGCAGCAGCAGCGGCAGCAGACTCTCGGGCAGCTGATCGAGGCCGAGCGCGTTGGCGCCCGAGCGCAGGCCCAGACGTCGCTTGACGAAGCTGCTGCCCAGGTCGCCCGCCATCGCCAGCACCGCTGCAAGCGCCCCGAGCGACGCATCCCCCAGCAGCCACTGCCCCGCTGCGGCGGTCGCCAGCACCGCCGCCAGGATCCCGCGCCAGGTCTTGGAGGGCCCCAGCACGGGCCGACCGTCGGCCCAGCGTCTTCCGCCGTCCACGGGCCACGCGGTTGCCGAACCGACGCACAGCGCCAGCAGCACGGGCGCCGCATTGGCCACGACGACCAGCACCAGCGCAACGAGTGCGGGAGCCACGTTGCTCATGAGGGGCGCACGCGGCCCAGGGCCGTCAGGCTTGCGGTGGAGAGGGGTGCCGCGGTAGCGTCGTTGCGCATCAGGATCCTGCTCAAAGACCGCGATCAAGGGTACACCATGCGCAGCATCGACCAGTGGCTGGCGGAATACGGCGAAAGCCACCTTCACCCCACCAACAAGGCCCTGCACTGCGTGTGCGTCCCGGTCATCGTCCTCAGTGTGTTCGGTTTCCTCAGAGCCCTGCCCGTGCCCGGCGCCGTCGCAGGCCTCGCCCCCGCACTGGACTGGGCAACGCTGGCCGCCGTGGCGGCCGTGGCGTACTACCTGGCGCTCTCGCCCGCGCTGGCGGCCGGCATGCTGCTGCCGCTGGCCGTGGCGTTCCTGGCCCTCGGGGCGCTGGACGCGCTGCCCTGGCCGCTCTGGTCGAGCTGCCTCGCCCTGTTCGTCCTCGCCTGGGCAGGCCAGTTCGTCGGCCACGCCATCGAAGGACGGCGCCCGTCGTTCTTCAAGGACCTGCAGTTCCTGATGATAGGCCCGCTCTGGCTGCTCGCGGCGCTGTACCGCAGGCTCGGCCTCCGCTATTCCTGAACAGTGCCTGTGCGCTCGAGGCGCACGGCCTCCTCGAAGACCAGGCAGTGCAGCGCGGCGGTGCTCGCGGCATCGCGCGCGTAACCGCCGGCCAGGGTGATCACCAGCGGCAGGCCCGCCTGTCGCACCGTCTCGAGCACCCAGCGGTCGCGGGCGCGAACGCCCGCCGTGCTCAATGCGAAGCGTCCGTAGCGATCGCCGGCCGCCACGTCGACCCCCGCGAGATAGAACACCAGATCGGCGCGGAAGCCGGACAGCACCTGCGGCACACTCGAGCGCAAGGCCTCGAGGTACTCGTCGTCGCCGGTGCCGTCGGGCAGCCCGACATCGAGGCTGGAGCGCATCTTCACCGCAGGGTAGTTCCGCTCACCGTGCACCGACAGCGTGAACACGGACGGGTCGCCCGCGAAGATCGCGGCGGTGCCATTGCCCTGGTGCACGTCCAGGTCGATCACCAGCGCCCGGTCGATCGAGCCCGAGGCCTGCAGCGCCCGGATCGCCACGGCGACATCGTTGAGCACGCAGAACCCCTCGCCCCGATCCGTGAACGCGTGGTGCGTGCCGCCGGCAAGGTTGCCCGCCAGGCCGTCCCTCAGCGCGTGCCCGGCCGCGTCCAGCGTGCCCTGCACCGCCAGCCGCGAACGGCGCAGCAGGCGCTCGCTCCACGGCACGCCCAGGCGCCGCTGTTCATCCGCCGACAGGCCGGCCCCGTACAGCTTGTCGAGGTAGCCCGCCGCATGCACCCGCTCCAGGTCGGCGCGCGCCGCCTCACGGGGCTGCACGATATCGTCCACGGCGAGCACGCCACGCGCCACGAGATATTCGTGCACGAGGGTGTACTTCGCCATGGGGAACGGGTGGCCCTCAGGCAGCGGCAGGAAGTAATCGGGGTGGTGGCTGACTTTCAACTGGCTGGCGGATGGGCTAGAAGGGAGTGCAGGGAAGATGCGATGGTATTCAGCCCGCCGCGGGCGCGCCATGCCGCGCCCGGATGCTCATGCTCGACTCAGCAGGCTGAGAGGATACGCCCTTGTCCCACCCCGACCCGACCGCCGCCGTCCCCTACCCGCGTCCGGCGTATGCCTGGTACGTGGTCGCAGTCCTGCTGCTCGCCTACATCCTCGCCTTCGTCGATCGCGAGATCATCGCGCTGCTGGTGCCGGACATCAAACGCAGCCTGGACATCTCCGACACGCAGATGAGCTTCCTGCTCGGCGGCGCCTTCGCGGTCTTCTACACCTTCTTCGGGGTGCTGATCGCCTGGCTGGCGGATCGCGGCAACCGCCGCTGGCTGATCTGCGGCGGCGTGACCGTGTGGAGCATCATGACGATGCTCTGCGGCGTCTCGATGACCTATCCCATGCTGTTCCTGGCGCGCGTCGGCGTCGGCGCCGGCGAGGCGGCGCTGAACCCTCCGGCGCTGTCGCTGCTCAAGGACTACTTCCCGCCCGACCGCATCGGTCGCGCGATCGGGCTGTACACCGCCGGCGTCTCGAGCGGCAGCGGCATTGCCTTCATCCTGGGGGGTACGATCTACCCGAAGATCCAGGCCGCGGGACCCCAGGTGTGGCCCATCGTCGGCCTGGTCGAGCCCTGGCAGCAGATGTTCATCTGGGTCGGCCTGCCGGGCCTGCTGATCGGCGCCCTGATCCTCACCATACGCGAGCCCGTCCGCCGCGAGTTCCTGCGCACCGGCCGGCCCCCGGAAGCCTCACCCGTGTGGGACACGCTGCGCTTCATCTTCAAACGCTGGCGCAGCTTCATCGTGCTGTTCCTGGCGCTCTCCTCGCTCGCGATCATGGCCTACGGCATCGGTTTCTGGATCCCCGAATTCCTGCGCCGCACCTACGCCCTCAGCCCCGAGGAACTCGGCAGCTGGATCCGCTGGCGGGGCGTCATCTCGATCGTGTTCGGACTGGTGGGCGTCGTGGTGGGCGGCTGGATGTGCGACGTCTTCCAGAAACGCTACGAAGACGGCTACCTGAGGGTCTGCCTGGTGGCGTTCGCGGTCATGGCCCTCGGCTACTGCACGTTCACGCTGATGCCCAGCCCGCTGCTCGCCATCCTGATGCTGATCCCGGCGACCCTGGGCGCGGCGGCACCGACCGCCGCCGGGGCGGCTGCGGTCGTCGCGATCGCACCGCCCAGCATGCGGGCACAGATCGTGGCCTGCTATTACTTCACGCTGAACGCGGTCGGCTTCTTCATCGGTCCGACGGCCGTCGCCCTGATGACCGACTATTACTTCAAGGACGAGTCCCAGCTGCGCTATTCGCTGGCCAGCGTGGCGACCCTGGTGGCGGTGATCGGGACTGCGCTGCTCATCTACAACATGCCGCACTTCCGCCGCAGCGCCGCCGAAGCGCGGCAGTGGACGGGCTGAAGCCCCTCTCTACCGGTCGAGCGGCGTTCGCGGGTTCCCTCGCCCCGCGAACGACATGCGGGCCGTTATGGTGAGCAGGTTGATTACCCAGAACCTTGGCCACGCTGTGGCAGTTTCTCCGGGTCTCGGAGCGATCCGGGGGTCCCCCGGGGTATTCCCGGTTTTTCCCCGAGCCACACCCATGCAGTGAACCGGCGGGTCCCGGCGTATCCTATTGAACTCATGAAAGATCGGTTGCGCAGCGACAAAGCGGCCGGGCTGCAGCCCATGCCTTCGCACCACAGCCTGACGGCCGACGGCGCACTCGCGCTCGCCTATCTCTTCGGCTACCTGCTGATCGAGGCGATCAGCTTCGCGCAGCCCATCGTCAAGTTCGGTGTCACGCCGCTCAATCCGCAGACCGGCCTGACTCTGGCGCTGCTGGTCGCGCGCGGCCCGCGCTGGATGCCCCTCAGCGTCCTCGCTGCCTTCGGCAGCGAAGTACTGGTTCGCCAGACCCCGGCACCGTTGGTGGAACTTGTCGCCAGCGCAGTCTGGATCTCCGTCTGCTACGCGTGCCTGGCCGCTTTCCTGCGCACATACGGGGGAGACGACTACCTGACCTCCCTGCGCTCCAGCATCAGGCTGGCGGTCGGCGTGATCCTGACCGGCCTGGTCGCAGCGCTGGGCTACGCGGGATTCCTGGTCCTCGGCGACTCGCTTCCCGTCGAATCCTTCTGGGCGAGCGCGGAACGCTACTGGGTCGGCGACATCAACGGCATGCTGCTGCTGACGCCGTTGCTGCTGGCAGCGCCCCGCTGGAGGACACTGGTCGAACCGCTGCGCGAGCGGCGCTGGGAGGTGCTTGCCCAGATGGCGGCGGTATCCCTGTCGGTGCCGCTGGTGGGCGGCATCGCGGGCATCGAGCAGGTGCGCTTTCTTTACCCGCTGTTCGTGCCGATCATCTGGATCGCCGTGCGCTGGGGGGCCACCGGAGCGATGCTCGCGCTGCTGGCGATCCAGATCGGCCTGATCGCACAGGTGCAGCAGAGCCAGCTGCCCGTGCGCTTCATCGACCTGCAGTTCCTGATGCTGACCATGAACCTGACAGGCCTGCTGCTGGGCGCCGCGGTGACCGAACGCGCGAAAGCTCTCTCCGAACTCGCGACGCGTGCCTCGGAACTGCGGGCGCTGCTGGCCGTCGCCCCCGATGCGGTGCTGACCGCCGACACTGCAGGCCGACTGCGCAGCGCCAACGATTTCGCGCGCGCACTGTTCGGCATGCCCGTCGCTGCCATCAACAACGGCACGGCTCCTACACTGCATACGCTGTTGCCCGGCATGGAACTGCTGGGCAGCGAGGGGCGCGCCACTTTCGCGGGCCGGCGCAGCGACGGCAGCAGCTTTCCAGCCGAAGTCGCGTGGGTGCAGCTGGTGGCGCCGTCGCCCGCCGGAACGCTCGCCATCGTGCGCGACGCCACGACCCGCCGGCTCGCCGAAACCCAGGCGCGCGAGCGCGAAACGCTGGTGGCACGAACGATGCGTTTCGCGGTGGCCGGCGAACTCGCCTCGTCGCTGGCACACGAACTCAACCAGCCCATCACCGCGCTGGTGTCCTATCTTCGCGCCTCGCAGATCCTGGCAGCGCCGGTGGCTGCCGGCGAGCCGCGACTGGGCGAGACCCTGGGCAAGGCCGCGCGCGAAGCCAACCGCGCCGCCGACATGCTGATCCGCCTGCGTGACTTCTACCAGGGCGGTGGCGGAACGCCCAGCGAGGTTTCGATCGCCACGCTGCTGCGCGGCGTGATGGAATCGCTCGGGGACAGGCTGCGGGCCTCGCAGGTCAAGGTCACCGAGTCCGTGCCCGAAGAACTGCCGATGATCCAGACGGATCCCACCCGGCTCGAGATCGTGCTGTACAACCTGCTGTCGAACGCGACCGACGCGCTGAGTGATACTCCGCCGGGCGGGCGGCACATCGCGCTGTC
>CAJACZ010000073.1 GCA_903938365.1 uncultured Pseudomonadota bacterium | reverse complement strand
CAGAGGCCGCCATGGCTTCCAGCAGGCAGCGCGGGATGCCCTCTGATTCAGAGGGCAGCACGAACACGTCCAGCGACGCCAGCAGCTGCAGGCGATCCTCGCGATATCCCGTGAACGTCACCTGCGCGCCGAGGCCCCGTGCCTGTGCCTGCCGCTGCAGGGACTCCTGCTGCGGCCCTTCGCCGATGATGACCAGCCGCTTCCGGGCCAGCCGGAGTGCGGCGAACGCATCGATCAGCACGTCCACGCGCTTGCCCGGCACCAGCCGGCCCACGTAGCCGACGGTGAGCGCGTCCGCGGCCGCGTTGTCGGAGTCTGCGAGGGGCGCTGCGGCGCCCGGCGCCGGAGCGGCCGCGTCCACCTCGTCCAGGTCCACGCCGTTCGCGATCATCACGAGCTTGCGGCGCAGCAGGGGATTACGCTGCAGCTCGGCATGCAGCGCCTCCGAGAGGGGCGCCACGGCATCCATGCAGGCAAAGGCCAGCCGGTCGAGGAACTCGTAGCCGGCGAGCTTCCAGTCCGCGCCCGGCGTCCATCCGTGCGGCGTCGAAACGAGCCGGCAGCGCGTGCCCGCAAGCGCGAGACAGGCGACGAGATCGGTCTTGTAGCCATGGGTGTGCACGACGTCGATGCCGTTGCGCTGCACGAAGTCGCGCAGCTGTGCCACGGCACCGAAGCTCAGCCGTCCCCGGCCGCGGAACACCTGCGTCGGGAGGCCGAGCCGCTGCGCGTGACCGCACAAGGCGGGGGACTCGACCCCTGCATCGTCCAGTGCCGCGACGATGGAGTACGCCTCGGCTGCCGGAAGATGGCGGGCCAGCGCGAGGATCCAGCGCTCCGCCCCGTACAGTCCGGTGGCGTTGCCCAGGTGCAGCACGCGGATCGGGCGCCCGGCGGCGGCCCTCACGGTGCACGCCCCAGCGCGCCGCCGCCCATCCAGACCGCCAGGCTCATGAGCGCCCACAGCGTCACGCCATGATCGCGGTGCCGGCCGAGGTGCTCGCACCACAATCCGCGCAGGGCTGTCGGGTCGATGTACTCATGGAGCGGTGAGCCCTGCGCCAGCGCCAGCGCCTCGAAGCGCGACGCGAGCGGCCCGCGCAGCCACTCGGCTGCGGGGATCGAAAACCCCTGCTTCGGCGCTGCCGACACGGCCGCGGGCAGCCGGCGCTCGGCGGCGCGCCGCAGGACACGCTTGCCGTCACGCATGCCGAGCTTGAGCTCGCGCGGCAGCGTCGCGGCGAACTCCAGGATGCGGTAGTCGAGCAGCGGGCAGCGCACCTCGAGCGAGTGCGCCATGCTCATGCGGTCCACTTTCGCCAGCACGTCGTCCGTCATGTACAGATCCATGTCGGCCTGCTGCGCTCGCGACAGGGCATCCATGACCGGATCATCGCTCCGGTAGCGGGCCGCCACGAGCTCGAGGGGCGTGAACCCGCGCAGCGACTCCAGCAGCGCCGGCGCGTAGAGCGCCTGCCTGGTCTCGTCGCGCAACCAGGCGAGGTCGCGGGCATAGGCGCGCGCGTCGTCGACCGCAAGGTTGCCGAAGATGGTTTTCAGGCGCAGCGGCCTGGGCAGGCGCGCCGATGCGGGCCACGCGCGGCCGAGCGGCCCGAACACGGCGCTGCGCAGGGCCGCAGGCAGGGCGGCGCGCCACCGCGACTCGACGAGATGCGGGACATAGCGGGAGGTGTAGCCACCGAAGGCTTCGTCGCCACCGTCCCCGGAGAGCGCGACCGTGACGTGCTGGCGCGCCAGCCGCGAGACATGCCACGTCGGCACTGCGCTCGAATCGGCCAGCGGCTCATCGAGGTGCCAGATCATTTTCTCGAGGATCCCGTCGATGTCGGAATCCACCCGGAATTCATGGTGCCGCGTTCCCAGGTGCGCAGCGACCTGGCGCGCGAGTGGCAGCTCGCCGTCTCCGCCGTCCGCGGGCCCGATGGAATGGGTCTCGACCGGGCGCCCGCCGAGTTCCGCCATGGCCGACACCACCAGCGACGAATCCAGGCCACCGGAGAGGAACGCGCCGAGCGGCACGTCGCTCACCAGGCGGCACTGCACGGCCGAGAGCAGCAGCTCCTCGAACTCGTCGGTCGCGTCCTCGACGCTGCGGGGCCTGGCGGCGCCGAAGCTCAGTGCCCAGTACTGGAGTTCGCGGTCACCGCTTTCTGACACCCTCAGGCTGCGCGCGGGGCGCAGCTTGCGGACTCCGCGGAAGATGCTTCGGGGTGCCGGCACGTAGCCGAGCGTGAAGTAACAGTCGAGCGCCTCGGGATCGATCTGCGTCGGGCAGGCGTCCGCGGCCCGCAGGGCCTTCAGTTCCGAAGCAAAGGCGATGCCGTCGGGCGTGCGGTGGTAGTACAGCGGCTTCTTGCCCGTGCGGTCGCGCGCCAGCACCAGCGAGCGTGTGCGCGCATCCCAGATCGCCAGCGCGAACATCCCGTTGAAGCGCGCAAAGCAGCCCTCGCCCCACTGCAGGTAGGACAGCAGCACCACTTCGGTATCGGACCGGCTGTTGAAGCGGTGGCCCAGCGCCTCCAGTTCGGTGCGCAGCGCGGCGAAGTTGTAGACCTCGCCGTTGAACACGATCTGCAGCTCGCCACCGAGGGCGGCCATGGGCTGCTGCCCGCCGTCCAGGTCGATGATCGCAAGGCGGCGGTGGCCCAGCGCGACCTGGTCGTCGACGTACAGCCCGGCGGCATCCGGTCCGCGATGCGCAATGGCATCGGTCATGGCACGGACCCGCGCCGCCGCGCCCTCGCGCGCATGACCCTTGAAACTGACGAAGCCCGCAATGCCGCACATGATGCTAGCGCGGCCCCCTGAGCACGCGCGCCGGATTGCCGCCGACGACGCTGCGATCCGGCACGGCGGTCGTGACCACGGCGCCGGCGGAGACGATGCAGCCGTAGCCGACCTTGGCCAGCAGGATCGCGCCCTCGCCGATCCAGCTGCCCTCGCCGACCGCCACGGTGTCGAAGCGCTCCGACGAAGACAGTCGACCCGCCGCATCGAGGTGCTGGCGCTTGCCGCTCGGGATGCTCACGCGACTGCCGATCCGGACGCCCGGTCCGATGTCGGCATGGCCGATCACGCAGTACGCACCCATGGAGGCCCGGGCGCCGAGACGGGCGTGTCGGTGCGAGAAGATAGTGCCGAAACCGACGTTCGTCTCCCAGGAACACTCGTCGAGCGTCCCGAAATAGTAGGCGGCCCGCAGGCCCACCCCGAGCCGGGAAGGCAGCAGCGCGAGCAGCTGCGAGAAACCGGTGAACAGCTGTTCGCCGCGGGTGAGGCGTTTCTCCAGCCACGCCAGCGCGACCAGCGGCAGCACCGGCACGAAGCAGGCGGCGAACACGAGACCCTTGAGCCAGCGCCGGTAGGGGTGGGTCATCATGTCGCTCCCTGCAGCATTTCACGGTAAAGGCGCCGATAGGAGCCGATCATGGCGCTGGAATCAAAATGCTCGCGATGGCGGCGGCGTGCAGCCTCGCCGCGCCGTGCGGCCTCCAGCGGTTCGCGCGCGGCCGCGACGATCGCGGCGGCCATTCCGTCCGCATCATCGGGGGCCACCACCCAGCCGGTCTGGCCGTCCAGCACCACATCCGGGTTGCCGCCGACGCGCGTCACCGCGGCGGGCACGCCAGCCGCCTGCGCGTCCAGCAGCGCGATGGAGATCCCCTCGCTGTGGCTCGCCAGCACGAAGAGATCAAAGCAGCCGCTCAGTTCACGCGCGTCGGCCTGGTAGCCCGTGAGCCGCACGCGATCGGCCATGGGCCCTGCGCGCAGCTGGTCGCCGATGGGGCCCAGCAAGGGACCCTCGCCGACCAGGACCGCATGAAGCGTCGGCAGGTTCGCGCCCGCGAGTTCGAGCGCGCGGACCAGCATCGGCAGGTTCTTGATGGGATCGAAGCGGCCGACCGTACCCACGACGAAGGCCTCGGGCGGCAGGCCGAGGGCGGCACGACGCACGCCCCGCTCCGCCGGCGCCAGCAACGACGGTGCAGGCACCCCGTTGTGGATCACTTCGATGTCGCCGGCGCGCAGGCCCTCATACGTCACCAGTCGCGAACGGATATCCGCGGACACGGCGACACAGCGATGCGTCAGGGGGCGGGTGACCCATCGGTTGAACAGGCGCCGCAGCGGCCGGTGCACTTCCGGATGGAAGCGCCCGTGCTCCTCGAGCAGCAGGCGCGGCCGGGCATGCCGCAGCCTGGACAGCGCCGCGTAGAACCACGCGCTGCACTGATGGGCGTGGATGATGCGGGTGCCGTGACGGCGGAAGTGCGCCGCGAGCGCGGAGCCCATCGACAGGTCGAGCCCCGGCTGCCGCCACACCGCGTGCACCGCGATGCCCTCGTGCCGGAGTTCACCGGCCCATTCACCGGGACGGTCCAGGCAGACCACTTCGATGTCGAACTCGTCGGCGAGCGCGCGGCACAGGCCGATCACGAGCCGCTCCGTGCCACCCGGATCCAGGCTGTTGACGACGTGCGTGACCGGCACGCGGGACGGGTTCATCGCAGCACCCCGCGGCGACGCCAGGCCAGCCACTTCGAGCGCCACTGGCGCCGTGCGTCGGCACCCGCCACGCGCAGTCGTGCCGCCAGCGTGGCGCGCAGCCGCGCGCGCTGGGGCAGGAACGGCTGCGGCGAACCGAAGTCGTGCACGTGCGGCGGGCCGTCCCAGCACAGGGCAGCGCGTTCGCGGAAATAGCGCTCAACGCCCGCGTGGACCGCGACGAGGATGCGCGGCCGCACCAGGAATGCGGAGGCGAAGCCAAGCACGTCATCGAGGCAGCGGCCCGCGAAGAACGTTGCCCGCTCGCGCAGGATGTCGCGGGCGCTGCCGGCGGGCAGGAAGCGCGCAGCCACGAACAGCACCTGGGCCTTGCGCAGGTCGTGCGCCGGCCAGGTCTCGCTCGGGATCAGCACCTTGTGCAGCACGT
>CAJACZ010000072.1 GCA_903938365.1 uncultured Pseudomonadota bacterium | reverse complement strand
GCTTGAATCCTTCGAGCGCATCGAGGCCGAGCGCCGCGAAATCCCGCTGACTTTCTTCGAATACGGCACGCTGGCCGCCTATGACATCTTCCGTCACGCCGCAGTGGATCTCGCCGTGGTCGAGGTGGGACTGGGCGGGCGCCTGGATGCGACCAATATCGTCGATGCAGACGTGGCCGTGGTCTGCTCGATCGGGCTGGATCACACCGATTGGCTCGGGCCGACGCTCGAGGATATCGGGCGCGAGAAAGCCGGAATATTCCGTCCCGGGCGGGCCGCCATTCTCGGCTCCGCCGCGATGCCCGACTCGGTCCTGCAGGGGGTGACCGAGCGGGGGGCGATCGCGCGATCCCCGGGGCGGGACTTCCATGTCGAACTCGGGGCCGGCGCCGCGACAGGGCCGGCCTGGGCATGGCATGGCTGGGCTGGTGACTTCACCGACCTGCCGGTGCCCGGGCTGTCGGGCCGGATCCAGTACGATAACGCGGCCGCCGCAATCGCCGCATTCACGGCCCTGCTCGAGGCGCGGCCCGCGCTGCTGCCCGGCGGGCTGGATCCAGGCTGTCTGCGGCGGGCGCTCGCGTCGGTGCGGTTGCGTGGCCGGTTCCAGCGGATCCCGGGTCAGCCCGAATGGATCCTCGATGTGGCCCACAACGAGGCAGCCGCCCGGGTCCTCGCCGATCAGCTCGCGCTCCTGCCCTCTCCCGGGCGCACGCTGGCTGTCGCGGGGATCCTGGCCGACAAGGACGTTGCCGCGATCGGGCGCGTGCTCGCGCCCGTGGTCGATGGCTGGATCCTCTGCGGCCTGGACGGGCCGCGCTCGCTGGATGCCGAGGAGTTGCGCGTCCGGCTGCCGCCCGAATGCCGCAGCCTGGCGCTGGTGCCCGATGTGGCGTCGGGCTGCGGCGTCGCCCGCGCCCTCGCGCGGCCCGACGACAGGATTCTCGTGCTCGGGTCTTTCCACACGGTAGGGCCGGCGCTGGAGTGGCTTGGGGTATAATCGATCGCCCCGGGTCGCAGGCTTTTCCGCGCGTTGGATATCCATCTCAAACAGCGGCTCACCGGAGCAGTCATCCTCGTCCTGATCGCGGTGCTGCTCGTGCCGGAACTCCTCACGGGCCCGGACTCCCCACCTGCGCCCGATGTCGCCGAGCCGGGAATCTCCGACGCCTCCGGCATGCGCTCCTACGAGATCGACATCTCGGACGCACCCCCGCCAACTGCCGCACCCTTGCCGCCGCCTGCCCGCGTCGCGGCGCCTGCGCCCGTCGTTGAATCCGCGCCGCCGCCGCCGCCGGCACCTGCACCGGCGACCGAGGGCCGCCTCGTCGTGCAAGTGGGCAGTTTCTCGTCCCGCCCGGCGGCTGACAAACTGGCCTCGGACCTCCGGAAGCGGAGTTTTCCCGCGGCCGTCTCCAGCGTGAAAGCCTCCGGCCGGACGATGTATCGGGTTCGTGTGGGCCCGGTTGCCGATCGCGCAGCGGCGAACGAACTGGCCGGGAAGCTGCGTGCCGCAGGGCACGCCGGAACAGTGGTCCCCGTGTCGTGATGCCGCGGCCCGCTCGTTGCCGGCTTCCAGTAGAATTACGGCAATACGCAAATCGAGATCCGCAAGCACCATGACTCCGGTGGACTACGTCATCCTCGCTGTGGTCCTGCTGTCCGCGATCTACGGGGCCGTCAGGGGTTTCCTGCGCGAGGCCATCTCGCTGGCCAGCTGGGTCATTGCCCTGTGGCTGGCCTGGCATTACGCCGAGCTGCTCACGCCGTATTTCTCCGCGATCGAGAGCGTTGCGGTCCGCGCCTGGACCGCGCGCGGGATCATCCTGATCGGCGCGCTGGTGGTCGGCACATTCGTCGGCATCCTGGCGTCCCGCGTCGTCCGCCTGTCCCTGTTCAGCGGGCTGGACCGGTTCCTCGGGTTCCTGTTCGGTGCGGTGCGGGGCGTGGTGATTCTCGGCCTGGTGGTGATCCTCGCGGACCAGCTGCGCATCGACACGGAACAGTGGTGGCGGAAATCACAGCTGATTCCTTACGCTGAAATGGTCGCCTCGGGCATACGCTCGCTGGTCGGCGAGGGGGCTTGATCAATGTGCGGGCTTGCAGGAATCGTCGGTACCGAACCGGTCAACCAGCGTCTCTATGACGCGCTGACGGTGCTGCAGCACCGCGGCCAGGATGCCGCCGGCATCATGACGGCGAGCCAGGGGCTCGCCACCATGCGCAAGGGCTCGGGCCTGGTGCGCGATGTCTTCAGCCAGCAGGACATGCTCGAACTGCGTGGCAACATCGGTATCGGCCATGTGCGCTATCCCACGGCCGGCCACGACGGCGTCGCCGAGGCGCAGCCCTTCTACGTCAACGCGCCCTACGGCATCTGCCTCGGCCACAACGGCAACCTCACCAACGCGGCCGAACTCGCCGACGTGCTGATCCGCGAAGAGCGCCGGCACCTCAACACCAGCTCCGACTCCGAGGTGCTGCTGAACGTGCTGGCTTCCGAGCTGCAGCGGGTGGGCACGCCGCGGGTCACGCCGGCGGATGTCTTCGCCGCCGTGACCGCGCTGTATCGCCGGTGCCGCGGCGGGTACGCGGTGGTCGCGATGGTCATCGGCCACGGCGTGCTGGGTTTCCGCGACCCGAACGGCATCCGGCCGCTGGTGCTGGGCACGCGCGAGACCGCCAAGGGGCCCGAGTTCATGCTCGCCTCCGAGTCGGTCGCGCTCGACATGCTCGGATTTCAGCAGTTGCGTGACATCGCTCCGGGCGAAGCCGTGTTCATCGACGAGGCCGGCCGCCTGCACACCCAGCAGTGCGTGGCCATCACGCGCCACGCGCCGTGCATCTTCGAGTTCGTCTATTTCGCCCGGCCCGACACCAAGATCGACAACATCTCGGTGCAGCGTGCGCGCATGAGGATGGGCGATCGCCTCGCCGAGAAGATCCGCCGCGAACGCCCCGAGCACGACATCGACGTCGTGATCCCCATTCCCGATACCAGCCGGACGGCGGCCCTGCAGGTCGCGCAGCACCTTGGCATCAAGTATCGCGAGGGCTTCATCAAGAACCGCTACATCGGCCGCACCTTCATCATGCCGGGGCAGAACGAGCGCCGGAAATCGGTGCGCTCCAAGCTGAACGCGATCGATCTCGAGTTCCGCAACAAGGTGGTGCTGCTGGTCGACGACTCCATCGTCCGCGGGACCACTTCCGCGCAGATCATCGACCTGGCGCGCGAATCCGGCGCCAAGAAGGTCTATTTCGCGTCGGCTGCGCCGCCGGTGCGGTTTCCCAATGTCTATGGCATCGACATGCCTGCCGCCAGCGAACTGGTCGCCGCCGGGCGTACCGAGGACGAAGTGCGGCAGCTGATCGGCGCCGACTGGCTGATCTACCAGGACATCGAGGATCTGGTGCAGGCCTGCCAGCACGATGACGCGCGCGTCCGCGAATTCGACACCTCGTGCTTCACCGGCCATTACGTGAGCGGCGACGTCACGCCCGAGTACCTTGAGCGCCTGCGCCTCGAACGCTCGGATTCGGCCAAGGCCAGCCGTCGCGACCCGCGTACGCCGCTGAAGGTCGTGCGGGGAGTCTGAAGTCCTGCGCGGGCATGGTTCGACGCGGGGAGTCGCGGCATGCGACTGATGCTGATCGATGACGATCCACGCTACCGTGCCCTCCTGCGTCACCACATCACCTGCACCTGGCCAGAGGCCCGGATCGTCCCCTACAACCCCGCCGTGCGGGGCCCCCTGGTGGCCGATTTCCTGGCGCAGGGCTTCGACGCCGTGCTGCTCGACCATTCCTGGGAAGGCGGCGACGGGTGTCGCTGGCTCGCGGACCTGGGTGCCCGGCCGGGCTTTGCCCCGATTCTGTTCCTCTCGCCCGGCGACGACCCAGCCTTGACGGCCGCGGCGCGCGACGCCGGGGCGTTCGCCGTGCTGCCGGTCCGCAAGATCGACCACGAGCGCCTGATCGCCCTCATCAAGGATGCGACCCTGCTGCAGGCCGAAGCCCAGGCCAACTGGCGGGAGAGCGCGGCGGGGCGCGAAGCGCAGCGTTTCGGCGGCGCGCACATCCCCGGGTACCGTCGGGCGCGCAAGCTGGCCTCGGGGTCCGTCTCTGACCTGTACCTCGCCGAGAGCATCGAGGCCGGCGAGATGGTGGCGCTCAAGGTCACGCGGGACGCCCGCCGCGCGGATGGCGTCGACCAGACCTTCGAGCGCTTCCTGCAGGAATACGAGATCGTGCGCAGCGTGCGGCACCCGCATGTCGTGCATATCCACGACCTCGGCGTGACGGACGACTATGCCTATCTGGTCATGGAGTACTTCGCGCGGGGTGACCTTCGCGCCCAGATGCGGCGGGGAGCGCTGAACGCCGCACGGGCTCTGCGCTACGCGCGCGAGATCGCCGAGGCGCTGGACGCCATCCACCAGGCCGGCATCCTGCATCGCGACCTGAAGCCCGGTAACGTGATGATCCGGGACGACGGTTCACTGGCGCTGATCGACTTCGGCCTGGCGAAGCATCAGGCTCTCAAGATGGAAATCACGGACAAGGGTCTGATCTTCGGGACCCCGCATTACATGAGCCCCGAGCAGGGGCACGGCCAGCCCACCGACGCGCGCAGCGATCTCTACGCGCTCGGCGTCGTGCTGCACGAACTGTTGACGGGCGCCAAGCCCTTCGAGGCCGACAACCCCATGGCCATCATCTACCAGCATGCCAAGGCCCCGGTGCCCCGCCTGCCTGCGGCCTCGTCCTGGCTGCAACCCTGTCTCGACCGGCTGCTCGCCAAGGTGCCGGCGGATCGCTATGGCTCGGCGGCCGAGGCCGAGCGTGCCCTCGACGCTGCACTGGAAGAGGCGATCCGCCTGGAGTGCGCGGCGTGAGCGAGTTTCCCCTGCGCGCCGATACGCCCCCCGAATGGGTAGACGAGGCTGCACGACGCTGGAAGGAGCTCCTGGCCGATCATGCTGACTGCGAGAAGAAGGCCGCCTCGACGGCGATCGCGCTGATGTTCTCGTACTCCGACGACCATGAGCTCTGCACCCGCCTGTCGCGGCTCGCGCGGGAGGAACTGCGCCACTTCGAGCAGGTCGATCGCCTGATGCGCGAGCAGGGCGTCACCTACCCGCGCCGCAAGGCAGGCCGTTACGCGGCGCGACTGCGCGCAGAGGTGCGGACCAGCGAGCCGGCGCGCAAGCTGGACCTGATGCTCGCCGGAGCCCTGATCGAGGCCCGCTCGTGCGAGCGCTTCGGCCTGCTGGCCGGTCGGCTGCCGGAATCCGTGGGAGCGCTCTATGCGCAGCTGCGCCACTCCGAGGCGCGCCATTTCGAACTTTACCTGCGGCTGGCCGAAAGGCACGCGAATGCGCACGGCCTGGACGACTGGCGCGAGCGCCTGGTGCAGCTCGCCGGGGTCGAGGCCGCGCTGGCCACGGCACCGGACCCCGAGTTCCGTTTCCACTCAGGGCCGCCGGAACTCCAGTAGCCGGCGCTCCCAGCCCTGCGGGCTCAGCGCCAGCACACTGCCATGCTCATGCCAGGCGTCGAGCACGAGGCGGGTGACGGCGTGTCCATCCACCGCGAGCTCATGGATGCCCGGCCGGTGTGTATGGCCGTGGACCAGGCAGTCCGCCCGCGCGCTGCGCAGCGCGGCGAGCACCGCCGCAGGCTCCACGTCCATGATCGAGTCCTGCGCCGTTGCCGTGTGCGCCCGGCTGCCGGCCCGGGCCGCGCTGGCCAGTGCCTGCCGATGGGCGGTGGGCAGGCGCAGCATGCGCTCGGCGAAGGCTGGGTCCCGCACCGTCGAACGCAGCTCCTGGTAGGCATGATCCGCCGTGCAGAGCAGGTCGCCGTGGGTGAGCAGGATGCGGCGGCCGTGCAGTTCGGCCACCACCGGGTCGGGCAGCAGGCGACAGCCCGTGCGGGACTCGAAACCCGGCCCGAGCATGAAGTCGCGGTTGCCGCGCATCACGAAGACCGGCGTGCCCGCAGCACAGAGCCTGGCAAGGCCGCGACAGACCCGGTCGCGTGCCGGATCGGGGTCGTCGTCGCCGATCCAGGTCTCGAACAGGTCGCCCAGGATGTACAGCGCCGCGGCTGCCCCGGTGCCCGAGGCCAGGAAATCGACGAAGGTCTCCAGGGCGGCGGGCGAGTCGCCGTCGAGGTGCAGGTCGGACACGAACAGGTAGGTCATGGCTGTAGGCACATTCTAGGCCAGGCGTGGCGGCAAGGCAGGGTCACCTCGCCGCGCGGCGTGACTCGGGTAACATGCGCGCGATGTCAGGATCTTCGATCGTAACGCGGTTCGCGCCCAGTCCCTCGGGGGAGCTGCACCTCGGTAACGCGCGTACCGCGCTGTTCAACTGGTTGCTGGCGCGCCGCCACGGTGGCCGCTTCCTGCTGCGCATCGAGGACACCGACGCACAGCGCAGCCGGCCGGAGTTCGTCGCCGCGCTCATCGAGGATCTGGCCTGGCTGGGCCTCGCCTGGGACGAGGGCCCCGGCTGCGGAGGTCCTTCGGCCCCTTACGAACAGTCCGCGCGCAGTGCGCACTATGCGTCGGCGCTTGATCGCCTCGAGTCCCTGGGGGCTGTGTATCCCTGTTATTGCAGCCCGCTGGAGCTCGACCTGAGCCGGCGGGCGCAGACCGCCGCCGGTCGGCCGCCGCGCTACGCCGGCACCTGCCGCGAGCTCACCCCTGCGCAGCGTCGCGAGCGCGAGGCCGAAGGCCGGCGGCCGACGCTGCGGTTCCGGGTGCCGGCAGCCGGTAGCGTCCAGTTCCAGGACCTCGTGCACGGTGACCAGGACTTCGCCAGTGCCGACATCGGCGACTTCGTGGTGCGCCGTGCCGATGGCAGCGCGGCGTTCTTCTTCAGCAACGTGCTCGACGACGCGCTGATGGGCGTGACCGTCGTGCTGCGGGGCGAGGATCATCTGTCCAACACCCCGCGCCAGCTGCTGCTGGCCGCCGCGCTGGGCCTGCAGGTGCCTGCCTACGGCCACATGGCCCTGATCGTGGGAGATGACGGTTCGCCGCTTTCCAAACGGCACGGGGCGCGCTCGCTGCGCCAGCTGCGCGAGGAGGGCTACCTGCCGGCGGCGATCCTCAACCACCTGTTCAGGCTGGGCCATTCCTGCCCCGAGCACGGGCTGGCAGATGCCTCTGCCATGGCGCAGGCCTTCGATACCGCGCAGCTCGGGCGCGCGCCGGCGCGCTTCGATCCGGCGCAGCTGCGCAGCTGGCAGAAGGAGGCCGTGCACCGCCTGGAGCCCGATGCGGCGCTGGCGTGGTTGCGCGGTGCGCTGCCGCAGTGCCTGGACGAATCTGCGGCCCGCGCGTTCGTGGCCGCCGTGCAGCAGAACGTGGTGCTGCCGGGCGATGCCGCCGCATGGGCGACGATCGTGTTCGGGGACGAAGCGCCGCAGCTGGACGAGGAAGGCGCGGCGCTGCTGCGCGCCGCAGGGCCAGGGTTCTTCGCCGCGGCGGTGCGCGCCGTGGATGAGCACGGCGACGACTGGAAGGCCGTCACCGCCGCCGTGCGCGCAGCGACTTCGCGCAAGGGACCCGATCTGTTCCGACCGTTGCGCTACGCGCTGACCGGGGCAGGGCACGGCCCGGAGCTTGCGCCCCTGCTGCCGCTCATCACTGCCGCGCGGGCCCGCCAACGCCTGCTGCGCTTCACCCACTGAGGCCTCATGATCAAAATCCACAACTCGCTGACCGGTCGCAAGGAAGAGCTGGTCCCGATCCGTCCGGGCGAAATCCGCATGTACGTGTGCGGCGACACGGTCTATGACTTCTGTCACATCGGCCATGCCCGCTCCAAGGTGGCCTTCGACGTCGTGCGGCGGTACCTCGCGCACCGCGGTTTCCGCGTGCTGTTCGTGCGCAACATCACCGACATCGACGACAAGATCATCCGTCGCGCCGCCGAACTCGGCGAGCCCATCGGCACCTTCACCGAGCGCTTCATCGCGGCGATGCACGAAGACTACGACCGGCTCAACGTGCTGCGACCCGACCACGAGCCGCGCGCCACCGAGCACGTGGCGGGCATGATCGCCATGACCCAGCGGCTGCTCGACAGCGGCCACGCCTACGTCGGCGACAACGGTGACGTGATGTACTCGGTGTCGAGCTTCCCGGCGTACGGGCAG
>CAJACZ010000071.1 GCA_903938365.1 uncultured Pseudomonadota bacterium | reverse complement strand
GCCTGATGCACGCGCTGGTGTCGCTCGAACAGCGGGTCGAGATCGTAGTGCGGCCGGCGCGGCGCGCCGACCCGGTGGGCATCACCGTCTCGTCATAGTGACCTGCTAGGCGATTTTCGTGCCAGCTGAAACTTTGGGAAGATGGCTCTCTGGATGGAGAGGGAGTCATGAGGAAGTCACGATTTACAGAGCAGCAGATGGTCAAGATCATGCGGGAGGCAGACCAGATGCCAGTCGCAGAGGTGGCCAAGAAGCACGGCATCAGCGATGTCACGGTCTATGCCTGGCGCAGGCGTTTTGGCGGCCTTGAGGCTGTAGACGTAAAACGTCTGCGGCAGTTGGAGGTGGAGAACAGCCGGTTGAAAAAGATTGTTGCGGAGCGGGATCTGGACATTGAGATCCTGAAGGAAGTCGCCGCAAAAAAATGGTGAGCGCGTCCGTTCGTCGTCAGCAGATCGCCTACGTATGCCAGCGAGGCCGATCGATACGAAGAGCGTGCGCGCTGTTGAGGGTAGCCCGATCGACCGTGCAGTATCAGCCGCGGTTGGCTCAGCGTGACGCAGCGGCTGTGGCCGTAATGCACGAGCTGGCGGCGCAGTATCCGCGGTACGGCTATCGTCGCATACAGGTGTTTCTGGAGCGGCGTGGCCACGTGATGAGCGCAGACCGGGCTCACCGCCTCTGGCGTCTGCATGGGCTTCAGGTGCCGAGAAAACGGCCCAGAAGGCGGGTCGCCAGGAGCCGCCCACGCCCGCTGCCGGCGACGCGGGCAGGAGAGGTCTGGGCTTACGACTTTGTGTTTGATGCCTGTGCCAACGGGCAGCAGTTGAAGTGCCTGACGGTGGTGGATGAGTTTACGCGGGAATGTCTGGCAATCGACGTAGCCGGCGGCATCCGCTCCGGAAGGGTAATTGAGGTGCTGAGCCGGCTGGTCAGCATTCACGGCAGTCCACGGTATCTGCGATCGGATAATGGCCCGGAATTCGTGTCGAGGTCCGTGCTGAAGTGGCTTACTCAGGCCAACATCGATACGGCCCATAGCGACCCTGGAAAACCTTGGCAGAACGGCTCCAATGAATCCTTCAACGGCAAGTTCCGCGACGAGTGCCTGAGCATGGAGTGGTTCAGGAACAGGTTCGATGCGAAGATCGTGATCGAAGAGTTCCGGCGTCAGTTCAACGAGGTTCGACCCCACTCGAGTCTCGAGCAACTGACCCCGCTAGAGTTCAAACAGAAACTGTCATCAACCAAGGAGCCGGAAGCGGCCATCTCCTAAGTAACCGGTGGTCCGAAGAAAGCCGGCAGGTCACTTGAATCGCCCGACGCTGCTGAAACGATGCTGCGTTCCCTTTCGGTCAGATGTAGATACAATGTATAAACATTCTGATCACTCCATAGAGCCCGACATGAAAGCCGTGATCCGTAAATGGGGCAACAGTCCCGCCGTTCGATTACCGCTCGCCGTGATGAAGGAAGCGAATTTCAGCGTTGAGCAGAAGGTGACGATGGTCGTAACCCGCGGCCGGATCGTGATTGAGCCTTCCGAGGTGGTCGAGTACGCACTCGACGACTTGCTCGAGGGGATCAACAGCAAGAACGTGCACGCTGAAGTGTCTGTCGGGCGTCCGGTAGGTAAGGAAGCCCTTTGATGTCCGGTCGGCAGTACGTCCCGGAGTCGGGTGACGTGGTCTGGCTCGTGTTCGACCCGCAAGCGGGACATGAGCAGGCGGGTCGGCGCCCGGCGCTGGTCTTGAGCCCCGCACGCTATAACAGCAAGACCGGGCTGATGGTGTGCTGCCCGCTGAGTGCCAGGATCAAAGGCTACCCCTTCGAAGTGCTCACCGATATCGAAGGCGTGCCGAACGCGATCCTCTCAGATCAGGTCAAGTCGCTGGACTGGAAGGTTCGACGGGCCACCCGAAAAGCGACCGTCCCCGACGAAGTCATGCGGCACGTGCGCGCCAAAATCAAAGCGTTGCTTTTGATTCCGTGAGGGGCGGGGCACCTTGCCAGCGCGTACCGCACGCCTGCTAAGCTGGGAGCATGGACTTGAGAGCCATTACCGAACTCGCCTTGAAGCTGCCGATCGAAGACCGCGCACGGCTGGTACGCGAGCTGCTCGAGGGTCTCTGGCTGGACGAGGTGTCGCGGAAATCCCGCACGCTGCTGACGTGAGTGGCGCATGGGCGTCGCCCGAGGCGCAAAGGTCGTCGCGATCATCCTCACCCGGGATGCGGCGAAGGCGAAACTCTTCTAGCCCGGCATCCTGGGTTTTCCGCTGATCCCCGATGACGGGTTCGCCACCCCCGTGGGCGTCAACATGGCGCCCGGTCGAGAAGCGCCATCAACCCGACAGAAATGCGGGTCGACCCTCCGCGCTTCATCATTGATGCTGTCTGGGGCGGGCTGTACTCCGAGGCCTGATGTGGCGCTAATCGATCGGCGGCTGAGGACAGTGATCGCCCGGTATGGCCCGGGCAGGAGCGAGTGATGAAACGCAAGCAACCCCCGCGTGGCACAGACAACGTGCTCGAGGACCTCGGGTTCCCCGACGCCCTGGAACTCTCCGCCAGGACGGTACTGGCGGTGAAGCTGAACGCGCTGCTCGACGCGCGCGGGCTCACCCAGGTCGAGGCGGCCCGCATCACCGGCATGACCCAGCCGAAGGTGTCACAGGTGCGGCGCTATAAGCTGCAGAACATTTCACTGGAGCGCCTGATGCACGCGCTGGTGTCGCTCGAACAGCGGGTCGAGATCGTAGTGCGGTCGGCGCGGCGCGCCGACCCGGTGGGCATCACCGTCTCGTCATAGCGCCAGGCTCACTTTCCCGATCAACCCTGCAGGTGTAGCGCATGAACATGGCTGTTGACGCCAAGGCACTGGGAATTCATCGAATGAGCGTCGAGGAGCGTCTGAAGCTTCTCGATCTCCTGCTCGATAGCCTCGATGCAGAGCGTGCCATGCCGGAACTCTCCAGCGCGCAGGTCGCGGAACTCGAACAGCGACTGGCTGACGCTGAGGCGAACCCCGACGACGTGGTCGGTTGGGACGAAATCAAGGTGCAGGCGCTGGCCCGAATTGGCCGGTGATCTTGAGGATCGTGTTTCGCGCCGCAGCCCGGCGCGACCTTGACGCTGCCGATCGAGGTCGAGAGGGGAATATCAGTCCTGGATCCGCGCGGGTGGCTCGCTCGTCTCTCCATCGGTCGGCGCCCCTACGGACTTGTCAGCATAGGCGACCTGGTTCCGGGCTCCGGGCTTCGTCGGCTTGGTCGCGCCACTGACCTTGGTGAAGGGCCCCTTGTAGCGGGCGATGTGGTTATTGCTGAGCTTGGTGCTCGGAATCGCCCGAAGGGTCGTGATGGCGTCCTTGTCGGGATAGAGCACGGCCGCGGTACCCCCATAGCCTTGCCCGCTGGCGTAGCGCGGCGAGAACCAGATCGAGCCCGCCTGCGTCGGCTCGAGCTTGGGCATGTCCGTGCGCGCCGGCAGGGGATAGACCGTGAACTTCTCCGTCGTCGGGTCGAACTTCGTGAGGAAGTTCATGGACGAGATCCAGATCCTGTCCTGCTCGTCGGCCCGCGCGTCATACGGCTGCCCATACCTGATGGGAATATCCCGTTCCGTCACCTCGCCCGTGATGGCGTCGATCCGGCCAAGTTTTCCGTATTGGCCCACGTAGCCGTATACGCCGAACCAGAAGTTGTTCTGCGAATCCGGACCCCCGCGCCGAAGGCTGTTCGGCCAGCTCCTGGCAGGGAAGCGGGTGAAAGTCTCGGTCTGCGGATCGAACCGGACGAACGCGCCCGTAAAGTACTCCGTGTACCAGACCTTCCCCTGATGATCGATGTCCAGGCCGTACGGGTTTGCGTTGGCTACCGGGCTCTCGTAGTAGACGATGCTGTCCGAGGCACGGTCCCATTTCCCGAGCTTGTTGCCGACCAGCTGCGAGAACCAGATGTCGCCGTTGGCGTCGAGCAAGGGCGTGTTGCCGTGCAGGCCGCGCTGCGTCACGGGGTAGATGTCGAACAGTCCGGTTTTCGGCTCGAGATGCGACAGGAAGTTGCCCGCGCCCGAAGACCAGACGGTGCCGTCGCCGTCGATCGTGATGCCGTGCGTGCTGTTGCCCTTGGGCAGCGGATAGACGCGCGACTCCGCGGTGGCGGGATCGATCCGGATGATGTTCGGTCCGCTCGTGACGTAGACGACGCCCTCGCGGTCGAAATTCAACGAGTGTGAGCGCATACCCGGCACGCGATACTCGATGAACTGCGCCTTTTCCAGCGCCTGCGCATCCAGGACCGGCCACTCATCCTGCAGCACCGCCCGCTGCTCTGCATCCGGTCCGAAGTGCTTGGCCAGATAGTCCAGTAGCACCGGAAGCTCCGCGGCGCTCAGTCGCTCGGCGCTCATGATGGGCGGCCCGGCAATCAGGCCGCTTCCGGAGAAGAGTCCGCCCTCGGCAGGCCCCTTGATCATCAGGTGGGTCATCGCCTCCCAGCCCTCGCGAGGCAACATCTTGCTGGGAATGAAATTGACGCCGTGGCAGACGTTGCAGCCGCGCTCCAGAAGATCCCGCCCTTTGCCGGGTGGGTAGATTTCCGCGTAGCTCTTTACGACCACGCCGGACTTGTAGGTCTCCCGTCCGGTGTAGTTGAGCGTGGGCGCGACCACCTTGACCTCGAGATTCGCGGTTGCACGCTGCCCCGCCGTGACGAGCACCGACGTCGGCGCCATCTCGAAGCCGTCCTTGCTGGGGGCGTACCAGTGCTGAACCTGGATCTCGTATCGCCCGGGAAAAAGGTTGACCGCCCGATATTGCCCGTTGACCGCAAAGACGCCGTAGCCGACGTTCTTCTCCTGGTTGAACAGGTACACGGGCACGACGCGGGTCTTTGCGGGGCCGGATACCGTGCCCACCACTTCCCCCAGTCCGGGCAGCACAGCGGCATGCCCGATCGGGCCGATGCAGAGAAGGACCAGGGCAAGGGCCCGGCCTGCAAGCTTACGGATGCTCATATTCGGCAATCAGCCTCGATGGTCAAGGGGCCTTTCTGAAAGCCCAGCGTACCTTGAATGTCGAGCCGTCACGCGTTCGGACGTCGAGGGACTGCGGAGTGCGGCGCAGCCAGGGCCAGAAGAGCGGCTTCAGGCCCGCCACTGGGCCAGAAGCGCGTCGCGTCGGGTGCGCGATACGGCGAGTGACCGTTCCTTCACGTGGCCGAAGCCCCGCACGGTGCGCGGCCACTCGGCGAGTTCGACGGCCGGCGCATGGCGCGAGGTCGAGAGGCTCGCCAGCAGTTCATCGACGAGCGCGAAGTACTCGGTCACCAGCCCGCGCTCCATGCGTCGCTCGGCGGTGTAGCCGAAGGGGTCGAAGGGCGTGCCGCGCAGTCTGCGCAGGCGCGCGAGGCCGCGCAGCACCGGCAGCAGCCACGGGCCGTACTCGCGCTTGCGCGGCAGGCCGGTGTGCGGATCGCGCCGTGCCAGCAGCGGTGGCGCAAGGTTGAGCCGCAGCCGGTAGTCGCCCTCGAACGAGCCGGCGAGCTGGGCGGTGAAGGCCGGGTCCGCGTAGAGGCGCGCGATCTCGTACTCGTCTTTGTAGGCCATCAGCCGGTAGGCCTGCTCGGCCACGGCGCGCGTCAGCACACTCTCGCCCGGCACGGTGAGCGCTTCGGCCTCGCGCACCCGCTCGACGAGCCTGCGGTAG
>CAJACZ010000070.1 GCA_903938365.1 uncultured Pseudomonadota bacterium | reverse complement strand
GCCGGCCTTCGAGGTGGCAGACGAGGAGCTCGAGGCGGGCCTGTCGATCAGTTACGGGATCTTCCTGGGTTCTGCGACGCGTCGCGCCGTGCTGCGATTCACGCCCGAGCGGGCGCGCTGGGTCTCGCGCGAGCAATGGCATCCGGACCAGCAGGGTCGCCTCGAGGCCGACGGTTGCTATGTGGTCGAGATCCCCTACGGTGATGACCGCGAACTGCTGCTCGACATCCTGCGCTACGGTGCGGACGTGAAGGTCCTTGAGCCACCTGAACTGCGTGACCGGGTGCGCGCCGAACTCCTGCGGGCCAGCCAGCAATACGCCTGACGCGGCGTCCAGGCTCATCCCCTGAGCCTCCTGCCTTCGATACTGGGGGTTCCCGTTGGGGGAACGCCGGAAGGAGGCATGAGCAATGCAGGAAGTTGGCCATTGGTTGCAGTCGCTGGAGCTCGGGGCAGCGATTCATTTCGGTTCTTTGAGCATGGTTCCCCTGCGCGCCGCCGGCGGCGCCGATGCAGGCTACCTGACGCTGGCGGACGCTCTCGCGTCGCGGCATGCGCGGGTGACCGAGGTCTCGGACTACGGCTCCGTGCCTGAGCTGGCGTTCGACAATCTCTCCTCGGAGCACGATGTCCTGCTGCTCGACGGCGAGGAGCTCGTCGGTGCGAAGCAGAACCGCGTGGTCAACCTCACGATCCTGGTCGCGGCGGGCACACGGATCGTCATTCCCGTCTCCTGCGTCGAGCAGGGCCGCTGGCGGCACACCACCGCGGAATTCGCCACCAGCGACAACGCGCTGTTTGCCGAGGCGCGTGCCGCCAAGATGCAGCAGGTCAGCGATTCCCTGCAGCGGGACGGTTCGCGTGGCGCCGACCAGTCCGATGTCTGGGCGCGCGTGGCGCACAAGGCCCGCGAGCTCGGTGCCGAGTCCGCCACCTCCGCCATGGCCGATATCTTCACGGCCGAGGCCGCCCGGCATGGTGCGTACCAGCGTGCGTTCGAGGCACAGCCGGGCCAGGTGGGTGCGGTGTTCGTCGTGCACGGCACGAACGCCAGTCGGCTCGTGGGGCTCGAGCTGTTCGACTCGTCGCAGACTTTTGCCCGCATGTTCCACAAGGTGCTCGGCAGCTTCGCGATGGAGGCCCGCAGCCGTGAAGCGGGGGCCGGGACGGCGCAGCGCAAGGCGCTCGACGCCCGGCGGGCCGCCGCCAGCCTCATCCGGAAACTCGCGGCCTGCGAGCCCCGGCGCTTCAAGGCGCTGGGTGAAGGCGAGGACCTGCGTTTCGACGCCCCGGGAGTCGTGGGCGGCGGCCTGCACGCGCGCGGCCGGCTGGTCCACCTGGCCGCGTTCCGCCATGCAAGGGTCCGGGCGCGGCGCGCGGAGCTGTTCGGCTAGGGCTCGGCGTCCTGCAGGGTGCCGTACTGCCTGCCGCCGAGCCAGACATCGGCCCCGACCCGGCGCGCCTGTGCGTAGCTCCACTCTGCGACGCGCAGCGCGGTCTGCCGATCCACGATCAGGCCGGCTGCGGCTCCGATGTCGGCCAAATCCGTGTCGTGCAGGCCGGTCCACGCTGCCCAGCGCTCCCGCAGCGGGCCCGCCGCGAGCAGTTCGCCTTTGTGCGCATTGCAGGCGGGGTGTACCGCCACGAGGTTGTGCACCAGGTCGCGCCGGTAGCGGGACCACGGGATGAAATGGGCGACGTCCACCGACTCGCGCAGGGGGCTCTCGCAATAGAAGCAGCGGTCGGCCTGCATCATCCGCAGCCGGTCGCGCGCCCGTTCGAGGCCGCTGCGGTCGCTGCCGAACAGGAAGTCGGACAGATCGGTCGTGGCCCCGAGCAGCCGCTGGTTCGCCGGCATGGCCTGGACGAAGCGCAGCCATTCGCCCTGCACGGCGCGGACCACGAGACCGTGGAAATACCGGAGGTTCGCAGCGACCCCGGGCAGCAGTTCGATGGTGCCGCTGCCTGCGTCATACGCATAGAGGAAAGGCAGGCTGCCCTGCCGCAGCCGCTGCAGGCGCTTGATCGGCAGGTCTTCCAGCCCCGCGCTGATGCGCGTCAGCGACCGCTGCCAGTGGGGGCCCGATCGCGCTGCATGCAGGCTGGAGTACTGGGCGCGCAGCTTGGTGACTTCCATGATCATTCCGGCTTTCCTGCCGGGATTCTGCATGAGCACGCTGCTGGCGCCGTCGCCGATCGTGTTGCCGAAGGGCATGGCCTGGCGCCAGTAGATCGTGACGAACTGGGCGGCGATGTCGCGGATCGGCAGCGTCAGTGTCGCCATCGAATCGTCGCCGCGTTCCACCGCGAGTTCGGCGAGCGCGATCAGCAGCGCGAACTTGTAGGAGTCGACGAAAGGGGCTTCCGTCAGCAGGCGCTCGAAATCGGCGAGGAAGGCCAGCCTGGCCGGGGCGTTCATGCGACCCGGGCGGCCGCTGCGCCGCCGTGCATCGTGCGGGCAACCTCCGCGAGGATCACATACGAGCGCAGGCGCGCCTCGAAGTCGAAGATGCTGGAGACGACCATCAGTTCGTCGGCCGCGGTGTCCTGCAGCAGCCGCTCGATGCCGGCGCGCACGGTGGCGGCCGAGCCGACGACCGAGACTTTGAGCATGCCCGTCGCGAACTGCTTTTCGGCGGGGCTCCAGAAGGACTCGATGTCGTCGATCGGCGGGCGCTGCAGGCCGCGCTGGCCGCGGAACATCAGCGTGTAGGACTGCTGCACCGATGTGAACAGGCGGCGCGCCTCGGCGTCGGTGTCGGCGGCGATGACGTTGACCGCCACCACCGCGTGGGGCCGCGCCGCCTGCGCCGAGGGCTGGAAGCGCTGCCGGTACACCCGCAGCGCCTCGTGCAGGGCGTCGGGCGCGAAATGCGAGGCGAAGCCGTAGGGCAGGCCGAGAGCTGCCGCGAGCTGCGCGCCATAGAGGCTGGAGCCGAGGATCCAGAGGGGCACGTTCGTCCCCGCGCCGGGAACGGCCTGGATCACCTGGCCGGGTTGTACCGGCCCGAGCAGGGCCTGGAGCTCCTGCACGTCCTGGGCGAAGTGATCTGAACTGCGGGGGTCGCGCCGCATGGCGCGTACCGTGGTCTGGTCGGTGCCGGGTGCCCGGCCCAGCGCGAGGTCGATACGCCCCGGGTAGAGCGACTCGAGCGTGCCGAACTGCTCGGCGATGACCAGCGGCGAGTGGTTCGGCAGCATGATGCCGCCCGACCCGACGCGGATGCTGTTCGTGCCTGCGGCGAGGTAGCCGATCACGACCGAGGTCGCGGCGCTGGCGATGCCCGGCATGTTGTGGTGCTCGGCCACCCAGAAGCGCCGGTAGCCGAGCCGCTCGGTCTGTTGGGCCAGCCGCAGGCTGCGCTGCAGCGCCTCGCGGGGCGTGCTGCCTTCGGTGACGGGGACGAGATCGAGGACGGAGAGGGGTACCATGTGGGCCATGTTAGCTTGCGTGGCAAGGTGAGTGACATGCGCAATGCAGTGATCGTGTTCGGCGCCACGAGTTTCGTCGGCCGCATCCTGTGCCGTTACCTCCTCGAGCGGCACGGGGTCGGTGGCGAGCTGCGCTGGGCTGCTGCGGGGCGGTCCCTGGCGCGGCTGGAGGAACTGCGCGCCGCCCTGGGGCCGGCCGCCGCCGGGCTGCCCCTGCTGGTGGCGGATGCGGGGGACGAGACCTCGCTGCGGGCGCTGTGCGCGCAGGCACGCGTCATCGTCTCGACCGTCGGCCCCTATGCCCTCCATGGCGAGCCGCTGGTGAAGGTCTGCGCCGAGACCGGCACCGATTACTGCGACCTGACGGGCGAGGTGCAGTGGATCCGCCGCATGCTGCAGCGCCATGAGGCGGCCGCCCGCGCGTCCGGTGCCCGTCTCGTGCACTGCTGTGGTTTCGATTCCATTCCCTCCGATCTCGGCGTGTTCTTCCTGCAGCAGGAGTCGAGCCGGCGTTTCGGTGCCGCCTGCACGCGGGTCGCGATGCGGGTGCGCGCGATGCGCGGTGGCGTGTCGGGCGGTACGGTGGCGAGTCTCCTGAACGTCGTGCGCGAGGCCCGTGCGGATCCGGCGCTGCGGCGTGAACTCGCCGACCCCTACTCGCTGTGCCCGCCCGGGGGGGCTGCGCGGCCGCGGCAGCCGCGGGTCTCCGGCGCGCGTTTCGATGCGGACTGGGGCGTCTGGACGGCGCCGTTCGTGATGGCGGCGATCAACACCCGCATCGTGCTGCGCTCGCATGCCCTGGGCGGCGGAGCGACGCCCGGAGACGGCAGCCGGGAGCTGTTGTACGACGAGGCCGTGATGACGGGCCGTGGCCTGCGCGGCCGGCTGGCCGCCCTCACGATGTCCGCGGGGCTCGGCGCGTTCATGGTCGCGAGCGCGCTGCGGCCGACCCGCTGGGTGCTGCAGCGTTTCGTGCTGCCGGCGCCGGGCGAGGGCCCCAGCCCCGCGGCCCAGGCGAGTGGGTTCTTCGACCTGCGTTTCGCAGGGACGACGGCGCGCGGCGACCGGCTGCGCGTCAAGGTGACGGGTGACCGCGATCCGGGCTACGGGTCCACGGCGAAGATGCTGGGCGAAGCGGCAGCCTGCCTCGCGCTGGACTTGCCCGTGGCCGCCGAGGGTGGCCCGGCCGGCGGCTTCTGGACGCCGGCGAGCCTGCTGGGCGCGCGCCTGGTCGATCGCCTGCGGGCGAACGCGGGACTGACTTTCGATGTGGTGTAGGCGCGCGGCGCGGCGTGGTCTAGGATCCGCCGCCATGAACACCTCCTCGCTGCGCCGCCTTGTCGCCCTTTCGTTCCTCGCCCTGTCCGCCTGCGGCGGCGGCGGTGGCGGCGGCGGCGGCCCGACGTCCCCCACCCAGTATTCGATCGGCGGCACGGTCACCGGGCTCAACTCCGGCGCCAACGTCGTGCTGCAGGTCAACGGCGGCAACAACCTCAGCGTCACGACGAACGGCAGCTTCACTTTCGCCACCCCGCTGGCGACCGGAACGAGCTACAGCGTCAGCGTCCTCACGCAGCCGACGAACCAGAACTGCACGGTCGCGGGCGGCAGCGGCACGGTCGCCGCCGGGATCACCAGCATCGCGGTGAGCTGCGTGACGGCCTACAGCATCGGCGGCACGCTGAGCGGGCTGTCGGGCACCGTGGTGCTGCGCAACAACGGCGGGGATGACCTCACGCTGACGGCGAACGGCGCCTTCACCTTCGCCAACCGCCTCACCGGCGGCGCGAGCTATGCGGTGACGGTGCGCACGCAGCCCACCGGCCAGAACTGCGCGGTTGCAGGCGGCAGCGGCACGGCCAGCTCGAGCGTCACCTCGGTGCTCGTGTCCTGCACCACCACGCCTACCTATGCCGTGGGTGGAACGGTCAGCGGACTCACGGGCGCTGGCCTCGCGCTCACGGTGAACGCCGGCAGCCCGCTGTCGGTGCCCGCGGGGGCCACGGGCTTCGTCTTCCCGACGCGCCTGCTGGCGCAGAGCGACTACCAGGTCAAGGTGAGCGCGCAGCCGACGGGCCAGGCCTGCACGGTCGCGAGCGGCCGTTCGATCATCCAGGCCGACGTGAACAGCGTGGCGATCGCGTGCACCAACAACAGCACGAGCCCGCTCGCAGGAACCTATGCCTTCCAGGGCACGAACGATTACCTGACGTTCTTCCCTGATGGCACCTACGTGCACGCCACGCGCCGTGCCGACGCGACCTGCGGCCTGAACAGCGGCAACGGTGTCGAGTACGGCGTCTACGCGTGGAACCAGGGCAGCGGAGCCTTCAGCTTCGTGACGGCGGCGGTCGACACCAACGGCAGCTGCGGGTTCTGGAACTCCGGCGCCGGTCCGGGGACGAGCGGTACGCTGGCGCGCACGGGCACGGGCAGCAGCACCGTGCTGACCTTCACGCCCGCCGCGGGCGCGCAGCGGGTGCTGCAGCCGGTCGCGAACACGGCCGGCGCACTGGTCGGCGCTTTCAACAGCAACAAGAGCCCCGACGTGCTGCTGTTCACTGGTGACGGGCGCTTCCTGCTGGCCACGACCCAGACGGACCCCGCCAGTGCGGTGCTCATTTCGGCGGGCATCGACTACGGCTGCTACAGCGCGACCGGCACCGCGAGCGGCGTCGTGACGTTCACCCGCGCCACGGCGAACTGCGCCGGAGCGGTGGCGACCACCGGGCTGATCGCCAACTTCTCGGGCAGCGAGTCCTACGCGCTGCCGGATGCCAGCACGCTGAACCTCGGCAGCGGCCAGACGGCCGGCACCTGGAACCGGGTGCAGCCGAACTGAGCGACGGACGCGGCAGCCCTGCATTTGCGGGCGCTGCGTCACCCGGATGGAGGCGGCGGACCGCTATGATGGATTGCTGTCTTCGCCTCCAGGAAATCCGTTCCATGCCCCAGTCTGCGGCCTTCCGGCACCGTCTCCTTGCCCTCGGATTCGTCGTTTTGTCGCTGCTCTCGGGTGGCGTCGGGGCGGCACCCCCTGCCGCCACGCCAGGGCCGCGGCTGACCGAGGCCGCGGTGCGCGCGGTGCTCGACAGCATGGAGGAGGATGCGCGCCGGCTGAGCCTGGCGACCCTCGAACAGGCGCTGGCGCCTGATGTCGAGATCCGGGTGCGGACCTGGGCGTCGGGCAGCCTCCAGGACCTGCGTTTCGACCGCGAGACCTACCTCACTTCGGCGCGGGCTGCGCTGAACGACCTGCGCAGCGAAGGCGTGACGTATTCTTCGGTCCCCGGAGCCCCCGACATCCGGATCGCGCCGGACGGCCTGACTGCCATCGCAAGCCGCACCACCGCCGAGCAGTATCGCGGCCGCGACGGGCGCGTCATGTCCAGCGCCAACCTGAGCACGCTGCAGTTCGTCTGGCGTGACGGTCGACCGATGATCCGAGTGATCGCGCAGGACGACCAGACGCCGGAGGCCGCGCCCTGATCCGTTTCATCCACGCGGCAGACATCCATCTCGACAGCCCGCTGCTGGGGCTCGGCGTCCTCGATGCCGAGACGGCTGCCCGCTTGCGCGGGGCGACGCGCTCGGCCTTCGTGCGGCTGGTCGACGAGGCGCTGGCGCGCGAGGTGGACTTCATCGTCATCGCCGGTGACCTGTACGACGGTGCATGGCGGGACGTCGGCACCGGCCTCTTCTTCAACCAGCAGGTGGCTCGCCTCACGACCCGCGGCATCCGGGTCGTCATCCTGCACGGCAACCACGATGCCGAGAGCGAGCTGCGCAAGCTGCCGGGCCACCCGCTGGTCCACACCTTCGGCGCCCGCCGGCCGGACACGCTGCGCCTGGCGGAACTCGGCGTGGCGCTGCACGGCCAGAGCTTCGCGCAGCCTGCGGTCACCGCCAACCTGGTCGACGACTACCCGGAGCCCGAGCGCGGTGTGTTCAACATCGGCGTGCTGCATACCGCACTGGAAGGCCATGCGGACCACGCCCGCTACGCCCCCTGCACGCTCGCGCAACTGCGTGCGCGCGGCTACGACTACTGGGCGCTCGGCCACGTGCATGAACACGTGGTGCTGTCCGAGGATCCCTGGGTCGTGTTTCCCGGCAACCTGCAGGGCAGAAAGATCAACGAACCCGGGCCGCGCGGCGCAATGCTGGTCACCGTGGAGGACGGACGTTGCCGCCTGGAGCGGCTGCTGGTCGACGTGCTGCGCTGGCAGGTGCTGGAGATCGACCTCGGCGATGTCGTCTCGTTCGGCGCGGTGCAGGCGAAGCTGCGCGCGGCGCTCGCCGCCTTCTCGGCCGAGGCGGATCCCGGGCTGTCCTTCGCGCTGCGCGTGCGACTGCACGGCGCCACCCCCGCGCACGGCCTGCTGTGGGGCAGCGAGCGGCTGCTGCGCGAGGACCTGCTGCTGGTCGCAGCCGAATTCGGCGCCGGCCGCCTGCTGCTCGAGAAGCTGCGCGTCGAGACCACGCCCCTCGCTGCTGCGCCCGCGTCGGCCGACGAGGCGGACGCGATGGCCGACCTGCGGGTGTATTTCGAGCGCGCCGCGGATGACCCGGAGTTCGCGGCGCTGCTGCGCGAGGACCTGGAGCGCTTCCTCGGTGCCTGTCCGCCGGAGGTGCGTGAGCAGGTTGATCTGGTCAGGGCCGTCCAGGGCGAGCATCTTGGCGCCGTGATTCGCGGCCTGACGCCCTCGCTGATCGCGCGGCTCGGCGGAGAGCGCTGAGGCCATGCGTTTCTCGCGGCTCGATCTCGCCTGCTTCGGCCACTTCCGTGAGCAGAGCCTCGAGTTCCCGCGCACGGGACAGGACTTCCACCTGATCGTCGGCCGCAACGAGGCCGGGAAGTCGACGCTGCGCGCGGCGCTCGGGGATTTTCTCTTCGGCATCGGCCACCAGACGCCCTGGGCATTCCGCTACGACGGCGCGGAACTGGCGCTGGCGGCCCGTCTGGACGTGTCCGGAGGTTCGCTGGAGCTGGTGCGTCGCAAGCGGCGCAAGGCGGCATTGCAGGATGCGGACGGCCGCGAGGTCGCCGAAGGCGTGCTGGCTGCCGCACTCGGTGGCGTGTCGCGCGAGTTCTTCGAGCGCATGTGCAGCCTCGATCACGCGGGCCTGCGCGCCGGCGGCCAGCGGATCCTCGAGAGCTCGGATGACACGGGGCGGCAACTCTTCGAGGCGGCCGCGGGCATCGGCAGCTTCGGTCCGCTGCGCGAGGCGCTGCGCGCTGAATCCGAGGAGATCTGGACGCCGCGCCGGTCGCGCGACCGCACGTGGTACCAGGCGCATGACGCCTACGAGGAGGCGCGCAGGGCCGTGCAGGCCGCGACGGTGACGGTCACGCGCTGGCGCGCCGCGAACGATGCCTGCGATACCGCGCAGGCGGAGCTGGCCGCGGCGAACGAGTCGCTGGGCGGGCTGCGCCGCACGCTGTCGCGCCTGCAGCGCATCCGTCGCACCGCGCCGCAGCTCGTGCAGCTCGGGGTGCTGCGCGGGGAGCTCGCGGCGCTGGGCGCCCTGCCGTCCCTGCCGGCGGATGCGGCGCAGGTGCTCGCGGAGGCTCGCCGCAGGATTGCCGGGGCGATCGAGGCGCAGCGCACCCAGGAAGTCCTCGCGGCACGGGCGCGTGAGAAGCTGTCGGCGCTGGCGCCCGATGCAGCGGTGCTCGCATCGGCCCCCGCGATCCGGAAACTCGCCGCGACCGCGGCGCGGGTGGCGGATTTCCCGCGGGATCTCCTGAGCCGGCGCGCCGAGCTGGCCGGCGAGCGCGAGGCGCTGCGCAACCTGCTGGCCGATCTGGGCTGGTCTGATGCCGAGCCCGCCGCCGTGCGGCAGCGGATCCCGCCCGCGCCGCGTCGAGCCGAGCTGCAGGCGCTGATCACCGAGCAGGCCAAGCGCGTGGCCGGGCTCGCGCAGTGGCGCGAGGACCAGCTGCGCGCCGAGCGCCAGGTGGAGCGGGCGCGCGCGGCGCTGGCGGAGGTGGACGCCGAGCTCGGCAGTGCGCTGCCGCCGCAGCCGATCGGCCCGGCCGAACTGGATTCGATCGAAGCGGGGCTGCGCGAAGCGGGGGAGCCGCTGCGCGATGCGCGTGCCGAATGCCGCCGCCTCGAGCAGGCGCACGGCGACGCCGAGCGACTGGCGCGCGCGAGCGCGGGCGATGGCACGCTGGTGCGGCGCGAGGATCTGCT
>CAJACZ010000069.1 GCA_903938365.1 uncultured Pseudomonadota bacterium | reverse complement strand
GGTCTGCAGGTCGCCGTAAAAACCGATTTCCTCGAGCTCCCAGTCGAAGCTGCCATCGGCGCGCGGCTGCGCCGCGGTGTAGCTCACGCCGTCGATCCGCACCAGCGGACGGGCCACCTGGCCCTCAGGCTTGACCATCAGCACGCCCGAGTAGACCCACAGCACCGGTTCGAGCCTGCCCCCGAGCCGCATGCGCATGAACCGCTGCAGGCCGTCCGGCCCGGGGCCTGCGGAGGGGGACAGCGGCAAGGGTGCAACGGTCGCGCCCGCGGCGTTCGCGGCGGCGCCGGTAGCCGCCCCGCCGAGCGTCGCGGCCAGCGCGACTCCGAGCGCCTCGCGGCGCGTGAATGGAACAGTCATGCCGTCACCCCCACCTGATCGAGCCGGACAGCCCTGCGCCGATATTGCCCAATCACGCGGCGCCATGCTCCCCGGGCAGCGCGACGCCCTGCCAGCGGACAGATCCCGGCGCGCGCATCCGCGGTGCCGCGGGAGCATACTGGGGGCTCAGGTCACCCGACAGCGAGAACCCAGCATGGCCCAGACGCCCGCCGATCCCAAGCTCCCGATCCTGCAGCGCGACCACCGCAGCGTGATGGGCAAGGTGCTCTACACCAGCCGCAAGCCGGAACGCATGAACCAGGAGCGCGGCCGCGAATTCTTCCGCATCGACGTCCACGCCGACGGCACGCGCACCTGCACGGCGCACTGCGAGATCGACGATCGCCCCTCGGTGATGCGCGACATCACCTACTCGCTCGACAAGGACTGGAACCCGACCGACTGCTTCGTGCGGATCTCGGTGGGCAGCCGCTTCATGGGTTCCGGCTGGTTCCGGTTCCATCCGCAGTACGCGGAGTGCGAGACCTTCACCTCGCTCGAAGGGCGTGTCTCGCAGCGCATGGACCTGGCCACCCCGCTGGCCACCTTCCAGAACCATGCGATCGCCTGCGACGCCTGGCACCTGCGACTGATCGACCAGAGCAAGCCCGGTCAGGTGCAGCGCATCAACCAGATGCTGCTCTCCTCACCCGACCATCGCGGCGCCACGGGCCCCATGCTGTTCTCGATCGGCCTGAACATCGTGTTCGTCGGGCCCGAGCAGGTCACCGTCGGCGCCGGCACCTTCGACGCCCTGCACTTCCAGTTCGTCACCAACCCGGAACTGCCGCAGGAACACCCGCCGTACGATGTCTGGTGCACGGCCGACGGCGACTACCTGTTCCTCAAGGGACAGGTCGCGGGCTACATGCAGACGCATTACGAACTCGTGGAACTCTCGCGCGGCCCGCACTGGGGCAACTGACCCCGTCAGCCGGCCGCGTCCTCGATCGAACCCAGAGGGGCAACCGACTCGATCGGATGCGGCGTCGCCCAGGCGAAGCCCTGCAGGAAATCCACGCCGAGCAGCCGGAGATGCTCCCGCAGGGCCTCCCCCTCCACGTGCTTGGCCACGGTGAAGAAGCCGCAGGACTTCGCGATCTGCGCGCACGCGGCCACCAGCCCCTGACTGAAGGGTGAAACGCTGGCGGCGACGAGCGCCGGGTGCAGCTTGACCATGCGCAGTCCCGGGAGCTCGAGCAGCGCGATCTCGTCGCCCGACATCGTGTGATCGTCGAGCACGAGGCCGCAGCCCATCGACTCGAGGGCCGCGGCAACCCGGGCGGCACGCGCCGGGTGCCGCGCCAGCACGCTGGCCTGCAGCTCGACCGCCAGCACGCCTCGCGGCAGCCCCGCGCGTTCCAGCAGCGATCCCAGGAATTTCAGGAAGTGATCCTCGACGAGGGCGTTCTCGGTCAGGTTGACCGAGAACAGGCAGGGACCGCCTTCGACAATGTCCGCGCGCTGGCGCAGCCAGAAGATCACCAGGCTCACCACTCGACGATCGAGCACCGTCCCGAGGCCGCTGCGTGCGGCGCGCTCGAGCGCCTCCAGCGGCGCCGCATCGAGGCTGCTCCCGGGATCGGTGGCGCGCAGCAGCACCTCGAAGCGCCGCGTCCTGGCGCTCGGACGCAGCGCGACCAGGGGCTGTACGTGCAGTGCCAGCTGCATCGCGCGCAGCGCGGCGTACTCCCGCTCGAGTTCGACCGCAGGCAGCCGGGCGGCCTGCAGCACCTCGCCCGCCTCGGCGGGTTCGGCGGGTTCGGCAGCTCCGGTCGCCGCGGGCAGGACGGCGGCGACCGCGGTAGCGCGGCCCGCCAGGAGCCGACTGAACTCCTCGACGATGCGCAGCGCCGGCACCGGCAGGTCGGCGCGCAGCCCCTTGGCCTGCAGCACCCGGGCGTCGACCCGCAGCATCGCGAATCCGGCGGTCAGGCCCCGGCCATCGACGACACGCTGCAGCACCGCCAGCTGCTGGCCGGGCAGCGGGCAATCGATCCGCATGCGCGCACTGACGCCGGAAAAGGCTTCGAGTCCGTCGCGGATGGCTTCGCGCTGCTCCAGGGTGAGCAGGGGCTCGCTGGACCACAGCACGCGGCCCCGGGCATCGTGCCAGGAGACCGCAGCGGTCCGCAGTCCCCGCGTCGCGGCCAGCAGGCGCGACCCGAGTTCGGCGAACGCATCGGGCACGGGGGAGGGGATATCGAGCATGCAGGGGTCCTGACTCACGAGCCTGAACATAACCTCGCGCCCCCCGATTCTCGACCGCGGCACCCGCACAGTGTGACGCAGCGCATGCGATCCCCGGCGCAGGCGAGACCTCACGCACAGATCAGGCGGTCGGGCAGGCAGGAGCGCGAGAGGGACGGAACAATGTCAAACAACGACCCCCTACTCCCCCACAGTGACCCCAAGCGCCGATGCGGCCTCAGAGCACGACAGTTCCCCCACCGAACCCGGCCGCGAAGCCCCCGCAGGCCAAGGCACAGGCACAGGCACAAGCTGCGAAACCGCCACATCCGGCGCTGCCGCGCCAGCGCCTGCGCCTCGGCGTCCGCACCCAGCTGGTGGCGGGTTTCGTGGCGGTTGCGGTGCTCGGCGTAACGGCCAACGTGCTGCTGCACCGCGACAACACGGCAATCAGGACCCGCGTCGAGACCATCGCGCCCCCACTGGCACAGGCGGTCGAGCCTGCCCAGGTGCCGCCGCAGCAGGCCGCCCCCAGGACCGGGGCTGCCACGGCAACGGCCAGCGGCAGGGCGACGCCCGCCGCCACCTCGACACCCGCCGCCAGGACCGGCGCCCGGGCTCCTGTTCCCGCCTCGCGCAAGCTCGCCGCCGCACCGACTCCGGACGGCCTGCTGCTGACACTCGCCGGTTTCCACCAGCGGGTCATCAGCCACGGCCAGGGATTGCAGCCCGACTCCTCCGGGAGCGCCCCGGAGACCTATTCAGGGCTCGCGCTCGCCAGCGCCACCGAACGCTTCGCGCTGGAAGCGGCGCGCGCCGGCGCGAGTGCAGCCACGCTCGACGAACTGCGGCAGCTGGTGCGCCAGCACGAGTCCTCCGGGCTCGAGATCGAGCGCACCGCAGATCGCCGGGCCGAACTGGTCGCCGTCTACCGGACGCGCACCGAGGCGCTGGGCGCCGAGGTCACCCAGCCACTGGACGCCTCCGTGAAGGTGTTCGGCCGGATCTATGCGCGCGACGCCGTGCTCGCCATCAACCAGGCTTTCGATTCGCTGCGGGAACGCCACCAGGAACTGGTTTCGGCCTCGGGCTTCACGCTGCAGGCGATGCAGGCTGCCGCCGCGGCCGAGGATGCCTTCACGACGACGCTGGCCGCGCAGGAACGCAGTCTCTCCCGCAACCAGGGTGGCGGCTGGCCGCTGCAACTGAGAGGCAACCTGGCCGAGGTCACCGCGGCCCGCGAAACGGTGGCGCGTCTCGACGCCACCCAGGCCCAGGCGCTGCAGGCCTTCGTCGAAGGCTCACAGTCGATCGAGTCGGCCGTGCGCAGCCTCGCGAAAAAGGTGGTCAGGGAACGCCGCGCGGCCGAGCAGGCCGCGCGCAAGGCCACGGCGGCCGCCGGTCCAGCACCCGCTGTCGAGTCGGCCACCGGGGATTTCAGTGACGCTCCGGCCTCGCTCATCGATGTGTCCCTGCCGGCGCCGATGGTCCGCACGGTCACGGAACGGATCACGACCGAGTCCGCCTCCTCGCTCTCCATGCTCTGGGTCAGCGCAGCCGTGCTGCTGCTGATGCTGTTCGCCACGCTCTTCACCGTCGTGGGCGTCACCCGCCCCGTGCGCCGGCTGACCGAGGCCACGCGCCGGATCGCCCGCGGCGATACAGACGTCAGCCTGCCGCGTGGCGGCGCCCGCGAACTCGATGAACTGGGCCTGGCCTTCAACGACATGGCCCGCGAACTGACGGGTGCCAGGACCGCGCTGGAACGCCAGCAGCAGCGGCTCGAGCTGGAGGTCGCGGAGCGCACCAGCGACCTGCAGCACCTCGCCGAGAACGACCCGCTCACCCACCTGCCGAACCGCCGCAGGCTGTTCACGCACCTCTCGGAGGCCATCGCGCGCGCGGACCACTCGGGCGAAGGCGTCGCGGTGATGTTCCTCGACGTCGACAACTTCAAGACGATCAACGACAGCCTGAACCACGAGTTCGGCGACGAAGTCCTGCGGCAGATCAGCACGCGCCTGCGTGCGGTGGTCGGCCCAGACGGCTTCTGCGCGCGACTGGGGGGCGACGAATTCACCGTGGTGGTCGAGGGCCCGCTGTCGGAGAGCGACCTGAGCGCACACGCCGCCCGCCTGATCCAGGCCTTCGAGCCGCCGCTGCGCATGCGGGACCAGGACCTGAAGGTCACCGTCAGCATCGGCGTGGGCAAGTTTCCCGAGCACGCCGCGGATGCCGAGGGCCTGCTGCGTGCCGCCGATACAGCCCTGTTCCGCTCCAAGGAGCGGGGCCGCAACCAGTTCGCCGTGTTCGACCGCGACATGCAGGAAGAGGCGGCACGCAAGTTCACGATCGAGCAGGGCCTGCATGCCGCCATCGAACGCGACGAGCTGCGCCTGGTGTTCCAGCCCGAGGTCGAGCTGGAGGGCCTCGAACCGGTCATGGTCGAGGCGCTGCTGCGCTGGCAGCAACCCGACGGCCGGCTCGCGGCACCGGGCGAGTTCCTGGCGGTCGCGGAACAGTCGCGGCTGATCCTCGATATCGGCGACTGGGTGATGCGCGAGGCGATCCGCACGCTCGCCGCCTGGCAGCTCGGCCCCTGGCCGCGCGCCCGCATCGCCGTCAACGTGTCGGCGCGGCAGCTGATGGACGGGCGTTTCCCGCAGCGCGTCGCCGACCTGCTCGCGGAACACAACGTACCGCCGGCGGCACTCGAAATCGAGCTCACCGAGTCGGTACTGCAGACCGGGCCCCAGACCGTGGACTCCCTGCGCGCGCTGCATCAGATCGGCGTGTCGATCGCGCTGGATGACTTCGGTGCCGGC
>CAJACZ010000068.1 GCA_903938365.1 uncultured Pseudomonadota bacterium | reverse complement strand
TGTCACGACGATTTCCTGCAGCCGTGATTCCTCGGCTTCCCCGTCAGGTGCCTGCGCGCCGACAGGTGCCGCAACGCAAACCAGCAGCGGCACAAGGCCGATCGTCCTTCCTGATCTCATGGTGCTCTCCTGTTTCCCGGGGCGCTTCACTTGGTGACAGCGCTGGCCGCACGTGCGGCGGTGAGGTCCTTCTGCAGGGTGTCAATCAGCAGTTCCGTGTAGTACTCGGGCTTCGTCGCCTTCGCGGCCGCAAGAAAGCCGGCCATCTCGTCCCAGTCCTGCTTCACCGCGCAGCCTTTGAATCGTCCGTCGAGAGCATATTTGGTGAAACCAACCTGGCCGGCCATGCGGCCATATAAAGCGGATTCGCGGATCAGTTCGCCAGCGCGGCACGGATTCTTTGGCGCCTTGTAAGCACCGTCGAGATACAGATAGCCGGTCACGAACAGCGACTGGGGGTAGCCCGCCGCGACCGATTTCTCGATGTAGGGCAGAGCCTCATCGACGCGGCCGGCGTAGGTCAGCGCGCGCGCGAGCAGGTAGAGCAGCCGGGGATTCGCGGAATCCTTCGCCAGATCGGCGCGGCAGGTGACTATGGCAGCCTCAAGGTCCATCTGAGCCCGTTCCAGGCCAGGTATGACCTTGTTTGGATCGTCGGGATGGGAAGCCATGCGGTCGCATTCCGTGACCGACTGCGAGAATCGCGAGCTGTCGAACACTTTGGGCGATGAGCCAGCAGCGACAGCGGCGCTGCCGGCCGTCAGAGTGAGCGAGGCCAGAAGCGACGCGGCGAGGATCTTTGGGACACGCATGACCTACTCCGAAGCGGTGATTATCGGCTCCACTCTTGACGAGCAGGCGCGTCGCGTCGCCTACTCAATGCAGTAGGTCTCCGGACATCGCGCCATGCCGAACTCGATCGATCTGCCCTCGTTGCTTGCGCGCCTGCGCGCGGCCGCGTCGACCCCCGACTGCCTGCGGGTGCTCGTTGACAGCCGAATCCTCGCCCGTCACGCCATCGTGGGCTTCCGCGAGCAACTGCACGTGCCCGCGATCTCCCGCATGCCTCGTCCGCAATGGTGGGCCGAGCGGATGGGCTGGCCGGCTGGATTTCTGCAGGAATGGATCCGCCGTAACCTTGCCGGGCTGAACCCTGCCCTGTCGGGGTCGAACGTGCGTGTCGACGCTCTGGCCAGCTGGACTCTTCCGGACCCGGCGAAACTGCCCGCGCGCGGCAGCGCCGAACGCGCCCGTCTGGCCGCCGTGGAGTTTCTGGGCACGCACGACATCCGCGAGGGGCTGGTGGCCGCCGTCCGCCGGAGTTCCGGCCACCTTGGCTACGTGTCCTGGCTTCGGCCGACGTCCCGGCGACCGCTCTCGGTGGCCGAGGCACGCGGCCTGGTGCTGCTGGCTCAGATGTACTTCGACGCACTCGACCGGGTTCGACCGCAGGATTCGAGCAGCCTGCTGTCACCGATGGAGCTGAGGTGCCTGAGCTGGGTCGCTTACGGCTGCACCGACAAGGAGATCGCTGCCGAAATGGGGCGCGCCATAGACACGGTGCGCTTCCACATCAAGAACATCCTGAAAAAGCTCGGCGCCGCAAACCGCACCCACGCCGTCGCACTGGCGATGCAGCAAGGGCTGATCCGGCTCGGTGGCACCCCGCAGAAGCCCCTTTGAACACGGCCGATGGCGCGGGTACACCACGCCACAGGCTCACCAGCTGACCGGATCCTGCAGTCCGCGCAGATCTCAGCCGCGCAGCTGCGCGCAGACGCGACGGAACTCGGCGACGACATAGTCGGTCGCCGGGCGCGCGGGGGCGCCCTTGCGGTAGATCAGCCCCGCCTGCCGCTCGATCACCCCGGCGTCCAGGGGCAGCTTGCGGAGTGCCCCCGACTCGAGTTCATCGGTCAGCAGGTGTTCGGGGATGGTGCTGATGAAGTGCCCGCTCTGCACCAGGGAGATCATCAGGTTCAGCGAGTTGGTCCGGAACACGTCGCGCGGCGCGGGCAGACCGTCCACCGAAAAGTACTTCTCGAAGGAATCCTGGGCGTGCGGCTGGACCTCATCTTCTCCAACTTCCCGCAGGTCGCCGTCGCGCCCGAACTCGTGCTCGAACCCCTGCTCACGGTCCGGTCGACCGTGGTGGCCGGGCGCAAGCACGTGCTCGCGCGGCGTCGCGAGCTGACGCGCACG
>CAJACZ010000067.1 GCA_903938365.1 uncultured Pseudomonadota bacterium | reverse complement strand
GCCCGGCGTGAACGTGACCGGCCGTGTCGAGGACGTGCGCGGCTTCATCGCGCGCGCCCGGGTCAGTGTGGCGCCGCTGCGCATCGCGCGCGGCGTGCAGAACAAAGTCCTCGAGGCGATGGCGATGGGCCGCCCGGTGGTCACCACGCCGCAGGCCCACGCGGGCCTCCAGGCCGATGCCGGGCGTGAGCTCCTGGTCGGTGCCGATGCGCCGTCCTTCGCGGCGGCCGTGCTGCGGCTGCTGCACGACCGCGGGTATGCGGACGGGATGGGCCGTGCGGCGCGGGCCTGCGTCGAGCGCGCCTATCGCTGGGACCTGAACCTCGCCGCGCTCGATCGGGTGCTGCCGTGAGGCGCGAGGTGCCGCTCCTGCTGCGCGAAACCGCCGGCCTCGGGCGCGCGCTCGAACCGGTCCGCATCGGCGTGCCTCTGCCGCGGGGCCTGCTCGGTTCCGGCGACCCGGTGTCGGTGCTGGATGACCAGGCGCGGCCGCTGCCGCTGCAGGCGCGCTGTCTGTCACGCTGGTCCGACGGCAGCGTGCAGTGGCTGCTGGTGGACGTGCTGGCGAGCGTCGCGGCGCACGGTTCGTCCGTGCTGCGACTGTGCCTCGACGCGCTGCCGGCAGGTGTCGGGGCGCATCCGGGCCTGCGCGTCGAGGAGACCGCAGACCACCTGCGCATCGACACCGGGGTTGCGGTGTTCGAGGTGTCACGCGCCGGACCGGGCCTGCTGGGTGCCGTACGGCTCGGCGAGGTCGATCTGCTCTCGCCCGCGGGCCTGCAGCTGCGGCTCGCTGCCGCGGCCGGCGCTGAGTGCGCGGTCGAGGCCGTGACCACGGCCCTCGAGGAGAGTGGCCCGGTGCGCTGCACGCTGCGCATGGAAGGACGGGTGGGCGCTGCGGGGGGTGATTCGCTGCTGTTCGTCGCCCGGCTCGTGTTCCACGCCGGGTCCCGCGAGCTGTGCTGCGAGTTCCGCCTGCGCAACCCAAGGGCCGCCGTCCATCCGGGCGGGCTCTGGGACCTGGGTGATCCGGGCTCCGTGCAGATCGCCGACCTGTCGCTGCGCCTCGAGCCTGCCGCACCCGCGCAGCGACTGGCGTGGCGCGCAGAGCCCGGCAGTGCGCCCGGCGAGACGGCGTCCTGCGACTGGTTGCTGCACCAGGACTCGAGCGGTGGCGAGTGCTGGGACTCGCCCAACCACGTGACCGCCTCGGGCGATTCGTCCGTGTCGTTCCGCGGCTATCGTGTGAGCGAGGGCCGCGGTGCCGCGGCGCGGGTTGTGGCAAGCGGCGAGCGCGCGACGCCCGTGCTGCAGTGGCGCGCTGCGCAGGCGTGGGTCGCGGTGGCCGTCGAGGATTTCTGGCAGAACTTCCCCAAGGCGCTGCGACGGTGCTCCGACGCGCTGGAGGTCGGGCTGTTCCCGCGCGAGTCGCGCACGCCGGTCGAACTGCAGGGCGGCGAGCAGAAGCGCCATGCCGTCTGGTTCGGGTTCGGTACGCAGGATCAGCCGTGCCGGCTGGCCGAGCGACTGCAGCCCCTGCAGGCCTGCGTCGATCCGGCCTGGATCGAGTCGACCGAGGCGGTGCCGTTCTTCACGGCAGCGGCCCCCGCCGACGACGCCCGGCTGCGCGCTTACGTCGATACCCTGATCGAGGGACCCGCGTCGCTGCAGCAGGGCCGCGAGCGCATCGACGAGTTCGGCTGGCGGAATTTCGGCGAGGTCCATGCGGATCACGAGGCCGTAAACGCGCCGGCGGAGCCGCCCTTCGTTTCGCACTACAACAACCAGTACGACGTGGTGCTGGCTGCGGCCGTGCAGGGACTGCGGGCCGGCGACGCGCGCTGGCTCGAACTGATGCGCGCCTGTGCGCGGCACGTGATCGATATCGATATCTACCACACGACCCAGGACAAGGCCGCCTTCAATGGCGGGCTGTTCTGGCACACCGATCACTATCGGCCCGCGCAGCGCGCCACCCACCGTACCTATTCGCGGCTGAATGCCGGCGCGGGGTCCTATGGTGGC
>CAJACZ010000066.1 GCA_903938365.1 uncultured Pseudomonadota bacterium | reverse complement strand
CGTGCGCGTCAGCTCGCGACGCCGCGCGAGCACGTGCTTGCGCCCGGCCACCACGGTCGACCGGACCGTGAGCAGGGGTTCGAGCACGAGTTCGGGCGCGACGGCGACCTGCGGGAAGTTGGAGAAGATGAGGTCCAGCCGGCCGTCGATCATGCGGCGCACCAGGTCCTCGAAGAAACCCTCCGTGACGACCAGCGCCAGCCGCGGGTGCGTGGATGCGAGTGTTTCGGCGACCGACTCGGTGACATAGGTGGCGAACATGGAGGCGACCCCCAGATGCACCGTGCCGGTCACGCCGCGCTCGAGTTCGCGCACCTCGCGGGTGAGGCGCTGGCAGGCGTTGAGCACGATCTGCGCGTGGTGGTAGAGCGCCAGGCCGGCCTCGGTCGGGGATACCCCGCGCGGCTTGCGCTCGAGCAGCTCCACGCCGAGCATTTCCTCGAGGTTCTTGATGCTGCGCGTGAGCGCCGGCTGGCTGATGGCGACGCGATCCGCGGCGCGCGAGAGGTTGCCGGTGTCGACCACCGCCACGAAGTGACGTAGCTGCCTGAGTTCCATGGCGCGTGCGGCACCCCTGCCGTTCGTTGCCCGGTGAGACCGCGATGCGGCGGGCGCATGGATTGTGCCCCGGAAATGATTGGCTTGGCTACGACGCGCGGGAACACACTGGCGTGCCATATGGACAAGTGGGACTACATCATCGTCGGCGCCGGCTCCGCGGGCTGCGTGCTGGCCAACCGGCTCTCCGCCGACCCCGGCGTGCGCGTGCTGCTGCTCGAAGCGGGACCGCCCGACCGCTCGCCCTACATCCACGTGCCGGCGGCAATCATCAAAGCCGTCGGCAACCCGAAGCTGGACTGGTGCCATCTGGCCGAACCCGATCCCTCGCGGCTCGACAAGGTCGACCTGTGGCCGGCAGGCCGCACGCTGGGCGGCTCGAGCTCGATCAACGGCATGCTGTTCGTGCGCGGCGCGCGCGAGGATTTCGACGGCTGGGCGGCGCTCGGCAACACGGGCTGGTCCTACGACGACGTGTTGCCGTACTTCCGTCGCCTCGAGACCTCCGAGTTCGGCGCGCCGCCCCTGCGCGGCCGCGACGGACCGATGCAGGTCTCGCGCCTGCGCACCACCCATCCGCTCGGCCCGGTGTTCCTCGACGCCGCGCGCGACTGTGGCGAGGCCGTCAACCCGGACTACAACGGCGCGAGCCAGGAAGGCGCGGCGGCGCCGCAGGTGACGCAGCGCGGCGGCTGGCGCTGGAGCAGCGCCCGGGCCTTCCTCAACCCGGCGCGCCAGCGGCCGAACCTGCGGATCGAGACCGGCGCCTGCGTCGCGTCGCTGCTGTTCGAGGGCACGCTCTGCAGCGGCGTGCGCCTGCTGCCGGGCGCCGCGCGCGCGGCCGACGGCGCGCTGGAGCGCCACCTGAATGCGGGAGGCGAAGTGATCCTGTCAGCCGGCACGCTGGCCTCGCCGAAGCTGCTGATGCTCTCCGGCATCGGCCCGGGCGCGGCGCTGCAGGCGCAGGGCATCGTGCCGCGGGTGGATCGGCCCGAGGTCGGCGGCAACCTGCAGGAACACCCCAACTCGGTGGTCTGCGCCAGCGTCAACCTGCGCACCTACAACCAGGATGCGACACCCCTGCGCATGGCGTTCAACGCGGCGCGGTGGATGCTGACGGGCCGCGGTCCGGCATCGAGCCCCTATCCGCACGCGGTGGCCTTCCTGCGTTCGGATCCCGCCGAGCCTGCCCCCGACCTGCAGTTCCTGTTCGGACCCTTCGCGTTCTCGTTCGACGAGCGCGGCATCGTGCCCTACACCGGCCCGGCGGTATCGATCGTCGTGAACACCTGCCGCCCCATGGCCCGCGGACGCCTGCACCTGCGCTCCGGTGACCCCGCGGCCGCGCCACGCATCGAACACTCGCTGCTCGGCAACGAGGACGACATGCGACGGCAGATCGCCGGCTGCCGCATCGCGCGGCGCCTGCTGGGCGCGGCCGCCTTCGCGCCCTACGTGACCGGCGAGTTCCTGCCCGGCCCCGCGGTCCAGACCGACGAGCAGTGGGCCGCGCACGTTCGCCGCACGACGTTTCTCGGCTACCATCCGGTGGGCACCTGCCGCATGGGCGTGGACGCGGACGCCGTGGTTACTCCCGAGCTGGCGGTGCGGGGGGTCGAGGGGCTGCGCGTCGCGGACGCCTCGGTCATGCCGCGACAGATCGCCGCCAACACGAACGCCGCAACCATGATGATCGCCGAAAAAGCCTCCGACCTGATCCTCGCCCATCGCCACCGCGCCAGGGCGGGCTGAGCCCCGATGAGCAGCGCAGCGGGCGACACGGTCAGCGATACACGCGAAGACGGGCGTCCATGGCCCAGCGAGGCCTACTCCTGGTATGTCGTCTTCGTGCTGTGCGTCTGCGGCATGGTCGCGTTCATCGACCGCCAGATCATCAACCTGCTGGTCGAGGACATCAAAGCCGACCTGCAGGTCACGGACACGCAGATCAGCCTGCTGCAGGGCCTCGCGTTCGCGCTGTTCTACGCGATCACCGCCGTGCCGCTCGGGCGGCTGGCGGACTCCGGCAACCGCCGCTGGATCATCAGCGCGGGCATCGTCGTGTGGACCATCGCCGCCGCGGGCTGCGGTCTCGCGCGGACGTTCTGGCAGCTGTTCGTCGCGCGCATGTTCGTCGGCGTCGGCGAGGCGACCCTCACGCCGTCCGGCTTCTCGATGCTCGGCGACCTGTTCCGCCCCCACCGCCTGTCGCTGCCGCTCAGCGTGTTCACCGGCTCGAGCTTCATCGGCTCCGGCGTGGCGCTGCTCGCCGGCGGCTACGTCATCGCGCAGCTCGGCAAGCTCGAGGTGGTGTCGCTGCCGCTGCTCGGGGTGATGCAGCCCTGGGAAGCCGCCTTCGTGATCGGCGCGCTGCCCGGCTTCGCCGTGGCGCTGCTGTTCTTCCTCACGGTGCGCGAACCGCTGCGCCGGGCCTCGCCGCTGGCCGACCGCTCCGCGCAGAACGTCGACAAGCCGACGCTGCGCGAAGTCATGGTCTTCGTGCGGGCGAACGCCCGCGTGTTCGGCGCGGTGTTCGGCGGCGTGTCGATCCTGGCGGCGGCGCAGTTCTCGCTGGGCGCGTGGGTGCCGGCCTTTTTCATCCGCAACCACGGCTGGACGCCCTCGGACGTCGGGTATGTGTACGGCCTGATCTTCCTGTTCTGCGGCACCGGCGGGGTGATCTCCGGCGGCTGGCTCTCGGATCGCTTCCAGGCCCGCGGCCTGCGCGACGGCCACCTGCGCACCGCGCTCATCTCCGCCCTGGTGACGATCCCGTTCGTGATCGCGTTCGCGCTGGCGCCCACCGCCGGCCTGTCGGTGGCGATGCTCGCCTGCACCGTGTTCTTCGGCACCATGGCTTTCGGCGCCGGCCCCGCGCTGATCCCCGTGATCTGCCCGCCGCGCATGCGTGGCCTGCTGGTGGCGCTGTACCTTCTGGTTGCGAACATCGTCGGCCAGGCGGGCGGCCCCTGGATCGTCGCGGTGTTCACGGACTACGTGTTCGGCGCGCCGGAGCTCGTGCGGTATTCGCTGGCGGTGGCGCCTTCGGCGCTGCTGCTGATCGGCGCCGCACTGGTGTGGTCCGGCTTCGGCGGACTGCGCACGATGCGTGGCCCGGCTTGAGCCAGGCGGAGCAGTACGCCGACTGGCTGAGCG
>CAJACZ010000065.1 GCA_903938365.1 uncultured Pseudomonadota bacterium | reverse complement strand
GTTGCGATGTGCGGCCCGGATCCTGTCGGTGACCTGGGACGCGACGAAGTGCTTCTCGACCAGCATCAAGCGGGGGCCAGGGCTGGCGGGCTCCACGAAGGCAAACCTGCCGCCGAACTGGAAGGCACCGCCGAAACTCCGCAAAGCGCCGGAATCGGCCTCGAGCTCGAGGGCGACACTCAGGTCGTCCACGGTCACCGCGGGGATCATCGCGCCCGGCCCGGCATCGCGCCACGCCGAAGGCGTCGTGTCGTGCAGTTGCACCAGCTCGACCAGCATGTCACCACAGGCAGCAATCGCCACGGACACGTCGGGTGCGACGCTCGTACCACGGTAGTCGCAGTCTTTCAGTCCCATGTGGGGGAACAGGAAAAACGGGCCCGCGCCCGTCGCGGTCGCCCAGGCCTGTATCGATTGATCCAGATCCCCGACCACCTGCACGAGGCGCTGCAGTGAACCGGCCAACGCACCCGGCTGCGGCAGCGCCTGCGGCACCGGCGCGGAGATCTCGCCGATGATCTCCCCGACCTTGTACGTGACGCCCGCCTGACCCTTGTGGCGCAACACGCCGGCTGCCGGGGACTCGACGTCCATCGTCGATTTCTCCAGCTCCAGGGTGAACAGCGGCTGGCGCTCAGCCACCACGGCGCCATCTTCAGCGAGCCAGGCAACGAGCGTGCCCTCGCGCATCGAGACGGCCACCTTGGGTATCCGCAGTATCTGAGTCATGGGACTGGTCCGTTCAGCGGTACTTCAGCAACGCACGCGCACTATCGACGACCCTTTCGGCCGTCGGGAAGTGCAGCGCCTCGAGCCCACCGGCAAACGGCGTCGGCGTGTATCGCGCGCCCACGCGCGCCACAGGCGCTGCGAGGCGCCCGTGCAGCCGGTTCGAGATGATCGAGGCCACCTCGGCACCGAACCCGCAGAACTCTACCGCCGCATGCAGCACCATGGCGCGACGCGTGCGCGAGACACTCTCGAGGATGGCGCCGACGTCGAGCGGCACGATGCTGCGAAGATCGAGCACCTCGGCCTGGATGCCCTCCGCAGCCAGGGTCTCGGCGGCCGAGAGCGCCTCGCCCACGGTCCAGCCATAAGTGACGATGGTGAGATCCGTGCCACGGCGCTTGATGTCAGCCTCGCCGAGGGGAATCCGGTAGTCGCCTTCCGGCACGGGGCCCGGCGTGAAGTACGCCCGCATCGACTCGAAGAATACACAGGGATCGGGATCGTCGATGCAGGAAAGCAGCAGCCCCTTGGCCTCTGCCGGTGTACTCGGGTAAGCAATCTTGAGGCCGGGGGTGTGAGCCAGCCAGGCTTCGAGCGACTGCGAATGCTGCGCGCCGAAACTGCCGACGAAGCCGGCCGTCAGGGTCCGGATCGTGATGGGCACGCTGGTCTTGCCGCCGGACATGTAGCGCAGCTTCGCGGCGTGGTTGCTGACCTGGTCCATGCAGACCATGAAGAAGTCGTTGATCATGATCTCGGCGACGGGCTTCATCCCGGCCATGGAGGCGCCGATGGCGGCGCCGACGATCGCCTGCTCTGCGATCGGTGTGGCGCGCACCCGGTCCGCACCGAAGCGGGTGGAGAGCCCGTAGGTGGTCTTGACCACTCCACCGGCCGGATCGGCGATGTCCTCACCGATCAGGAACACGGCCGGATCGGCTTCGAGCGAAATGGCCAGCGCCTCGTTCACGGCCTGGCCGAAGGTGAGCATACGAGTCGAGGCAGGCTGGTACTGGCCTGCGGCACGGGGTGCCGCGCTCTCGATCGCAAAGTCGGGGATCTGCGCTGGATCAGCGAAGACATCCAGATAGAGCTCCGCGGCATCGGGGGCGGGGCAGGCGCGCGCGTAGTCGATCGCTCCGTCGATCTCGGCACGGACGGCGGTTTCCATTGCCTTGAGCTCGCCTTCGGACGCCACGCCCTCGTCCAGGAGACGCTTCCGGAACACGATGAGCGGCGAATGCGACCTGGCAGCCGCAAGAGCGGCCTGATCCATGTGCCCCTCCTCGCTCCCGAAGGAATGCCCCTGCAGGCGATGACAGACCGCCTCGATCAGCGTGGGGCCGCCCCCTTCACGGGCGCGCTGCACGGCTTCCCTGGCGGCTTCATACACAGCGACCGGATCCGTGCCGTCGACGCGGACACCCGCCATCTGGTAGGCATCGGCACGCTTCGAGAAATCCTTCGTCAGCGTGTAGTCGGCCAACGAGGTGTATTCGGCGTACTGGTTGTTCTGGCAGACGAAAACCACCGGGAGCTTCCAGACGGCAGCGAGGTTGAGCGCCTCGTGGAACGCACCGATGCTCGTGGCGCCATCGCCGAAGTTGCACACGCACAGGCGGTCGGATTTGCGCAACTGCTCTGCGAGCGCGAGTCCGTTGGCAATGGGCAACCCCGCGCCGACGATGCCCGTCGTGATCATCAATCCGGAGTCCGGATCTGAGAGATGCATGGGGCCGCCCTTGCCCTTGCAGGTGCCCGCAAGCTTCCCGTACAGCTCGGCAAAGATGTCCTTGAGCGGCGTCCCCTTGGCAACGATGTCATGGATGCCGCGGTATGTCGTGGCAACGAAGTCGTCGCTGCGGATGGCGGCACCGATCCCCGCGGGAATGGCCTCCTGTCCACCGCAGGGATAGTACTGGAACATGATTTCCCCGGCGCTCAGGCCCCGCTGCACCGCCCGGTCGGTTTCCGCGATGCGGACCATGGTCCGGTAAAGGCCCTTGAGGAAATCATGTGCATGAACGCTGGCGGAACTCGACATGGGCTACCCCTCTGTCCGGAATACGGTTTTTCAGGAGCCCAGTCTAAGCCGATTTCCCCTGGGGGCCCCACTGGTTCATATCCGTGAACCGGCCCTCCACGGCTGAGGAACCCCCCTTGTTTTCCCGCGTGTTTTGCTACGATCTGACCTTATCCGCCGGACCAGCCAGCCTGTGAACGCCAGAAAGCCCACCAAGATCAAATCAGCGATCCGGGCGCTCGAGATCCTCGAGCTGTTCAGCAACGTCCGTAAGGCGCTCTCGTCCACCGAAGTCGGCTTCATGCTCGGCTACCCGAAATCGAGCGCAAACGTGTTGCTGAAGTGCCTGACGGACCAGGGCTACCTCACTCTGGACCCGCTCTCGATGCAGTATTTCCCGACCCTGCGGCCCACTGCGCTGGGGGAATGGATCCCGTCCGCGCTCTACGGGCTGGGCGACGCCAGCGCAATGCTCCAGGAGGTCCACGACCTGACTGGCGAAACCGTCACCCTCTCGATGCGCACGGGCATGTCGATGCGCTTCATCAGGGTGCTGCCTGGCAAGTTCTCCTTGTCCCTCCGGATGGAGGAAGGCTCGATGGCACCCTTGATCGGCTCCTCGGTGGGGGCGGCTTTCCTGGGCACACGCACCAGCGACGAGGTCCAACTGCTCGCCAGGTCAGCCACGGCGATGGCGCGCACACGGTCGGCCAGGTTGGCGATCGAGCTGGCCCTGAAAGAGGTCGCCCATTCGCGCAAGCGGGGATATTCCGTGATCTATGGGAGCATGTTTCCAGACATCGGCGCGGTGGCGATGCCGCTGCCACCGGCGTCCGAGGGGAACGTGCTCGTGATGGCGGTGGGAGGCCTTGACCATCGCATCCGCCGCACGGAGCGACCGATCACCGTCGTCATGCGGAACGCCATCAAGACTCATCTCATTTCGAAATGGGACGAGACCCTGCCTCGCCGAGCGTAGCGGCCACACGCACGCCGACAAACGTGCCCCGGCTCCCGGCACCCATCTTGTGCCGGTGATGTGACCGCAGGTTCAAAGGGCTGTTGACCCACGAACCGCCGCGATTGTTGCGCTGGCACGGGGGCGACTTAGGGCTCGCGCTGCCATCGACCGGTGCCCCGACGTAACTCGGCTGATAACAGTCCTCGACCCACTCCCACACGTTGCCGTGCATGTCGTGGAGCCCGAAGGCGTTCGCCTGCTTGAGGCCTACCGGGTGGATGTGACCGCCGGAGTTGCCCCCGTACCAGGCGTGCTGGCCCAGTTCGGAGACGTCGTCGCCAAACGAGAACAGCGACGTGCTGCCTGCGCGCGCAGCGTATTCCCACTCGGCTTCGGTCGGCAGCCGGTACTGCCGACCCGTCCTGAGCGAAAGCCGGCGGACGTATTCCTGCGCGTCGTTCCAGGAAACAGTCTCGACCGGCAGCACGCCTGTTCCATCGTCGTAGTCGCTCGGGTTTTCGCCCATCACCGCGCGCCATTCGGCCTGGGTGACTTCGTACTTGCCCATCGCGTAGGACGCGACCGCAACGCTGCGCTGCGGCACCTCATCGGGCTCGGGCTTGAAGTTGATGCGCGGCTCGGGCTTGCCGCCCATGATGAAAACGCCGGCGGGCACCACCACCATCTGCGGGCACTCGGCGCAGTCACGGAACTCACGCCCCGCTCCGGGCTCGGACGCGGCAGCGTCGACAGCCAGGCAGAGCAGCAGGGCAAGCAGGCATGCGTTCAGGATGGTGGACATGGCAACACCGAGGCAGTGAAGTTCACAATGATTTGCCGCACACGGCGCGGCCCGTGCGACGGATAATACTCCGCAGCAATTTTCGCTGGAGACTCACGCGCATGAAATCCACGGCCTTCTGGATGCTGGCCAGCGTCGCGATAGCAGGTGCTGCCGATGTCGGCGCTGCGCAGTCGGGCTTCAAGGACTGTGCTGAATGCCCGGAGATGCTCGTGCTGCCCGAGGGCTCGTTGCCCACGCCAGCCTCGCATGCCAGCGCAACCGCAGGCCCGGTGACGATCAAGTCATTCGCCATCGGAAAATTCGAGGTGACGCAGGCGGAGTGGTTTGCCGTGCTGGGCGAGCGCCCGAGCGAGTACCTCGGAGATGACCTGCCAGTCGAGACAGTGTCCTGGCGTGACGTGCAGATCTTCATCCAGCGGCTCAACGCCCGGACAGGGCGCGCCTATCGCCTGCCGACCGAAGCCGAATGGGAATACGCCGCGCGCGCGGGCAGCACCACCCAGTACTACTTCGGCGACGACCCGGCGGACCTCGGTCAGCATGCCTGGTTCATCGACAACGCCGGCGAAACCACCCATCCGGTCGGCCAGAAACTTCCCAACCGCTTCGGGCTGCACGACATTCACGGCAACGTGTGGGAGTGGACCCAGAACTGCACGCAGGACCACGGCCAGCGCAAGGGGAACGACGAGACCGTGGCAAGATTCATCCGCGACTGCCACCGGAGCTATCGCGGCGGATCAATGGCCAACAAGGCCCCCAGCCTCCGCTTGACCTACAGCCAGTCGGGCGGCATCGGGGACCGCTATTTCGGCCTCGGCCTGCGCATCGCACGCGACGTCCCCTGAACACACGTTCGCGCCGTCGGCCCCCGGGACAATCAGCGCGGCCTGCGCTCATAGTCCTCTATCTTTGATGGATCTCCGGAAGGCTTGAGCACCAGCGTGTCGGGATAGGGCGCAAAAGGCCGGACCGTCCGGATGTTCGCCGCATCGATCGGGAAGCGGATCTGGTCGGGAAGCTTGGGCTCGGACTGCACCTCCGTTCCCTCCACGACATCCATGGCGACGCCCTTCTCGACCCATCGCTCCATCAGGCTCAGCGAATCGAAGTGCCTGCCCTCCGGTATGCCGGACGTGCAGTGCATGTCGCCCGGCACCATGTAGAGACGGAAGAAGTCGCGCGCCTGCGGGAGACCGCCTGCGGACGCGGTGAGCCTGTCGTAATACTGCGTCGGATAGAGGCCAGGCATGGCGGATTCATTCCACCCGTGCAGCGCGAGGATCTTTCCGCCTCGCGCGCGGAACGCGGCGAAGTCGGTGTTGTCGGCACTGACCAGCGCTTCTGTCGCGGCGAACACCGAAGGGGGTGTGCTGAGGTCGAAGTCCCGCGCGCGCAGCGTCGGACCGAGGGCGCTGGGCGAGAGGAAATACTTCAGGATCTCGTCGCTGAATCGCGCGTAGCGCGGGTCGGCCCCGAAGAACGCACCTGCCCATCGCAGTTCGGAACCGGGCGCCATGCCCGGATACAGCGACTGGCCGTTCGCGGCCGGCGGACCCGCGTACATCTTGCGGGCGGCCTCGACCTTCTCCGCGGTGAGGCACCCTGCTGCGGGATTGCCTTCGGCACACTGGAGGGCACTCGGGCTGAAAGCGCAGTGCTGCGGATTGGCAATCACTCCGTCGACGGCCCCGTCGGCAGCATCGCACTGCTGCAGAGCCCCGGCGTGCAGTGCGCGCAGGTCCGCGTCGCCCAGGATCTGCCGGCCCGCGGCATCGACGTTCGCACGCACACTCCACAGGATCAGGTAATTCAGCCGGGTGAAGTCGAAGACGATGCCGCCGTTGGCGATGACCCCGTCGAAGTCCGCGGGATAGCGCTGCGCGGCGACCAGCCCCTGGCGCCCGCCCGTACCGCAGCCGCGG
>CAJACZ010000064.1 GCA_903938365.1 uncultured Pseudomonadota bacterium | reverse complement strand
CAGCAGCGTGGTTGCGGCACCGCAGGCCGAGACCAGGAAGCCGCGCCGCGCCCGGCCGGTGTGTCGCGCGTGGGCGTCGGCCTGCTCGAGGGCCAGCTGGTTGGCGGCGATCTCGGCAGGCGTCAGCCGCGGCGGGAGGAACTCGCCATTCGAGGTGGAGTCCACCTTGATCGGCAGGCGCGTGCCGTCGGGATCATGGGCCTGGGTCCGCTGCGTCATGCTGGGTGTGCTCCCTCAACGCGCCTTGTAGATCTCCGAATACAGCCCCCACGCCGGCACCGTGTTGCGGCCATACTTCTTCTTCGCCGCAACGTTCGCGTTGAGGTCGACCTCGGCCGTCGCCGCGCCCTCGCGCCGCTCGCCGATCGAGGCCAGCACCTTGCCGTCCGGCCCGACGATCGTCGAGGCGCCGTCGGCCCATTCCGGTTCGGGCCTATCGCTGCGCACGAAGCGCGAGGTGGTGCCGGTCAGCAGGTGCAGATGGCACTGGAAGCCGATGGACTGCTTCAGCGCCTGCCAGGGGATCTCGCCATCCTCGAGGCTGGTGTGCAGGATCACCTCGCAGCCCTTGCTGGCCATCAGCCGCGACACCTCGAGCACCTCGGCCTCGCCCTCGACGAAGCAGCCGATGCGACCGATCGGCGTGTCCTTCACGGGCAGGATCGAGCCGGCGCCGAAGATGCGCTCGTAGTCGCGCGCGATGTCGCGCAGGTAGGTGACCTCGGGTGCGCTCAGGGCCTGAGACTTCGGCGAACGCAGCACCAGGCCCTCGGGCCCCATCACGAAGCCGGTGTGGAAGAAGGTGCCCGGCAGCTGCGGGATCTTCTCCTGCGTGCTGGTGGCGACGTAGCAGTCGTAGCGCCGGCACGCCTCGACCACCGGCGCGAAGATCGACTTCTGCAGCGGCTCGGAGATCAGGTCGACCGCGACCGCCGACATCGGCACGCCCGAGACCGCGCGGCGCGCCGAGGTGTACTGCAGCACGGGGAACACGATCACCTTGGGTCGCGGTCCCGGGCCCTTCATCACCGCGTCGATCGCCGCGATCATCGCGGTGGCGTTGCGCTGGCGGGTGGCCTCGAGCGCGCCGGCGCTGATCGGGATCTCGATCGGCACCCGCATCACGGCGGCGTGGTACTTCGGGCGCGGCGCGGCGGGCTCGGGGGCGGGCGGCGGCGTGCTGGTCTGGGCGACCGCGATTCCCGGCAGCGCTGCCGCAGCGGCCAGCGCCATCGTGGTGGCCATCAGCTCGCGCCGTGTCTGTCGATCGTGCATGTCCGCTCCCGTGCTGTCTGCCGCTCGCGGCCCCCGCAGGACGCGGGCACGGCGGCCGGCAGAGCATACCGTCCCGGGCCTCGCGGGTCGCCAGGAAGTCCGGCGGCAAAGATCCGGCCTTGCGGCACCGCCGGTTCGTGCCCCTTCGACCCCATGGACGCCGATTCACCGGATTCGCCATGATCATCCGCGGATAGTACTTTCAAAGGCCCTACTGCCGGCGACGAACCGCTCTCGTCCACTGCGCAACGACTCGACGGTATCGATGCCCGCCTCCCGACGCGGGCCAATCAGCCCGCGATCCGGGTTGATCCAGCCGGCAGCACTCCCGATACCCCCCTCTTTCCCGGCCTGTCCTCAACCGAGCGCGATCGGGCCCGCCCCGCTGCCGCTTCGGTGGCGCAGGGTTACCTCTGGATCCGAGACCGACGCCCCCTCGCGTCAGCGTCACAGCAGCAGACGCTGCCGCGGCGGCGGCACCAGCGCCGCCAACCGCGCCATCAGGTCCAGCGGCTCGAGCACGATGTGGGTCGTGCCGTCGCGGTAGGGGGTCTTCAGCGGGTAGCGCACCTGGCCGGAGGGCGTCAGCGCGAGGCGTTCCGTCGCCACCGGCGGGCGGCTCACGTAGCGGCACAGGCGTTCGAGCTTCGCGCGCTCGCCAGGCTGGATCTCCAGGCCCGCGTGCAGCGAGAAGCCGCTCGCCTCGGCTGCACCGTGGCGCCCTTGCCCTTCCGGCTGAGCGGGCACCGTCTGCAGCGTGAACACCTTCTGGCCCGCTCGCGGGCAAGTTCCGCGACGAGTGCCTGAACGAACACTGGTTCCGCTCGCTCGCCGAAGCACGCGGGATCATCGGCGCTTGGCGCGCCGACTACAACCAGCGCCGACCGCACAGCGCGCTCGGCTACCAGACCCCCGCCGAGTTCGCCGCTGCCTGGCCTGCGGATCTGCTGCGCTATGTGCGCGCAGCCCCGCAGGTACCGCCGGTGGCGGGTGACGAACTGGGTGGATTGACTGTGTCGCAGACCGGCGTTGAGCGTTGACCTGTCAATAGGCGCGCCTGTTGGATGCCAATCCGCAGCGCCAATTGTTGACGGCAGGGTTACCTGATCCCTTGCCGGTGGTCTGAGTTCGGCGCCTCTTCGCAATGAAGACAAGATCACACGACCAAGACACTGACCTGTCCACGGAAGCGGGTCAGCTCCAGATAGCTCGATCCACCCTTCGCTTTTCAGTCCACATCAAAAAGCGACCGAGACGTCCTCTTTGTAGCGCGCCCGCGTTCCCTGCAGCTGCTCTTCGTCGCCCTGGCGCGCGTTCCAATGGAAGTTGAAGCTGCCATCGCTGACTATCTCGCGGCCGCTCTGTCGACAGCGCGCAATGAAGTCCGACTTCAGGGCGTAGACGATCTCCCGGGCTTTCTCGGCAGAACCCTGCGGAAGGAATCCCGGCAAACCCCAGCCGGACGGCCCCGGGCGACTAACGATGTTGGAATAGCACGTCGGGTTGACCGTGTCGCCGGGCTGGTTGCGCAGGCTGATGCTCATGACGAAGCGCAGTTCCTTGGCGGCTGCCGGGGCAGCTACCTCGGGTGATACCGTGCCGCCCAGCTGCGGTTGCTGCTGTGTCTGAGGTTGCGGCTGACTCTGCCGTTGCGCTTCACGGGCGGCGGCCTGCTCCTTTTGCGCGACCGAGCGCGCGTTCTCTTCGAGTTGCTGGCGCTGCTGTTCGGCTGCGCGGGCCTGGGCCTGCTGTGCAGCGATCGCCTGCTGCTGGCGCT
>CAJACZ010000063.1 GCA_903938365.1 uncultured Pseudomonadota bacterium | reverse complement strand
CGCGGCCGAAGGCGTTCCGCTCGAGGTGATCGACCAGGTGGCCCGCGATTTCGGTATGCCGACGGGCCCGGTGGAGCTGGCGGACATGGTCGGGCTCGATGTGTGCCTGCACGTGGGCGAGATCGTCTCCGCGGCCCTGGACCGCCCGACGCCCGACCTGTCGCGGCTGCGCCAGCTGGTTGCGGACGGCAGGCTCGGGCGCAAGAGCGGCGCAGGTTTCTACCGCTGGCAGGACGGCAAGTCCATCAGGCAGGACGACCGGTCGACCCCGGCTCCGGCGGACCTCGCGGACCGGTTGCTGCTCGCGCTGGCGAACGAGAGCGTGGCCTGCCTGCGCGAGGGCATCGTGGCCGACGCCGACCTGGTGGACGCGGGGATCATCTTCGGTGCGGGCTATGCACCGTTCCGCGGTGGCCCGCTGCAGGATGCGCGACGCCGTGGAATTCGACAGACGGTGGCGCGCCTCGAGGAACTGGCGCGCCTCCACGGCCCGCGGTTCACTCCCGACCCGGGCTGGGAACTGCTCCTTGCCACGATGTGAACTGGTTGGCGGGTCGCCCGCACTGCTTGTGCTAGATTTACCGTAATGTCCGCCGTCACCCCGCCTTCAGGCACGCACCTTTCACCATGAGCGACGAGAAAGTCGACGTCCGGCTGCTGAAGTCCCTCGTGCCGCTCGAGAGCATGAAGAAGGACAACCTTGCGGCGCTCGCCCGCAAGGTCGCCGTGCGTACGCTGCCCGCAGGCAAGCTGCTGTTCCGCGAGGGTGACAACGACCGTCGTACCGTCTGGGTGATCTCGGGTCGGGTGGAACTGCTCGCGGGTGACAGCTCCATCGGCGTCGTTGCGGGCGGATCGCCGGAAGCGCGCACGCCGCTCGGCCACTCACAGCCGAGGAAGTGCTCGGCGCGCGCCCTCGAGGACCTGCAGTACCTGTCCATCGACAGCGAACTGCTCGACGTCATGACGATCTGGGACCAGACCGGCACTTATGAAGTCGAAGACCTGCGCAATGCGGCCGGTGGCCAGAGCGACGACGACTGGATGACGACGCTGCTCGGCAGCAGCGCCTTCCAGCGCATTCCCCCGTCGAATATCCAGGCGATCTTCCTGCGCATGCAGCGCCAGTCCTACCGCGCCGGCGAGACGATCATCAAGCAGGGCGACGAAGGCGACTACTTCTACGCCATCGTCAGCGGCAAGGTCAGCGTCACCCGCGAGACGCCGCTCAACAAGGACGGGATCCGCCTCGCGGAACTCGGGCCGGGCGAAAGTTTCGGCGAGGAAGCCCTGATCGCCGAGGCCAAGCGCAACGCGACAGTCCGCATGCAGACCGAAGGCGTGCTGATGCGCCTGTCCAAGTCGGATTTCCGCGAGCTGATGAACGACCCGCTGCTGCACTTCGTGGACGACGCGGGAGCGAAGGCCATCATCGCGCGCGGCGGCAAGTGGCTCGACGTACGCCTGCCCAGCGAATACCAGAACCTCCGGATCGAAGAGTCGATCAACGTGCCGCTGTATTTCATCCGGCTGAAGCTCGGCACGCTGCAGCAGGGCACGCCCTATGTTGTCTGCTGCGATACCGGCCGGCGCAGCGCCGCCGCCGCGTACATCCTGGTCGAGAAGGGCTTTGATGCCTACGTCCTGCAGGGTGGCATCTCGAACGCCCAGGTACCGCTGCGGCGCACGGCCTGACCCGCCCCGCGGCAGCCCCGCAGTTCAGGAATCGGGGGTGGCGGCGCTCGCCACGACATCGCCGATCCGCACGATGCCGCCCTCGAGCACCCGCGCCGTGATCCCGCCGTGCTGGCGCACCGCGTTATAACCGCCGGTTCCGAATTCCTCTTCCATGCGTGAGCAGGGATGGCACTCGCCGCTCCACTCGAGCAGGGCGCTGCCGACGCGGAACTGCCTTCCCTTGAGTGCCAGCAGGTTGATGCCCTCGACCAGCAGATTGCGGCGCAGGCGCGAGGGGGCAATCTCAGGTTCGCCCAGATAGGACGCGATGGCAGACAGATGCTCGCGGGCAAACAGAGTGACCTGGCGCCCGCCGTTGGGTCGACCCCTGTAGTGATCGCCCGTGATGCCACGGCCCGCCACGAGTTCGACTTCGGCCACCTCCACCACCGGTGCACGGCGCTCGGGCCGCACGCCGATCCAGCCGAGCCGTCCCGCCCGCGTCGGGGCGCACAGCAGCCGACCCAGGGAGGACTGTTCCCTCACATCGTGTGCGTGGTCTTGTCGCCGGACAGCGCGCCGGCGAGGTAGGTCTCGATTTTTTTCTGGGTCTGGCCGCGGTCCTGGTCGCTGAACTGCACGCCGATGCCGGCGGTGCGCTTGCCCTGCGCCCCCTTCGGCGTGACCCAGATGACCTTGCCGGCAACGGGCAGTTTCTCGTCCTCGCCCATGAGGTTCAGCAGCATGAAGACCTCGTCGCCGAGCCGGTAATTGCTGTTGGTCGGGATGAACAGGCCCCCGTTCCTGACCCACGGCATGTACGCAAGGTAAAGGGCGCTGCGATCCTTGATCGTGAGCGTGAGCAGGCCAGGCTTGCTGCCCGCTGGCCGGATTCCCATTTCTTTCATCGGTTGCCCTGCTCCCGCGCTTGCGTCCGCGCCCGATTGCCGCCGGCCGCCGTCAGGCGCCACAGCAGGCGCTCGAGCAAGAGTGCCTTGTTGACGGGTGTGTCTTCGAGGCGCCGTGCCTCGCGCACACCATCGAGCGCCTCGAAGAGCGCTCGTATATTCAACGTCACATGGGACTCTGGCAAGTAGGGGTCAGCGCGCATTTCCGTGCTGCCGCCGCCCCGGCCGGCCCATTCGCGCACTCGATCCGTGATCCAGTTCTCGATCGCGGCCAGGCGCAACCCCAGGTCTTCCCGGCTCCAGCGGTCCGCGGTGTGCACCGGATCGAGCCCGCCACGCAGCGCCTGCACGAGCGCCTCGGCGGTCTCGCGCTGCAGCGCCGCGATCCGCGCCGGATCCACCCCGAGCGCATCGAGCGGTCGCAGCCCGAGCACGGCGAGCACCGCGCGCCAGTCGACGCCGGGCGCCGCCTGCCCCGCGAGCCAGGACAGCGACTCCTCGAGACTGGGCGCCCGAACCGGCAAGGACTGGCAACGGCTGCGGATCGTCGCCGGAAGCCGGGACGGCTGGGCGGCCACCAGCACCAGCAGTGTGCCGGGCGTAGGCTCCTCGAGGGTCTTGAGCAGGGCGTTGGCCGCAAACCGGTTCATGCGGTCCGCAGGCATCACCAGCGCGACCTTGAGGCGCCCGCCATGGCTGGTGAGTCGCAGGTCCTGGCACAGTTCCCGCACCTGGTCGATCTTGATCTCCTTCGAGGTCTCCTCGGGAGCGACGAGCGAGCAATCCGGATGTTCTCCCGCCATCACGCGCCTGCAGTCGATGCACGCCCCACAGGGGCGCGGCTGATCGGCGGGCGCGCTGCAGAAGACCCGCGCGGCAATCCAGAAGGCCAGCCAGTCACCGCCCACGCCCGCTGCCGCATGCACCAGCAGCGCGTGCCCCAGATGGTCCGAGCGGATCGCACGCTCGACCGAAGCCTGCGCCTCGGCGAGCCACGGCATGGGCACGGTGAGGGCGAGTCGGGTCACGTACGCCCGCCCAGCCTTCGGTCCAGCGCGTGCTGCGCCGCGGACACGACCGACGCGGCATCGCCGCCCGCATCGATCACGCAGAAGCGCGCGGGATGCGCTGCGGCGAGCGCGCGATAGGCCGCGCGTACGCGGCCGAAGAACTCGAGCGTCTCGCTCTCGAAGCGGTCGGGCACGGCCTCGCCGGCCGCCTCGCGCCGGATCCGTGCGCGCTCCAGGCCCTGCTCGACCGGCAGGTCGAGGAGCAGCGTCAGGTCGGGCTCCAGGCCCCGCTGCACCGCCTCGGCCAGCTGTTCGATCAAGGCCAGCGGGACACCGCGACCGCCGCCCTGGTAGGCACGGGTCGCGTCGGTGAAGCGGTCGCACAGTACCCATTCGCCGGCGGCCAGCGCGGGCCGGATGAGATTGTCGAGGTGGATACCCCGTGCCGCGAACATGAGCAGCGTCTCGACCTGCGGCGAGACGAGTTCCGCGCCGCGCTCGAGCACGCTCGCCCGCAGCCGCTCGGCGAGCGGCGTTCCGCCGGGTTCCCGGGTGGCCCGCACGAGGTGCCCGCGCGCGCGCAGCATCGCACACAGCGCCGCGGCGACCGTGGACTTGCCTGCGCCTTCGATGCCCTCGAGCGTGACGAACAGCCCGCGCCGTTGCCCGGCCGCGCCCGTCACCGCGGGCCCACCGCGGACTGACGCTGCCGCTTCAGCATGAGCGCGACCGCCGCGCGATGCTGGTCATAAGTGGCGGAAAAAACGTGGGCGCCATCACCGGCTCCGGTAGCGACGAAGTACAGCGCGCCGCTCTCCTGGGGCCGGGTCGCGGCGCGCAGCGACTCGCGGCCCGGCAGCGCGATGGGCGTAGGCGTCAGCCCCGCGCGCGTGTAGGTATTGTAGGGCGTGTCCGTCACCAGGTCGCGGCTGCGGATATTCCCGTCATACGCGGCCCCGAGGCCGTAGATCACGGTCGGATCGGTCTGCAGGCGCATGCCCCGGCGCAGGCGGCTCGTGAACACACCCGCGATCAACGGCCGCTCGCCGGCGAGCCCGGTCTCCTTTTCGACGATGGAGGCCAGCACCAGCGCCTCGTAATCGGAGCGCAACGGCAGGTCGGCGGCGCGCGCTGCCCAGGCGGCGGCCAGTTCCTCGGACATCCGGCGACGCGCGAGCCTGAGTATCTCGAGATCGGTCGCACCGGCGGCGAAACGATAAGTGTCGGGGAAGAATCGTCCCTCGGGATGTTGACCCGCGGCATCGAGCGCGACCATCACCTCGGCGTCGGAGCGTCCACGCAGTGTCGCGCGGATTCCCGCATGGCGCTCCAGCGCGCGCCGCAGCTCACCGAAGGTCGAACCCTCGACCACCGTGAGCGATTCGAGCACGACGCGTCCTGCGGCCAGTTGCTCCAGGACTTCGATCGCGGAGGCCTGTGCGGGAATGTCATAGGTCCCGACCTTGACCAGCGCGCTGCGGCGATGAATACGCAACCAGAGCTCGACCAGACGCGCATCGGGAAGCGCGCCGCGCGCCGCAATTCCGTTCAGGACGCTGCGCAGCGGCTCGCCGGGACGTACCTGCACACGCACGGTGCGCGCATGCTGCCCGGGCGCCTCGAGGCTGCGCTGCAGCGCCCCGAGGCCCACGACGCCGGCCATCACCGCGCCGAGGAGCAGCAGCAGGGCGGCCCGCAACAGAAGTTTTCCGGAAAGTCTCACCATTCCATTTTAATCCGACAGCGCCTCGATCGAACGCTGCAGGAAGCGCGTCCGTTCGCCCACCCCGAGCGAACGCGAATCCAGGCGCACGACCGGCCACAGCCCGATCCGGACGTTGCTGACGAACATTTCATCGGCTGCGGCCAGTTCGGCGGGCCAGAGCACCCGCTCCTCGACCTCCCATCCCGCCTGCCGCGCCTCGCGCAGCACCAGTCCGCGCAGGATGCCGGCAATGCCGGCCCGATCGAGGACGGGGGTGACGAGCCGCCCCCCCAGCATCGCAAAAAAATTGCTCATTGAGCCCCCCACGATCGAGCCATCGGCCGCGCACAGCAGCGACTCCTCGAACCCGGTTCCGGCCAGCCGCGCCCGCGCGAGCACGCTGTCCAGCCTGTTGAGGTGCTTGATTCCGGCCAGCAGTCGGTTCTCGGTGGCCGGGACGTCCGAGATCGTGAGCGCGATCCCGCGCAGCGGTGCATCGAGCGGCTCGGGGGGCCAGGCAAAGCCCTCGACGATGCAGCGCGGCTCCGGTGCGAGCGGCGGTGCATAGCCACGCGTGGGGCCGGACCCCCGGGTCAGGAGCACCTTGACCAGTGACCGTGGCGCCGCTGCCCGGGCGGCGGCCGCGGCGACCGCGGCCTCCAGCTCGACCCGCGACGGTGGCGGGATCCCGAGTCGCGCGCAACCGATCATCAAGCGCTCGAAATGACGCGCCAGGAAGCGCGGCCTGCCGTCGCGGCAGGCAATGGTCTCGAACAGGCCGTCGCCGTACTGCAGCCCGCGATCCGAGACAGGGACGCTGCTTTCGGAACCGGCGCCGCTCATGCCGCTCATGCCGCTCATTGCGCACCGGGCCGCAACGCGGCGAGCACGCCACGGGCCTTGGCCCGCGTTTCCTCGAGTTCGCGCTCGGGCACAGAGTCGGCGACGATGCCCGCGCCCGCGCGCAGCCTGAGCACCCCGTCGCACAACGAGAGCGTGCGGATCAGGATGTTGAAGTCCGCCGAACCATCGATACCGAGCAGACCGATGGAGCCGGTGTACGGCCCCCGCCCGATTGTCTCGAGCCCGGCGATGATCTCCATGCAGCGCAGCTTGGGACAACCCGTGATCGTGCCTCCCGGGAACACCGCCGCCAGCGCCGCGACCGGCGACACGTCCGGCCGCAGCTGCCCTTCGACCTGAGAGACGATGTGGTGCACGTGCGAATAGCTCTCGACGCACATGAACTCGCTGACCCGCACGCTGCCCGCCTCGCAGACGCGGCCGAGATCGTTGCGCTCGAGGTCGATCAGCATCACGTGCTCGGCGCGCTCCTTGGCGTTGGCGATCAGTTCGCGCGCCAGCGCCGCGTCGCGCTCCGGGTCGCGTTGCGGGTCCCGCGGCCGGGTACCGGCGATGGGTCGGGTGCTCGCCCCGCCGTCACGATCGATCCGGATCAGCCGCTCGGGGGACGAACTGAGGATCTCCATGCCACCCCATCTCGACCACACCGCGAAGGGCGCCGGATTGGCCGCACGCAGCCGCTGGTACAGCAGCGGCGCGAGACCGTTCGACTGTGCGGCGGCTTCGAAGCGTGCTGACCAGCCGCGTGACAGGTTCACCTGGTAGACATCGCCATCCCGGATACGCTCCTGGGCCTCCAGTACCCGCGCCAGGAACTCGCCCGGATCGTCCTCCTCCCAGGCTGGGTAGACAGGGTCGGCCGCCAGCGCGGATCCCGCACCCGCGTCGGCCCGTACCGCCGCCACGTCGGACGCCATCTGCTGCAGCCGCAGGGCCGCATCGGGCCCCTCCTCAGTGACCGCCCGCAGGCTGCCGTCGCGCTGGTCGAGCACCAGCGCCGACGGTGTGCGCAGCGCGAAGGCCCGCAGCGACTCCGCAGGATCGGGCAGTCTGCCGCGCAGGCGCGGTTCCAGCTCCGCTGCGGTTTCATAGCCGAGGAAAACGGCGAACCCGCCGGCGAAGGGCCCCGTGCCGGCGGCCAAGGGACCGCTGTGGCGTTCCGCCAGTTGTCGCCACCACGCATCGAGCGTGGCGAGAAACCGTGGCGGCGCGGCGGCGGCGGCGCCCGCGAGCAGTGCTTCGGGTCCGGCGCCACGGGCCTGCAGTTGCCCTGCATGATCGATCCACAGAGCCTCGTCAGTCGCGCAGACGAGGACGCTGTGACCCGCCAGCGGGCCGCCGGAGACGCTGTCGAACAGTACGGGGTAGCGCTCGGGGAAAGCCTGCGGCAACCGCAGCAGCACCGCGGGCGGAGCGTCGATCCGGAGCAGGGCCAGGCGCGCCAAGGCGCCGCTCCTCAGCCCGAGAAGCGGCGGAAGATCAGCGTGCCGTTGGTGCCGCCGAAGCCGAAGGAATTGGACATGCCCGCCTCGATCTTCATCTGACGCGCCACACCCGGCACATAGTCGAGGTCGCAGTCCGGATCGGGGTTGTGCAGGTTGATGGTCGGCGGCGCCACCTGGTCACGCAACGCGAGCAGCGTGAAGATGGCCTCGACCACGCCCGCGGCCCCGAGCAGGTGCCCGGTCATCGACTTCGTGGAGCTTACCGCAAGCTTGTACGCATGCTCGCCGAACGCGTGCTTGATCGCGACGGTCTCGGCCCGGTCGCCCAGGTTGGTCGAGGTGGCGTGGGCGTTGAGGTAATCGATGCCCGACGCCGGCATCTGCGCATCGCGCAGCGCGTTGAGCATGGACATGCGCGCGCCCGCGCCGTCCTCGGGCGGTGCCGTGATGTGGTAAGCGTCACCGCTCATGCCGAAACCCACCAGTTCAGCGTAGATTTTCGCTCCGCGTGCCCGCGCATGCTCGAGTTCCTCGAGAACCACCGCGCCGCCACCGTCGGCCGCAACGAAGCCGTCGCGGTCACGATCCCAGGGGCGCGAGGCCTCCTGCGGGGCGTCGTTCCGGGTCGACAGCGCCTTGGCCTGGCTGAAGCCACCGATACCCAGCCGGGTGGTCGACATTTCACCGCCGCCGGCGACCATGAAGTCGGCATCACCGTACTGGATCGTCCGATAAGCCAGACCGATGGCGTGGGTCGAGGTGGTGCACGCGGTGACCACGGCGAGGTTCGGGCCCTTGAGCCCGTACTTGATCGAAAGGTGCCCCGAGATCATGTTGATGATCGACGAGGGGATGAAGAACGGCGAAATCCTGCGCGGGTTGCGGGCCTCGAGGTACGACTCTAATTCCGCCTCGATGGACGCGAGACCGCCGATGCCGGCGCCGCACAGCACCCCGCAGCGGTGCGGGTCGAGCCGCGAGAAGTCGGCACCGCTGTCGGTGACGGCCTGGATGCCGGCGGCCACGCCGTAGTGCATGAACTCGTCCATGCGCCGGGCGTCCTTCGACGAGATGTACTCGTTAACGTCGAAGCCGCGCACGGCACCGCCGAAGCGGGTCGCGAAGGCAGACGCGTCGAAGCGCGTGATGGGCGATATTCCGCTCTCGGACCGCAGCACCGCGGCCCAGGCCGACTCGACCGTGCTGCCGAGCGGAGAGACGATTCCAAGGCCCGTGATGACGACACGCCGTTTGCTCACGCAGACCTCGCGCGATGAGTCGCAAAATGAAACCGGCCGGACTGCCGCCGCGAGGCGGACAGTGGCGGCCGGTGGATCAGCCTGAAGATCAGGCCTTGCGGCGTTCGGTGATGTAGTCGATCGCCTGCTGTACGGTGGTGATCTTCTCGGCATCCTCGTCCGGAATCTCGGTCTCGAACTCTTCCTCGAGCGCCATCACCAGCTCGACGGTGTCCAGCGAGTCCGCACCGAGGTCGTCCACGAACGAAGCGGCGGTGGTGACCTGCTCGAGCTTAACGCCCAACTGTTCAGCCACGATGGCTTTGACTTGCTGTTCGACAGTGCTCATCTTTTATTTGTCCTCTTGACGACCTGAGTGCCCCGCCTCGAGGGCTGCGGCGGCGATAGTGTAGGGGATTGGCGACGGTCCCGCCACCGGGGCCGTTTCAGGCCATGTACATGCCGCCGTTGACGTGCAGGGTCTGTCCGGTGACGTACGACGCCTCGGGGGACGCCAGGAACACCACGGCGGCGGCGATGTCGGCCGGCGTTCCCAGGCGCCCGGAGGGAATCTGCCCCGACAGCGTTTCGCGCTGCCCGGCCGTGAGCGCGCGGGTCATGTCCGTATCGATGAAGCCCGGCGCCACCGCGTTGACCGTAATGTTGCGGGAGGCCACCTCGCGCGCGAGCGATTTGGTGAACCCCAGGATGCCGGCCTTGGCCGCCGAGTAGTTGGTCTGGCCGGCGTTGCCGATCGTGCCGACGATCGAGGTAACGTTGATGATGCGGCCGCGCCGGTCCTTCATCATGCGCCGCAGGCAACCCTTGGAGAGCCGGAAGACCGACGACAGGTTGGTGTTGATCACCTGGTCCCAGTCCTCGGGCTTCATGCGCAGCAGCAGCGTGTCACGCGTGATGCCCGCATTGTTGACGAGGATCGTGGGCGAGCCGTCCGAGGCCTCGAGCGTGGCCAGCAGCGCTTCGATCGAGGCAGGGTCGGCCACATCCAGCTGCAGGCCACGACCCGCGGCGCCCAGCCAGCCGGAAATCGCCGCGGCACCCGCCTCGGTGGTGGCCGTGCCGATGACGCGCGCGCCCTCGGCCGCAAGGGCCTCGGCAATGGCGCGGCCGATGCCGCGGGATGCGCCCGTCACGAGCGCCACCTGGTTCTGCAGTCGCATGTTCAACCTCCCTGGGTTCCCAGCGCCGCGAGCGCGGCCGCCAGACTCGCACGGTCGTCCAGCGCCAGACAGGCGATCTCGGGGCGTTTCTCGATCCGGCGGCCCAGACCCGTGAGGACCTTGCCGGGCCCGCATTCGACGAAGGTGTCGACCCCGGCGGCCACCAGGGCACGAACCGTGGCCACCCAACGCACGGGGCTCGCCAGCTGGCGCACCATCAGCGGGCCGATGTCAGCGGGCTCGGAGAATTCGCTGGCGTCCACCGAGCTCATGAAACGCATGCCCGGCGCCCGCAGCGGCAGCGCCAGCAGGCGCCCGGCAAGCCGCTCGGACCCGGCACGCATCAGGCTGCTGTGGCAGGGAACACTGATCGGCAGCGGCAGTCCCCGCTTCGCGCCGCGTGCCTTCGCGGCCTCGATGGCGCGCTGCAGCGCAGCGGCATGGCCGGCGATCACGACCTGCGCCGGCGCATTGTAATTGACGGCTTCGACCACCTCGCCCTGGGCGGCCTCGGCACAGGCGGCCTCGACGTCCTCATCGGACAGGCCGAGGATCGCCGCCATGCCGCCCTCGCCGACCGGCACGGCCTCCTGCATGACCTGACCGCGGAAGCGCACGAGCCCCACGGCATCCTCGAAGGACATGACGCCGGCAGCCACCAGCGCGCTGAATTCGCCGAGGCTGTGGCCGGCAACGATATCCGGGCTGCGGCCGCGGAGACTGCACCACACACGGTAGGTCGCAACCCCGGCGACCAGCATCAGCGGCTGGGTCACTTCGGTTTCGGCCAGCCGTTCCGCAGGCCCCTGTTGCGCGAGCAGCCAGAGGTCGTAACCGAGCACTCCCGAGGCGCTGTCGAAGGTCGAGCGCACCACCGGATGGTCGGTGGCCAGGTCGGAGAGCATGCCCACCGACTGTGAGCCCTGTCCCGGAAACACGAAAGCCAGAGCCATTCCGCCACCCCATTGCCGCAATGGGCGCGGATTATAGCGGAGTGACAACCATGCCGAAGGGGTGCGTTTGCTATGATCCAGACCCTCAAGGAGGCCGTATGCGCAAGCACCGGCAGACACACATGAAACAACCCGGAACCCTCAGCAGGCGCGCCGCCCAGTCGGGCTTCACGCTGATCGAAATCATGGTGGTGGTGGTCATCATCGGACTGCTCGCCGCTTTCATCGTGCCGCAGGTGCTCGGACGGGTTGACGATGCCCGCATCACCAAGGTGCAGGGCGACGTCCGCGCGATCGAAACCGCGCTCACGATGTACCGCCTCGACACGGCGCGTTACCCGAGCACCGCGCAGGGCCTGCGCGCGCTGGTGCAGAAGCCGGACGACCCGACCGTGCGCAACTGGAAGCCCGGTGGCTACCTGTCGCGCGCCTCCAGGGACCCCTGGGGCAACGACTACCGCTACGCCTACCCGGGTTCGCGGGGTCGCGAATACGACCTCTACTCGCTCGGGCCCGATGGCCAGGAAGGCACCGACGAGAGCGACAAGGACAACGTCGGCAACTGGAACATCGACAACTGAGGCCCCTGCCCCACCGGATGCATCACACCCGACTCGCGCGCGGCTTCACGCTCGTCGAGATGCTCGTGGTGGTCGTGATCATCGGCATGATGGCCGTGGGCGCGCTGCTCGCGCTGGGGGTCGTGGGTCGCGACCGGACCCTGGAAACCGAGACGCGCCGCATCGAGGCCCTGCTCGACCACGCCCGCGAAATGGCCGAACTGCAGACCCGCGACTATGGCCTGCGCGTGACGCGCGGTGGCTATGACTTCGTCGTCTTCGAACCCCGCTCGGGCCAATGGACCTTGGTGATCGACGACGCGCTGCGGCCCCGCCGCCTGCCGGCGGGTCTCACCCTCGACCTGGAACTGGAAGGACGGCGCGTGGTGCTGGCCGAAACAGCCGGCAAGCTTGCGCCCGTGCCGCAGGTCGGCATGCAGTCTGGCGGTGAATACACGCCCTTCGCCCTGACGCTGCGCAGGGCGGGAACGACGGCCCGCCAGACGCTCAGGACGCTCGAGGACGGCACGCTGCAGCGGGACGAACTCCTCGAGGATGGCGCGCCGTGAAGGGACCTCGGCGCGGCGGCTTCACCCTGGTCGAAGTGCTGGTCGCGCTCGTGATCGTCGCCGCCGGCGCGGCGGCGGTGCTTTCAGCACTCACCACCGCGGCCGCCAGCACCACCTACCTGCGCGAGAAGACCTTCGCACAGTGGATCGCCGGCAACCGCATCGCCGAGGCACGCGTCGCGCTCGCTCCGCCCCAGGACGGCGACACGGAAGGCGACCTCGAGTTCGCAGGCCAGCGCTGGCAGTGGCGCCAGGAGATCAAGCAGGGCGAAATCCCCGGGCTGCGCCGGATCGATGTCCGGGTGCGCCCTGCCGGCAGCACGGCGGCGGCGGACCAGTGGACCGCGAGCCTGAGCGGCGTGCTGGGCCGGGATATCGCCCCGGCCACCGGTGCGGAGCCGGACTGGGACCCGGCGCCCTCCGGGGGTCCGCCCGGAGACAACGGAGCGCCTGCCGACGGGCAGTCCCCGGAATCCGGGACACCGGCCGGTGGCGACCCCATGCAACCCCCGCCCGACGCCGGCATCCAGCCCGCCAGCGAGGGCGCCACGTGAGCCGCGGGCGCGGGCACGGGCGCGGCGTCACGCTGATCGAACTGCTCGTCGCGCTGTTCGTGACCGCCATCATGTTCGCGCTCGGCTACGGCGCGATCACCCAGGCGCTGGACAATCGCGACCGCGTCCGGGGGCAGCAGCAGCGCCTCAATGAACTGCAGCGCGCCGTGCGCGTGCTGACCCAGGATTTCGCACAGGCCGCACCACGCCCGGTACGCGACGCCATCGGCACGGGCGCCGAGCCGGCCTTCGTGGCCGATCCGCGCGTCACGACGCTGGTCTCGCTGACGCGCGGCGGTTACGGCAATTTTGCGGGCGCGCAACGGCCCGCGCTGCAACGGGTCGACTACCTGTACGAAAACCAGACGCTGGTCCGCACGGCCTGGCCCGTGCTCGACCGGACGCAGTCCACTGTGCCACTGCGGCGGGTGCTGCTGAAACAGGTGCGCGCCGTGAAACTGCGCTACCTCGACGCCAATCGCGAATGGCGCGAGCAATGGCCGCCCCCGGGGTCGTCCCTGCCGGAGTACCGCCAGCTGCGACTGCGCCCCGTCGCGGTGGAAATCACCCTCGAGACCGAGGACTTCGGCGTCATCACCCGCTTCATCGAGGTTCCGGGTTGAGCGGGCGCGCGATCGCCCGTCGGCAGCGCGGGGTGGCGCTGATCACCGCGGTGGTGCTGGTCGCGCTTGCGACCGTGGTCGCGGCGGCGATTGCGTTCGACACCGCACTCAGCGCGCGCCGCGGTGGCGGGGCTGCGGCACAGGACCAGGCCATGCTGCTGGCCGGCGCAGCCGAAGCCCTTGCAGCGAAAGTGCTGAACGATGCCCTGAAGGACCCGGGCGCGCAGTTGCACCCGGCACAGACCTGGGCGCAGCCGATCGGCCCGGTGGAAGTGCTGCCGGGCGCCCTGCTGCAGGCGCAGCTCGTCGACCTGCAGGGTCGTTTCAACCTGAACAGCCTCGTGGACGCCGATGGCGTCCGGGACGAGGTCGCAGTCGGCGTGTTCGAGCGCCTGCTCGAGGGCGTGGGCGTCGAACGCGATTGGGCCACGGCGATGGTCGACTGGATCGACCGCGACGTAAACCCGGGACCGGGCGGTGCCGAGGACGACCTCTACTCGTCGGAGCAGCCCGGCTACCGCCCCCCCAATCGACCGGTGACCAGTCCCAGCGAATTGCTGGCGCTGAAGGGCTTCGGCGCGGAACGGTACGCAAAACTGGCGCCGTACGTCACGGCGCTGCCGCGCGGGGCAGCGCTCAACCTGTGCACCGCCCCCGGCGTGCTGCTCGACGCGCTCACCGACGAAAGACAGTGGGCGGGCGCAGGCGACGCGCTGGCCCGCAACCGCGCCGGAAAATGTTTCCCGCGCCTCGAGGATTTCCGCAATTTCTTCTCCAACCCGGGCCAGTTCCAGCTGATCCAGAACTCGCTGGGCATCGGCCAGACCTCGAGCCACTTCCAGTTGCGCAGCCTCGCCGCCATTGGCACCTCGGAGTTCGCCTTGTACAGTCTGCTTCGCCATGAGGGAGCCGCCGCCGGCCCCCCCGCGGTTCGCGTCATCTCGCGCGGCTTCACGGAATGAACTGATGGCTGAGTGGCTCCTGATCCGATTCGATCCCGCACGGGACACGGAGACCGCCGTGTTCATGGCGTGCACGCCTGGCGGCGAACCGCGCACCTCCCCGCGCAGCGGGACCCTCGCCGAGGCCGCCGCGGAGGCCGCCGGCCGCAGGGTCGTCGTGCTTCTGCCGGGCGCAGAGGTCACGACCCTCGATGCCGAACTGCCGGCGCGCGCCGGCAGCAAGCTGCTGCAGGCGGTGCCCTACGCGCTCGAGGAACAGGTCGCGGCCGACGTGGACACGCTGCATTTTGCGCTCGGTGCCCGTGCGGCAGACGGGCGCACCGCAGTCTGCGTCATCGGCAAAGCCACCTTGCAGGGCGTGCTCGACACCCTCGGGGCGGCCGGACTCGCTCCCCAGGCGGTCTACCCGGAAACCGCCCTGGTGCGCAGTCAGCCAGGTCACCTCGTCATGCTGGTCGACGGCGATACGGTGCATCTGTGCCCGCCCGAAGGCCGGGCCCTCAGCCTGCCCTCGCACCCCCTGTCGGCGGCCGTGGACCTTGCCCTGCAGGCCTCAGCCCCTCCGGGCGCCCGGTTCAGTGCCTCAGGCGCCGGTGCCCTGGGCCTGCGGGTTCAGGCAAGCCCCGCCGACTGGGAGGCGCGTGAAGGCGACATCGAGGCACTGCGCAGCCGTTTCGCCAGCCTGGCCATCCAGCAGCTGCCGTACGGCCCCCTGCCCTGGCTTGCCGAGCACTTGGCCGCCGGCCTGCCGATCAACCTCCTGCAGGGCGCGTTCGCGCCGCGGGCCAGTGCCGCGCCGGACTGGCGCCGATGGCGCCTCGCCGCTGGCCTGGCACTGCTGCTGCTGGTGCTGCATGGCGGCAGCCAGTTCAGCGAACTGCGACGCCTGAACGTCCAGGAACAGCAGGTCGACGCCAGCCTGGAACAGGCCCTCCAGACCGTTTCGGAGCCCGGAACGTCGGCTCGCGATGCCCGCCGCGCCATCGAGGCCCGCCTGCTGGCCGCGCGCGGTCCGGGCGCTGCCCGGGACGGCCTGCTGCCGGCGCTCGCCGCCTTCGCCGAGGCGCGGAACGCGGCGCCCGACGCGATCCTGCAGGGCCTCCTGATCGAGAGCGGCAGCGTCGAACTGCGCCTCAAGGCGGGGGACGCCGCAAGCATCGAGCGCATCGGCGCCTCGCTGCGCGCCGCCGGCTGGCAAGCCGAACTGCTCGGCGGGTCCGGCACGAGCGCGGGTTACGAAGGCCGCATCCGGCTGCAGTCCCCCAACGCGGCGGCGGCCACATGAAGGCGTTGCGTGCCCGACTTGCAGCCTGGTGGACCGGACTGCAGGAGCGCGAACGCAAAGTGCTGCTGGCCGGCGCCGCGGCCTTTGGCCTGATCCTGGTCGGAGGCAGCCTGCTGACCCTGGACCAACGCCTCGGTGCCACCCGGGAGCGTGTCGCGCAGAAACACCGGGACCTCGAGTTCGTGCAGTCGGCCACGGCGGAAATCCTCGCGGCCGGGCCGATCAGCACACCGGGCGCCGCGAGCGAGCCTCTGGTCGTGCTCGCGGACCGCGCCGCCCGCCAGGCCGGCCTCACGGAATCGCTCGCGGGCACTGAATCGGCATCCGACGGCTCGCTGCGCGCCAGTTTCCGCGGCGCAAGTTTCGATGCGCTCGCCGGGATGCTGATGGCGCTCGCCCAGCAGTCGGCCGTCGTCGTGAAATCAGGCTCGGTCGAGGCGACCGCAGAACCGGGACGGGTCAACGCGAGCATCGTGCTGCGCGCCGCCACGCCCTGATGATGCGCGGGTCGCGCAACCTGCTGCTCGCCGGTTTCCTCTCGTTCGGCGTCACTCTTCTCGTCGGGTGGCCGGCGCGCAGCCTGCAATCGCTGCTGCCGGCGGGCGTCGCCTGCAGCGCGTTGACCGGAACCGTCTGGCGCGGGCACTGCGCGCAACTCACCGTGCAGGGCCTGAGGTTCGGCAGCGTCGACTGGCAGTTGCATCCCTCGAGGCTGCTGCTCGGCAGCCTCTCGGCCACCCTGCGCCTCGACCAGCCTGGACTGATGCTGGCGTCAAAGCTCGCCATAGGCCTGACCGGCAAGGTCGAGGCCAGAGATCTTGACCTGCGCCTGGCGCTGGGGGCCCTGCCCCTCGCCGCCGTGCCGGCTGACCTGCGCGGTCGGGTGGTGGCGCACTTCGACGCCGTCGACTGGCGCGATGGCGGCGTGATCGCCCTGGCGGGACGCGTGGAGGCGAGCGAACTCACGCGCGGGGACCGCGAGCTCTTGCGGCTCGGGAGCTACGAGGTCGTCTTCGACGCGGCCCCTTCAGGGCCGGACGCACCGACCGGTCGGATCAAGGATCTGGGTGGCCCGCTCGAGGTCACGGGCAGCCTCCAGTTCACCCGCCCGCCGGGTTATCTGCTGCAGGGCCTGGTCCGCAGCCGGCCGGAAGCGTCGCCGACCCTGCAGCGACAGCTGGAAGTCCTCGGGCCCGCCGACGCCGAGGGCCGCCGGACCTTCGCCCAGGAAGCGACTTTCTAGGCGCCGCTCGCCCTCACCGCGCGCTTTCGGCCAGCAGTTCGTCGATTCGCTGGAACACGACCCTGAGGGTCGCCGCGTCGGGCAGGTTCGTGATGCGGAAGTGGTTCCTGTAGGGCACGTTGAAGCTGACCCCGGGCGCCACCAGCACATGCTTCTGCTCGAGCAGGTCGAGCGCAAACTGCTGGTCGTCGAAATCCGGCAGCAAGGACGTGTCGACGCCCACGAAGGCATACATCGCGCCCTGCGGCTGCCGCAGCGTGAACGCCGGGTTGGCTGCGGTGGACTCGACGATCACCTTGCGCGACTCGTACAGGCGGCCGCCCGGGACGACCAGTTCGCGGATGCTCTGGTAACCACCGAGTGCCGTCTGGACCGCCCACTGCCCCGGCACGTTGCTGCACAGCCGCAGCGAGGCGAGCAGTTCGAGGCCCCCGATGAAATCCTGCGCGAGGCGCAGCTTGCCCGACACGACCGCCCAGCCGACCCGATAGCCGCAGGCACGATAGACCTTGGACAGGCCCGACATGGTGATGCAGATCGTGTCGTGGACCAGCGTGGCCATCGGCACGAACACCGCGCCGTCGTAGGTGATCTGGTCGTAGATCTCGTCGCTGAACACCACGAGGCCGCGACTCTCGGCCAGGCTCGCGATGGCCTCGAGCACGGCACGCGGGTAGACAGCACCGGTCGGATTGTTGGGGTTGATGACGACGATGGCCCGCGTGCGGGGCGTCACCAGGGCCGCGATGTCAGCCGGGTCGGGCACGAAGCCGTTTTCCGGCCGGCAGGGATAGTGCACGGCGCGCCCGCGGTTGAGGTTCACCGCCGCCGTCCAGAGCGGATAGTCGGGGCTGGGCACCAGCACCTCGTCGCCGTCATTGAGCAGGGCTCGCAGGTTCAGGTCGATCAGCTCGCTGACGCCGTTGCCGATGAAGACCTCTTCGGCACTCACGCCATGCACACCACGCGCCTGCTGCTGCATGACGACCGCCTCCCGCGCCGGGAAGATGCCTTTCTGGTTGCAGTAGCCCTCGCTCTCGGGAAAGTTCTCGATCATCGCCAGACGCATGGTCTCGGGAGTCCGGAAGCCGAACAGCGCCGGGTTGCCGATATTGAGAGAAATGATCTCGTACCCGACCCGGGACAGTTCCTGGGCGCGCCGGGCCAGCTTGCCGCGGATCTCGTAACGCACGTTGCGCAGGCTTTCGCTGGGCTTGAACAGAGTTTCGCTCGTCATGGCTCGTTCCTGTGACCGGCTTGTGGCAGCCGGCGAATCCGGTGCTCAGGATAGCGGCTGGAATGCCGCCGCGCACGCCTGCCCCGGAGGCCCGTGTGCTAACGTCAGTGCAACCTGGAGGCAGGCATGACCCACCGGACACACACGCCGCCGACGGCGGCTCCAGCCCCCGCCCGCATCGACGAGATCGCGCGTCCCAGCCACGACGAGGCGGCCCGCCAGCGCTTCGTGTCGACGCTGCGCAAGCGGATCATGGTCGACATGGCGGGGCGGCTGAAGGACACCTACCTCGGCGAGGTCGAACCCGGCTTCCGCGCAGCGCAGGGCCGCGCGCCCAGGGACGCCCGCGAAATCCGGCGTGCGATGCTCCCCCACCCCTATTTCAAGGCCTGGAGCGCCCTGCGCTACGCCGCACAGGAGATGACCTGGTGGTCCGTGCAGCCCCAGGTGGAGCGCCAGCTGCCGGCGTTGATCGACACCGCCCGCCGCGCTGCGGCGGGCCCCGGTCCGGGCTCGTTGCGCCTGGATGCGGCCCTGCCCGTTCCGCGCGATGTCTCGAGCATGGACATCCACCTGATGCCCGGCTGCTTCCATACCGAGTACCAGCCCGATGACGTCGCCGTGGCGGCGGTGTACTGGCACGGCACAGAAGTGTTCTCGGCGGGCCTCAAGATGCGCCACAAGGGCGGCGGCGTCGCGCGCTCGATCGCCGAGTACCTCAGGATTTCCCGTTCAGGCTGGCAACCGGAACGCCTGCTCGACATCGGCTGCTCGGCGGCCAACCAGCTGCTGCCCTACCTCGACGTCTTTCCGGCCTGCGAAGGCCACGGGGTGGATATCGGGGCGCCGTTGCTGCGCTTCGCGCACGCGCGCGCACGCGCGCTGGGTTACGACGCGCACTTTTCGCAGCAGGACGCGACCCGGCTGGACTACCCGGACGCGCACTTCGACCTCGTCGTCTCCAGCTTCTTCCTGCACGAACAGTCGCAGGAGACCAACCGCAGGATCCTTCGCGAAGCCTTCCGCGTGCTGCGGCCGGGCGGCGTGATGGTGCACATGGAGCTGCCACCCGCCAGTGAGGTGGAACCCTGGTACGACTTCTATCTGGACTGGGACGCGTACTACAACAACGAGCCCCACTACTCGGCCTTCAGGCGACTCGACCTCGCTGCGGAGTGCGTGCGGGCAGGCTTTCCACGCGACCGGTTCTTCTCGCGGCGGATCCCGAACTACGGCACCGTCAGCGACGCCGAGTTTGCCGAATCAGCGCGCGGCGAACGGCCTGCGCCCGCCCACGGCAACGGCGCCAGCTGGTTCATCTTCGGGGCTACCAAGCCGGGCGACTGAACCCGACGCTGCTCCCCGGGCCAGCGTCGCGGCATCGCCTCGCCCGCGCTGTCAGGACCCACCACAACGAAAAAGGGCCGCTCTCGCGACCCTTCTCCGTGGAACACCCCAGGCCCCTGGAAGCCGGGAATCCCGGGCTCAGACCTTCTTCCGGCGCTTCTTCTTGTGCACGTGCTCGACCTGACCATTGCCATGATGGTGCGCGCGGTCGCCCTGCGCGTGGCCATGGTCGAAGTCGAAGTCGATCGGATGGTTGTGGCCGTGGGTGTTGACCCACTTGTACATCTCGGGGTTCCGGTGGAGCAGGCGGCTCGCCGCGCGCTCCTGGTTTTCCTCGACGTTGGTCCACGGGTTGAAGTGGAAGTGGTTGTACAGCTGGGTGTCCGTGCGGCCGATCGCGAGGATGCCGAGCTTGGAGGCGAAAGCGCCGTGGTTGATGTACGGCGGGCGCCAGAAATAGCCACCGGTCGGCAGGTCGCCGAACTGCATCATCCAGGAGGTGCCCCAGATGTGGTACGCCTCTTCGCAGCAGTCGTGATACGAGATGTTGTCCTGCCAGAAGTTCGGCGTCATGCAGTACAGGAACGTGAAGCCCTGCGTGCGCGGGTCGAACTTGAGGATCTTGACCATGCAGCCCGGCGCCGTGGCCGGGAAGAAATTGGTCGAGGTCCACTGCAGGTTGTCGTAGGAATTCACGGCCGCGAAACGGCTCCGCTCGGCCTGCGCATGATCGCTGTCGGACTCGACGAACGAAGGCTCGCCGTGGTTGTAGAAGATCAGGCCGGTGGCGCCCCGCGGCGAGGTGAGTTCCTCGAGGGCGACGCCTGCGGGCACGAAGACATAGCTTCCGGGCCCCCAGACCTTGTCACCGATCTTGATGGAGCCGGACTGGATGAACAGTTCGTACTCGGTGTAGCTCATGCCCGGCGGCTGCTTGTACCCCGGCTCGAACAGCACCGTCATGGTGCAGGAACCGTCGTCGGTATCCATCGACAGCATCTTGTACTGCATGCCCTTCGGGAAGCCCGGAAGGGTCATCTTCTTGAACGCGACGTCGCGGTCGACGAACGGTTCGATGTGTGGACGTGCCATGTGTCAAACCCTCCTCAGAATACGACCTTGAACTTGCGCTTCGGCTTGACCGGGATTTCTTCCGGGCGGACCTTGCGCATCTGGTCGAAGTGGACGTGGGTGCCCCGCGTCTGGATGCGCTCGAGGAACTCGGCGATCCACTTGTCACGCTTAGGGCTGAGGGCTTCCTGCTCGGCCACGATGGTGGCGTAGCGCTTCTTCTGTTCCGCCAGTTCGTTGCGGATCCAGGCTTCCACTTCGCGGCTGCGTTTGTGCTCGATGGACTTCATTGCGGTTTCTCTCCTGCCAGACCCTGTTCCAGCCCGGCATCACGATGACCTTGCTCATTATCCACGAGGCGGAGCCTCCGGGGCAGTGCCCCGGGAAGTCCGCAACTCGGTGACCACCCTGCGATCTTTCAGCGGGCCTTGCTCCGGCGCGCGGGCCTGCCCTGGGTCAGCTGGCTCTGGCCAAACAGCGCCTCGCGGGCCTTCTCGTCGGGATTGCCGATCTTCATGCGGTCCTCGAGCAGCGCCACGCCGCGCTGCACGGCCGGCCGCGCCCCGATGGCTTCGTACCAGCGCTTCACGTTCGGGAACTCGTCGAGGTCCACCTTGTGCAGCCAGCGCACCCGCATCCAGGGCCAGGTGGCGATGTCGGCGATCGAGTACTTGCCGGCCAGGTATTCCTCGCGCCCGAGCTGGCGGTCCATGACCCCGTACAGGCGCAGTGTCTCGTTCCGGTAGCGCTCGATCGCATAGGGGATCTTGCGCGGCGCATAGCCCAGGAAATGCCCGCACTGGCCGAACATCGGGCCGACGTTGGCCACCTGGAAAGTCAGCCACTGGATCACGGTGTAGCGCCGCCGCGTGTCCCGGGGCATCAGCTTGCCGCTCTTCTCGGCGAGGTACTGCAGTATCGCGCCGGATTCGAACAGCGCGAACGGACGCCCGCCCGGCCCCTTGCGATCGACGATCGCCGGGATCTTGTTGTTCGGGTTGACCTTCAGGAACGCCGGCTTGAACTGCTCTCCCTCGAGCATGTTCACCGGCTTCACGCGGTATTCGAGGCCGCACTCCTCGAGCATGATGGGAATCTTGTGCCCATTGGGCGTGGGCCAGTAATAGAGGTCGATCAAAGTGGTCTCCGCGACTGACGCGACGCGCTGGCGCCGCTAAGATGTTCCGAAAATACCACAGCACCGCCCTGCCCCCCGGAGCCGATAAACATGCTGACCGCGATCCTCGCCGTGACACTCGCCGTGCCCGATCTCGATGCCGCGCTGCAGGCCTACGAGCGTTGGCTCGGATACCAGGTCGTTGCCCGCGGCACGATCCCGCCTGAGCTCGCAACAGCCTGGAATTCCCCCGCCACGAGCGGACGTCGGTATGTGCTGATGCAGCCGGCGAGCGGCTGGCGGACCTACCTGCGGCTCGTCGAGTCGCCCCCGACGCCCGGCTACGCAGCCATGCGCACCCATGGCTGGAACGCCAACGAGATCCTGGTCCAGGACCCCGATGCACTCGCCGCGCAGTTCGCCACGGGCGCCCCGTTCCGCGTGATCGGCCCGCCGCGCGCGCTGGAGAGCAGCCCCACCGTCAGGGCCATGCAGGCGATCGGCCCTGCGGGCGAGCTGAACTACTTCACGCGGATCCCGCCGGCCGGCGGCGTGTTCATCAAGACCCCTGCCCAGTCTTTCGTGGATCGCACCTTCATCGTGGTGCTGGGCGGGCCCGTGATGGAGTCGATGCAGGCGTTCTACCGCGACACCCTGGGCATGTCGGTCACGCCGCCGTTCAACTCGACGGTGGATGTCCTGCAGCAGGCCTACGGCCTGCCCGCGGACACCCAGACCCGCCTCGGCATCGTGCGGGTCTCAGACAGTTCCATCCTGGAACTCGACGAATACCCCGCAGCGGCCACGCCGCGCCCGCGCCGCGAGGGCGACCTGCCGCCGGGCATCTCGATGGTCAGCTTCGAGGTGGCCAGCTTCGAGGGGCGCCAACTGCCCTGGATCACCCCCCCTGCGATCAGGACAGAGGCCCCCTACGACGGGCGCCGCGCCGGTCTCCTGCAGGGCGCCGCGGGCGAATGGATCGAGCTCGTCGAGGCCGTCGCACCGGCTCCTCAGGGCGTGGCCACCACCGACAGATAGCGGCTGAGGTGGACGCCGCGGGGGTTGTCCACCCAACCCGCGACGCGCGGCGAAACCAGGCGCCGGCTGACATAGAAATACAGGGGAGCCAGAGGTTGCTCCTGCATCGCCAGCGACTCCGCCGCCGCGAGCCGCCGCACGCGCGCCCCCGGGTCGGTCAGCCCGTCGGACTCGTCGAGCAGCGCGTCAAAGGCGCGACTTCGGTAACCCGTGAGGTTCAGCGCCCCTGCCCTTCCGTCCAGCAGGCGCAGGAACGACAGGGCGTCCCGGTCCTCGGCGATCCACGCGCCGCGCGCGACGTCGAAGTCGCCCTGCTGCAGGGCCTGCTGGTGGGCCTTCAGGTCCGCCGACACCACCTCGACCCGAACGCCCAGGGGCTGCCACATGGCCGCCACGGCCAGCGCCACGCGCCGCGGCAGATCGGCGTTGTTGACGCGGAACCGCAGCTGCAACGGGCGTTGCGGGCCCACGCCCAGTTCCGCCAGCAGCCGCCGGGCTTCGGCCATGCGCCGGCTCGCGGGCCAGGCGCCGAAATCCGCGCAGCCTGAGCGCGGGTAATCGGGTACCCCCGGAGGCACCATGCAGTACGCCGGCGGCTCGCCCGCGCGCAGGATGCGCTGCGAGAGCAGTTCCCGGTCGATCGCCATGGAGAGCGCTCGGCGGAGGCGCGGATCGGCGAGCGCGGGCCGGCGCAGGTTGAATGCGAGGTACTCGACCCCCATCGCCTGCACGAGCCGCAACTGCCCCCCGAGTTCACGCCTCAGTGTTTCGATCTGCTCCGAAGGAATCGACACGGCGACATCGAGCTCGCCCGTCCGGTAGCGCAGCAGCGCGGACTTGGGGTCCTCCACGGGCACGTGGTACACAGCATCCAGAGCGACCGACCCCGCCGCATGGAAGCGTGGGTTGCGCAGCAGCTTCACGTGGCTCCCCGGCCGCCACTCCCCGAGCACGAAGGCACCGTTCGACACGATATGCTCCGCCCGGGTCCACTCGTTGCCCCACTTCTCGAGCACATGCCGGGGTACCGGGAAGGCCCGATGCACGAGCAGATCGAGCAGGTACGGCGCCGGATGCTCGAGTTCGATCACCAGCGTGCGCGGGCCATCGGCCCTGACGCCAAGTTGCGCCACGGGCTTGCGACCCGCATTGACGTCCTTGGCGTTGCGGATGACGTAGAGCAGCGAGGCCGCTGGAGCAGCCGTACCCGGATCGAAGAGACGGCGCAGCGACCAGACGAAGTCCGCGCTGTCGATGGGCCGGCCGTCGGACCATTGCAGGGCGCTGCGCAGCCGGAAGGTATAGGTGCGGCCATCCGGCGAGATCGTCCAGGACTCGGCCTGCCCGGGCACGGGGCGCGCCGCGGAGTCCAGCGTCGTGAGGCCCTGGAACAGGTCCTGCGCGAGGTTGCCGTCCTGCCCGTAGGTCCAGCGCTGCGGGTCCAGCGTCTGCGGTTCACCGGTGCTGGAACGGCGGATGGCGGTCTCGGCCAGCGCCGGGGGCAGGCACCCGACCAGGCACGCCCACGCCGCCAGCCACCACGCCAGGCCGCGCGTCACGGCTGCGGCTCGAAGCACTCGTATTCGGTAAGCTCGTAGCGGGTCTGCATGTAGCCCGTGACATAGGCGAGCACGCAGACGCGATATTCGTCGTCGCTGCACCAGATGTCGTAGGGCGGATGCCGGCCCGGCTCGTTGCGGGTCTCGGCGCTGCCGTCGGTCTCGACGATCCGGTAGTGCAGCGTATCGAAGGTGCCTGCCGCCACGGTGATCCGTTCGCGTCCCACGAAGGTCAGGGGCACCCCCGTCGGGTGGGCCATGATCATCGGGCCGGTCGCGCCGCGGTGGTCGAGCGAACACATCAAAAGGCTGGTGAAGACGGCATGGCCCGGCCCACGGTCCGCATCGAAGATGTTCGTCAGCCAGGCATCGGCCTGGATGGGATGCGTCCCGAAGGCCGCGAGACGACCCTTTAACGGGAAGCGCTGCGAGATCCGGCCCTCCGCCACGGTGAAGCCCTCGCACTCGGCCTCGTGCTCCGTGAAGCGGAACCAGCTGGAACCCACGAAACGGTCGCCGACCGAGAGCCGCACGAAGCAGTCCTCGGGCTTCCAGTTCGCGTCCAGGCTCAGCGTGACGTCGCGCATGACGTTGGGCGCGTCGTCGATCTCGGTATAGGCGCGCACCGTGCGCCGGCCGTCGCCGTGCACCGTGATGTTGAAATCCTCGCGGCCGCGCTCGACGCCGACCTGGCCAGCCTTGTCGCTGGTGTAATGCAGTTTGCCGCGGACGCGGCGGTGGGGAATGGGCATCTCGGTTACTCCTTGCGGATCAGTGGCTCGCGGAAGATCTTCCTGCGGGCCATGGGCAGATACCAGGCGGCCAGCTGCGGCCGACCGGCAAGCGGGTCGAACGCCGGATCGAGGCCGACCGCGGCCGCCCCGACCTGGCGCATCTTGAGGCGAACGAACTGCAGCGCCCCCACGGTGCGCATCTGCCCGATGTCGAGTCGGGCGTAGCCGGGCACATCCTGCTCGATCTGGTCGAGGATGCCGACGATCTTGCCCCAGCACCTCTGCACATAAGGCGCACGCTGCTGGTCGGCGGGCAGCCAGGATTCCACGATCAGCTGCACGAAGGTATCGAACAGGCCGTCGGCCATCCAGGCCTGACGCAGCGTGGTCCAGCGTTGCGGCCCCTTGGCGGGGTACAGCCGGCGCCGGCGATGCAGCGAATCCAGGTACTCGTAGATCACCGGGCCGCCGGCCAGGTACTCACCCGAGTCGAGCTGCAGCGTCGGCACCTTGCCCAGCGGATTGACCGCGCTCAGCGGCGTGTCCGGGTCGAAGGGTTTCGTCTCGACCGGCTCGATGCGGTCCCGCAGGCCGGCGTAGTTGATCACCGCTTCGACGGTGTGCACGTAACCCTTGATCGGGGTGTAAAGCAGTTTCATGCGTCAGTTCCTCGGACGCGCGCCCCATGCGCACGCTCGGCAAAAAAAAGGGCCGCGACGTCGCCGCCGCGGCCCTGCATTCAACGCCTTCTCAGGCGCCTGACCGCATCAGAACTTGATGCTGGCCCGGACGCCGTACTGGCGCGGCATGTTCGGGGTCACCGCCACGCCCTGGTAGGTCGTCAGCTGGCCCAGGCTCGGGGCCGAATCAAAGTCGGTCCAGCGGGCGCAGGCCGCCCAGCTGTTGTCATCGAACACGTTCTTGACGAAGCCCTCGATGCGCAGTCCGTCCTTTTCGCCGCCGACGCGCAGGTTGCCCAGCATGTAGTCCTTGCAGTACGCCAGGTTGCTCTCGTCGACGAAGGTCTTGCCCACGTAGTTGAGGTCGGCGTTCACGAACCAGCTCCACTCCGTATCCTTGAGCGGCGCGGCGTAGCCGCTCGAGATGCTGCCTGACCATTCCGGGAAGCGCGCGTTCTGGTTGCCCTTCATCTGAGTGAAGCCCGCGATCGGCTGCACGAAGTTGAAGATGAAGTCGTCGTACTCGGACTTCGCCCAGGTGAGCGTGGCGCGCAGGTCCCAGCGCTCGGTGACCAGGATCGAACCTTCGGCCTCGAGGCCCCACAGCGTGGAGTTGCCCGGGACGTTGGCGTTGCGGGTATTGGTGAAGGCGGCCCCGTTGGCGAACACCGCCGGCTGGCCGTTCGGGCCGTTGGCGCAACCGTTGGCCGCGTTCGCGCCGGTGATGCCACCGTGCGCGAAGCTGCCGCAGTCTTCCTGGATCACGAACAGCGAGCGACCCTTCTGGTTCTCCCACTTGCCGTAATAGGCCGACAGGTTCGTCTGCGCACGGCGATCCATCCACTGCTGCTTCCAGCCGAGTTCGTACATGTCGAGTTCGTCGCCGGGGATGACTCCCTCGACGCCGCCGAACTGCGCCAAGTACTGGGCCTTTTCACGCGTCGTCGCCTGGGACACCTCGGCGTTGATCACGCCCGGCAGGAGACCCTTGGCGTAGCTCGCGTAGATGTTGGTGGCGGGCGAGGGCTGCCAGCGCAGGATCGCGCGCGGCAGGAAGCTGGTGTCCTCGATCCGGCCCGGCGTCGGAGTGAAGATCGCGCGCAGCGTCTCGTCCTTCTGGTAGCGGCCCTCGAGGCTGGCCGAGATCGTGTCCGTGAACTCGTAGTTCACCGACGCGAAGACGCCCTGCGTGGTCACCTTGTCGGTGTTCTGGGCCAGGCTGTTGGGCGTGAAGAAGTTCACGCCCGAGCACGGACCCCCCACGGCCATGGCCGCGGTACCGAGGCAGAGCCAGGCGGTATCGCCGCCCGAACCGGACTGCAGGAAGGTCTGCTCGTAATAATTGACACCCGCCAGCCAGGTCAGCTTGTTGTCCTGGGGCGAGGTGACGCGGAACTCGTAGCTCTCGTCTTCCGAATCAATCGGATCGCGCGACACCCAGTAGCTGAGCGGCGTGAGGCCGAAAGCGCGGATCCAGTTGGCCTTGAGCTCGTTCTTGCCCGCCTGGAACGTGGCCTCGTAACCACCGGCGAACTCGTAGGTGCCGGTCAGCGAGAAGCGCGTGACCGTGCGGATCAGTCCCATGTGGTCGATGGTCGGCACGTCGATGCGCGGGTCGATGGGACGCGCCACGAGGTTGTCGTAGATGAAGTTCGGGGTGCCGTTGAGCGCCGCGCGCTGCGGGAACAGCGTCGTGACGGTGTCGATGATGTTGCGGCCGTTGGTGGCCGAGATGGCCTGGCCCAGTTCGGGAACCGCGCCGCAGATGTAGTTCATCGGCGAGGCGACCGGGAACATCGGATCCTGCGTGCTGATGGTCTTGCCCGTGCAGGTATCGTTGCGCCAGCCCTGCACGAGGCCGCCCATGGAGGGGCCGTCCTCGTCCTGCGCGTGGAAGCCGCGAACCTTGATGTTCAGCGCGTCGCTGGGCTGGAAGTTGAGGGTCAGCGCGATCGACTTGCTGCTTTCCTCGCCCAGGCCGCCACCGTCGGTGGCGGTGAACACGGAACCGCGGCTGTAGTAGCGGCCGCCGATGCGGAACGACAGCTTCTCGGAAACGATCGGGCCTTCAAAGCTGGCCGAGACGTCGCTCTCGCCGTAGTTGGCCGCCGAGACGTTGAGCCGTCCGGAGTGCTCGGTCAGCGAGGGCGTGCGCGTGATGTAGTTGATGGCGCCGCCGAAGGTGCTGCGACCGTAGGTCGCCGACTGCGGACCCTTGATGACCTCGATGCGTTCGACGTCATCGTAGGGAATGGACTGCGTGCCGCCGAGCACGAAGACACCGTCCACGAACAGCGAGCCCAGCTGCAGCGAGGGGCTGTCCGAGTTGACGTTCATGCCGCGGAACCGGATCGCCGAAGTGAAGCGGCCGGGGATCTGCCCGCCCTGCTGCGAGTACTGCACGCCCGGCGCGCTGCGCGCGACATCCTCGAGCGTGGTGAAGCCCTTCTTCTCGATGTCGGCTGCGGAGAACGCGGTGATCGAGAGCGGTGCATCAAGCAGGCGCTCTTCGGTCTTTCGCGCGGTAACCGTGATTTCTTCGAGGACCAGCGCCGGCCCGTCCGTCTGGCTGAATGCCGGCGCGGCACTCAGGACAGTCACCAGGGCAGTGCCCAGTGTCAGTGAAATCGATTTGGCTGACATGTTTCCTCCGGGATGTGGAATCCCGCGACGTTGCGAAAAAGAGACAATGAGATCGCTGAGCAACCCGTGTCGAATCTAATCGTCATGAATGAATGATGTCAATCCGCCCGGCCCCCAGGCGGGGCACCATAAGCCTCCAGCACCTGGAACACGCGGGCGATCAGGGCCTCGCGCTGCGCCGCCCGGTCGCCGGCCTCGACCTCATCAATCACGTAGTCCTCGACCTCGGCACGCTCGAGGCTGCCGCGACGGGCCAGTACGCGCTCCAGAGTCTCGATCCGCTCGAACGCCACCGACAGTTCCGCGGTCAGCGCCGTGACGATGCCGAACAGCTGGTCCACCGCCGCGTCGTCGTGGAAGCGCGCGCGGCGGCCCTTGGCAACCCGCGGCAGCGTCAATGCATTTCCTGCCCGCCTGAGACGTTCATCGCCTCTGCGGTCACGTAGCAGGCCTCGTCCGAACACAGGAAGGCACAGGCCTTGGCCGTGTCCTCCGCCCAGCCCACCCGGCCGAGCGGGATGCGCGAACGCATCTCGGCGAGATACTCATCGACGCTCTGGCCGCGCTGCCGGGAGCGATATTCGTTCTGCACGCTGCCGAGTCCGGTCGTGACATGGTTCGGGCAGATCGCGTTGACGGTGATGCCGTGCGCCCCCAGTTCGATGGCGGCGCTGCGGGTCAGGCCGAGCATGCCGTGCTTGGACGCCGCATAGCCGGCCAGGTGCATGGAGCCGACCTTGGCGGCGACGCTGGCGATGTTGATGATGCGCCCGCCCCCGCCCTGGCGGATCATCTGGCGCGCGGCGTGCTTGGTGCAGAGGAACGCACCCATCAGGTTCACTTCGAGCACCGCCTGCCAGCGCTCTTTGGCCATGTCCACCAGCGGCTCCATCAGGTAGCCGATGCCTGCGTTGTTCACGAGGATGTCGAGCCGGCCGAAACGCGCCACCGCACCGGCCACTGCGGCCTCGACCTGCGCCTCGTCACGGACATCCAGCGCCATGCCGATCGCCTCGCCGCCCGCCTCGCGGATGCCCGCAACGACCTGCTCGAGTTCCGCCGAGGTGCCGATGCGCTCGGCGGGCATGTTCGGCGACGGCGTGCCGATGTCCGTCACGACGATCCGTGCACCCTCTGCGGCCAGTCGCCGGCAGATCGCCTCGCCCAGCCCTTTCTGTCTGCCCGCGCCCGTCACCAGGGCAACCTTGCCTGTCAGCCTCGTCATCATCGTTTTGCGCCCTGCGGCCCCACACCCGGAACGGGCAGCCGGGGCAGTTCGTGCCAGCGCAGGCAGGCGACCTTGCGGTCCGCCTCCACCTGCTTGAACTGCGGGATCTCGGCCGCACAGCCCTCATTGGCCTGCGGACACCGGGTGCGGAACACGCAGCCCGACGGCGGCGAAAGAGGCGAAGGCAGTTCACCGCCCAGCGCCGTGCCCAGCCTGCCCGGCTGGATGTCCGGGTCGGGAATCGGCACCGCCGCCAGCAGCCCGCGCGTGTAGGGGTGCAGCGGATCGGAATACAGCACCTCGGTCGGCCCGAGTTCCATGGTCCGACCCAGGTAGAGCACGAGCACGCGCTCGCAGAGCCGCTGCACCACCGCCAGGTTGTGGCTGACGAACAGGATCGACATGCCGAATTCGCGTTTGAGCTCCTTCAGCAGGTTGACGATCTGGGCTTGGATGGACACGTCCAGCGCGCTGACTGGCTCGTCGCAGATCAGCAGCTTGGGCCTCAGCACCATGGCGCGCGCGATGCCGATGCGCTGGCACTGGCCACCGCTGAACTCGTGCGGATAGCGGTTGATGATGTCCGCCGACAGACCCACGCGGACCAGGATTTCCGCCACCTCGCGCCGCCTCGCTGCGGCGTCCAGGTGACGGGCGTGGACGCGCAGCGGTTCCGAGACGATGTCACCGATGGTCATGCGGGGATCCAGGCTGGCGAGCGGGTCCTGGAACACGATCTGCAGGTCGCGCCGCAGGGGCCGCAGCTCGCGCATGCTCAGGCCCTCGAGGGGCCGGCCCATCCACACCACCTGCCCGGCGGTAGGCCGGACCAGCTGCAGCACGGCGCGCGCGAGCGTCGACTTGCCGCAACCGGACTCGCCGACGATGCCCAGCGCCTCGCCCGCCCGGAGCTCGAGGTCCACGCCCTCCACCGCATGCAGCATGGGCTTGGGGCCGAACAGCCGGTCCCCCATGGGGAACCACACGCTCAGTCCACGCAGGTCGAGAATCGGGTCACTCATCGCGGAACCTCGCCGGCGGTCAGGGGAACCTCGTCTGCGAGATGGCAGGCGACCTCGCGCTCACCGATGCGCCGCAGCACGGGGCGCGATGCCCGGCAGGCCGGACCGGCGTGCGAGCAGCGCGGCTCGAATGCACAGCCCGGCGGCAGCGCGCGCGGGTTCGGCGGCTGGCCCGGGATCGCCACCAGCGGCGCGTCGGCCGCCTCGTCGATGCGCGGCATCGAGCGCAGCAGCGCCTGCGTGTAGGGATGGGCTGGACGCTTCAGGACCTCGCGCACCGGCCCGAGCTCCACGATGCGGCCGCCGTACATGACGGCGACCCGGTCCGCCACGCCGGCCACCACGCCCAGGTCATGGGTCACCAGCACCATGGCCATGCCCTGCTCCCGCTTGAGCTCGGCCAGCAGCGACAGGATCTGAGCCTGGATCGTCACGTCGAGCGCCGTCGTGGGTTCGTCGGCAATCAGCATCGCCGGATCGCAGGCCAGGGCCACTGCGATCATCACGCGCTGCCGCATGCCGCCCGACAGCTCGTGCGGGTACTGGACAAGCCGCCGCTCCGCGTCGGTGACATGGACGCGGTTCAGCAGCGCCAGCGCCCGCTGCCGCGCAGCCTGGCCGGAGAGGCCCATGTGCCGCACCAGCGATTCTGCGATCTGTTCGCCGACCTTCATGTGCGGCGTCAGCGAAGTCATCGGGTCCTGGAAGATCATGGCGATCCGCGAGCCGCGCACCCGGTTCAGCTCGACGGCCGGCCGCCCGAGCAGTTCCTGGCCCTCGAAACGGGCGCTCCCGGAGACGCGGGCATTCGACGCCAGCAGCCCCATCGTCGCAAGGAAGGACTGGCTCTTGCCGGCGCCTGACTCGCCCACGACGCCGACGCACTCGCCCGCCGAAACGGACAGGGTGAAATCGTTGACCGCGGGCACTTCGCCATCGGGCGTGCTGTAACGCACGGCGAGGTTCTCGACCTCGAGCACGGGCCCGCCCGCCCGGGCGGCAGGTTGATCAGCGGTCACGGGGGTCGAGTGCATCGCGCAGTCCATCACCGAGGAAGTTGAAGCAGGTCAGCAGCGTCACGAGGAAACTCGCCGGCACGAGCAGCATCCAGACCGCGGATTCCATCTCCTGCGCGCCCTCGTTGATCAGGCTGCCGAGGCTCGCCTGCGGCTCCTGCACGCCGAGGCCGAGGAAGGACAGGAAACTCTCGAAGAGGATCATCTGCGGGATGGTCAGCGTGGCGTAGATGATCACCGGGCCGATCACGTTCGGCACGATGTGCCGGGCGAGGATCGACGGCGTGCCCACGCCGCTCGCCAGGGCCGCCTCGATGAACTCCTTGCGCTTGATCGACAGCGTCTGGCCGCGGACGATGCGCGCCATCGTGAGCCACCCGACCGCCCCGATCGCCAGGAACAGCACGTAGATGTTGCCGCGCTCGAACAGCGTCGAGAGGATGATGACGATGAAGATGTAGGGCAGCGAATAGAGCACGTCGACGAAGCGCATCATGATGCTGTCGATGCGCCCGCCCAGGTAGCCGGCGGTGGCACCGAAAGCGACGCCGATGCACAGCGACACCAGGGTGGCCAGCAACCCGATCTGCAGCGAGATCTGCACGCCGTGCAGCGTCCTGACGTAGAGATCCCGTCCCAGGCGATCGGTGCCGAGCCAGTGGTCGTTGGGCCCGCCCAGTCCCACGGCCATGTTGTCCCAGTCGATCGCATCGAATTCATGCGGCGACAGCGCAGGCCCGATGAAGGCGACCAGGGAGATCAGCACGATCACCGTTGCCGCCACCATCGAGGCTTTGTTGCGCCGCAGCCTGCGCCAGGCGTCGGCCCAGAAACCGCGTGAAGCCACCTCAGTCATAACGCACCCGCGGATCGAGCCAGCCGTAGAGAAGGTCGGCGACCAGGTTCAGAGTCAACGTCAGCGATCCGTAGACCACGATCATGCCCATCACCAGCGTGTAGTCGCGGTTGATCGCACCCTGCACCAGGTAGCGACCGCTGCCGGGGAGGCCGAACACAGTCTCGACCACCAGCGAACCGGTGATGACGAAGGCCGTGGCCGGCCCGAGGTAACTGACCACGGGCAGCAGCGCCGGACGCAGCGCATGCCGCAGGATCACCTGCGACTCGGGCAGGCCCTTGGCTCGCGCGGTGCGCACGAAGTTGGTGCGCAGGACTTCGAGCAGGCTGCCACGGGTGAGGCGCGCGATATAGGCGATCACCGGCAGCGCGAGGGTCACCACCGGCAGCACCAGGTAGCGCAGCTGCCCCGTCTCCCAGCCTGCCACCGGCAGCCAGCGCAGGTACAGCCCGAACACCAGGGCGAACAGCGGGCCGGTGACGAAGCTCGGCAGCGCGATGCCCAACACCGCCACGCTCATGATGCCGTAGTCGGTCGGCGTGTTCTGGCGCAGCGCGGCGAGCGTCCCGAGCGGGATCCCGACGAGCAGGGCCAGCAGCACCGCCGACAGGCCCAGCAGCAGGCTGATGGGCAGGCCCTGTGCGATCAGTTCGGTGACGCTGAAATCCTTGAACTTGAACGAGGGACCGAAGTCCCCGCGGACCAGGCCGGAGAGATAACGGACGTACTGTTCCGGGAGCGGCTTGTCGAGGCCGTAGGACGCCTCGAGGTTGGCCTTGATTTCCGGCGGCAGCGCCTGCTCCTCGTCGAAGGGCCCGCCCGGCGCGAGGCGGATCACGAAGAAGGAAATCGTGATGATGATCAGCAGCGTCGGGAACACGCCGAAGATCCGGCGCAGCGCGTAGCGCATCATGGTTGCTTGACCTGCATGTCGGGGGTCGGAACGTTCAGGGCGCGCGCGCTGAGCAGCGCGACGGCGACCAGCAGCGCGACGACCATGAAGGACGACTGGTAGTTTCCGGAGGCGTCCGCGAAGCGCGCGGTGACATAGGGACCGAGCGCGCCGCCGCTGGCATCGAGCACCGTGACGGCGCCCATGACCTTGCCCAGGGAGCGTGCGCCGAAGACGTCGCCCGCGACGGCCTGCAGCAGGGTGTAGTTCGCGCCCCAGCCCAGCCCCATCATCACCGCGGCGACCGGCACGAGGCTCGCGTTCATGGCCGCGAGCATCAGCGCCGCGGCCAGCATCAGCGAGAGGCTGATCATCCACACGGGCTTGCGTCCGTAGAGGTCAGTGAGCCAGCCCGACGCGAGCTTGCCCACCAGCCCCGCCAGAAACAGCGGCAGCGCGATCAGTGCACCGATCTCGGGCCGCACGCCGAGGTTCTGCATGTGCAGGATCATGTTGTTGTTGACGCCGAGGATCGTATAGAACGTGCCGAAGGCAGCGATGCCCATCAGCCAGAATTCCTTGCGCCCCAGGATCTGGGCGTAGCTGAGTTCCACGCCGGAAGGATCCGGCGCGCCCGCAGCAGCCAGTGCCTCCGCGCCATAGGGTTTCAGCCCCAGCCGGTCCGGCCACTCGCGCAGCACGAACGCCACCAGAAACAGCATCGCCAGCAGTGCCCAGCCTGCATAGTCCGTGGCCTCGCGCCAGCCCTCGACCTGGATGATGCGGGTGAAGATCCACGGGAACAGCGCGTTGCCCAGGCTGGTGCCCGCCAGCACGATGCCGAGCGCGAGCCCGCGCCGGGTCACGAACCAGCGCGACACGGCCACCACGCAGATCGCCAGACCTGCGCCCGAGAGGCCGATACCCATCCAGAACCGCGTCCAGTACAGATCAGAGAGGCTGCGCACGTCGCCGAGACTGAAGAAACCCCAGGCCAGCGCGGCGAGGCCCCCCGCCATGACGATCCGCACGCCGAAGCGATCGGCCAGCCAGCCGGTGAGCAGGGTCAGGATCGCCGTGACGCCGAGCTGGATGGCATCCCCCAGCTTCACGTCGGCACGGGAAACGCCCAGTTCGCTGATCAGCGTGGGATCGAAGGCCGCGATGCCGCCGACCGTCAGCCCGTTGGTGGCGAGCAGGATCAGGAACACGGCGGGCACGATCGCCCACCAGCCATAGAACCCGCGCGGCCCGCCGGCGAGCCCGGCTCCCGGGCCGCTCACAGGCTTTCGGTGAGGATGAACTGCGGTTCGTCGGCCATGGAGCGGAAGGTCGCCGCGACCTTCTGCATCGTCTCGGTCGCGGTGTCCCGGCCCAGTTGCTCGAGGCTCTCGAGGTCGATCACTTCGATGTACTGGTAGGGGGCGGCTCCACCACTCAGGAGACCCTGCGCCTTCAGCACCTCGAAACGGCGCACCGAGGGCAGTGCGTTGACGATCGGGAGGTCGGTTTCGCGCGCAAACTTCTCGTAGTCCGCGACGTCGACACCGGGCTTGAGGTTGAACAGCACAATGATCTTGGACATGGCAGGATCCTTCCCGGGCGTGGTCCGTGGGTTGTGACTGCGCAGCAGTCTAGGAACTCGGGACCACTCCCGCAAGGCAGGAACATGAACACATCACTCCGGGACTCCCTGCTGATCGGCACCGCGGAGCTGGAGACCTCGCTCGGAGCCCCGGACCTGCGGGTTTTCGACACCACCGTACACCTGGGTCCGCGGCCGGGCGGCGGCCTGCTGGTGGAGAGCGGTCGCGCGCAGTACGACGCCGGGCACATCCCCGGAGCGGGCTTCATGGACCTGCTGGATGCGCTGTCGGACCCGGACCACGCCCTGCGCTTCATGATGCCGGGCGAAGCGCGTTTCAGCGCGGCGATGTCCGCGCTCGGCGTCGCTCCGGGCACGCGCGTCGTCCTCTACAACTCGGGGCCGACCTGGTGGGCGACCCGCGCGTTCCTGATGCTGCGGGAATTCGGCTTCGACGCGGCGCGCGTGCTCGATGGCGGGCTCGACAAGTGGCGCGCCGAGGGGCGCCCGCTCGACACGGCGCCCTTCGCCCACGGCCCCGCGCCGTTCTCGCCCGGCGTGCGGCGCCCGGTGTTCGTCGGGCGCGACGAGGTTCTCGCGGCCGTGCAGACCGGCAGCGCGCATCTGGTGCACGCTCTCTCCCCCGATCTGTTCAGTGGCCGCGTACGCACGGCGGCCCGACCCGGCCGCATCCTCAACAGCGTCAACCTGCCGGCCCTGGAACTGCTCGAACCCGTGACGCAGGCCTTCCGGCCCGATGCCGCGCTGCGCGAGAGCCTGGCGGCGCGCGGCCTGCTGGACGGCCGCCCGGTCATTTCGTACTGCGGTGGCGGGATCTCGGCGACGACCGACGCCTTCGCGCTGCTGCTGCTCGGGCATCCGGCGGCGCAGGTCTACGACGGGTCGCTCAACGAATGGGCCGCCGACCCTGCCCTGCCGATGACCTGCGACGCTCAGTCCAGCGGCGCGTAGCCCATCAGGCTGACGGGGATGCCGTCCGGGTCAAAGAAAATGACCTCTGAGTATCGACCGGCCGGAGCCGCCGGAGTCCCCGTGGGCTTCACGTACTCGGACGGCGCGGTGATGAATTCCACTCCCGGAGTCGCCCGGACCCGCGACAGCACCTCGGCCATCTGGCCGGTCTCGAACACCAGCGTCGCCTGGCCGTAGGCCGGGAACCCCGCCGCACGGGGCAGCGTCGGCGGCGCGCCGGGCGCGGTGCCGCTGATCTCGTACAGCCCGACCCAGCCCTGCGTTGCCCCCTCGGGCGCCAGGTGCACGATGCGCAGGGTCGCCTGCTCGAGCCCCACCATGCGCGCGATCGCCGGGCCGGAGACGGTCTTGTCCTCGAGCACGGCGAGGCCCAGCGCATCGCGGTAGAGCGCGAGGGAGGCCTCCGCGCTGCGCACCCAGACCGTGACGCGCTTGAGCGGGCCCGTGGCGCTCAAAGCCCCAGGCTGCCCGGGTTCATGAGCCCGCGCGGATCCATCAGCTGCTTGAGCTGCTTGAGCATCCACTGCGCCGAAGGCTCGAGGCCTTCCTGGTAGCGGTAGAACTTGCCGAGCTGGAAGCTCACGGCGCCCTGTTCCATGAAGGCCACGGCGAGGTCCTCGCGGATCCGCAGCACCGCCGCCGCCGCATCCGGGTTGGGCGCGTACTTCTCGAGCTTCGCCAGATAGGCCGCGTCCAGCACGCGCTCGTGGAATGCGGAGCGCGCATCGGGCCAGTACAGCACCGGCTCGAGCAGCGTGCCCGCGTTGCCCACCGTGCAGCACAGGTAGCCGCGGTCGATGTCGTATCTCTCCATGGACTCGGCGTGGCGAGCGAACACGGCCTCGCAGACGTCGTACATGCGGCTCGCCTGGCTGAAAGGCACGGTGCCATGCACCGGCACCCAGCGCTCGCCGTTCGGCCCCAGCATGCTGTTGAGTTCGGCATAAGGGTTGGCGCGCATGACCTTGGGCACGGTGTTCTCGACCTCGGTGCCGCCCGCCCCCATGATCCGGCGCACGATGGCCGCCTTGGCCTCGGCGTCGACCTCGTCACGCCCGTCGACCGAGACATGCACCGAGAAGGTGCCTTCCTTGAGGAAGCTGCGACCCGCGAGCACGACCTTCGCGCCCTCCTTCAGGCCCTTGAGGATGCCCCCGGAGTGCTGCACCACGCTGCCCAGCGCCTTGACGTCGGCGGCCAGGCTGCTGCGCTTCATGCGCACGGCCTGCAGTCCCGGATCGAAGCCGAAACATTCGGAGACGACATCGGCACGGGCGACCTCGGCCAGCGCCGCGAACAGCGCCGTGTGGCTCGTGAAAGAGAAGGACATGAAGCGCGATTCGGGCAGCGGCCGGACCAGCCGGAAGGTGGCGACGGTCTTGATGCCGAGCGCACCGCAGTCCGACAGGAACATGCCCATGGTGTCCGGGCCGAACTGGCGGAAGAACGGTTCGCCGTTCCGGTTCGCATGGCTGCCGAGCCGGAGCACGGTGCCGTCGACGAGCACGACATCGAGCCCGATCACGGACTCTGCGGCGGCGCCGTAGCGCCCGGACCCGAGGAAGATGCTGCCCTGGGAAAGCGCGCCGCCTACGCTGGAGCGCAGGCCGGACAGCGGGCCGTAGTAAGGCGTCCGCACGCCCCGGGGCGCCAGTTCATCGAACAGGTCCTTCCAGGTGCGGCCGCATTCCACGGTCACGTACTGGTCGTCGACATCCACGGTGACCACGCGGTTCATGCGCAGCATGTCGACCATGATCGAATTGGCGCGCTTCGGCAGGTAACCGTCCGTGTAGGACATGCCGCCGCCGCGCGGCACGATCGGCAGGCCCGCCGGCGCGATGGCCTTCAGCGCGCGCGAAAGCTCGTCGGTGCTGCCCGGGCGGATGATCGCCGCAGGGAGCTCGCCGCTGCGATAGACGTCCTGCGAGTAGAACTCGCGCTCGGCGCGTTCCGTGATGACGTATTCCTTGCCCAGGACGCGCTCGAGTTCGCCGATCGCGGCGTCGACGGCGCCGGGCATGAGATGGACTGCCTGCTGCATGATGAGGATCGCTCCGTGTGGTCCGAACCCTGATTATTCTCAACTGTGACCACTCCCGTCGAGTCCGGAGACCGGACCTGAGTCCCTAAAGACGCGCTCGCCCGGCACGGGGACGTTCGGCGTGCCGGGGCGATGCGCTAAGCTCGTTCCTCGCCTGCAAATCGCATCGACCCCCCCCCCCACACACAGTCCGGAACGAGCCCCGATGAGCATCATCCGCAACGACATCCCCGAATTCGAGTTTTCAGTACCGGTCGCCGTCATCGGCGCGGGCGCCTGCGGCCTCACCGCCGCGCTGGCCGCCCACGATGCCGGAGCGGAGGTCCTGGTCCTGGAGCGCGACAAGCGGCCCTGGGGCAGCACCTCGATGTCCCTGGGTGCCATGTGCGCCATCAACTCGGCGGAGCAGCGCAGACACGGTGTCGAGGACAGCGTGGAGCTGTTCGTCGCCGACGTGATGGCCAAGACCGAGGGCCGGGCCGACGCTGCACTCACCCGGGTCATCGGCCGCGAATCCGGCCGCGTGGTCGACTGGCTGGCCGCGAGCCACCAGGTACCGCTGCTGCTCGACTTCAAGTGGACCGGGCTCGGCCACTCGCGGCCCCGTCTGCACATCCCGCCGGGCCGCTCCGGGGAAGAGATGCTGGCCCTGCTCGGAGCGGCCTGCGAACGAGCCGGCGTGCAGGTCATGACCGAAGCCCATGTCACGGACCTCTACGCCGATCCGGACGGACGCGTGCGCGGCCTCCGGGTCGCCCGACCCGGTGGCGTCGTGGAAGTGCTCGGCTGCGAGGCGATCGTGCTGGCCACCTGTGGATTCGGCGGCAACCAGGCCATGATCGCCCGCTACATCCCCGAGATGGCCGGTGCCCGGTACTTCGGACATGAGGGCAACCAGGGCGAAGGCATCGAGTGGGGTGAGCAGCTCGGCGGCGCCCTGGCGGACATGACCGCGTACCAGGGCCTCGGCACCCTGGCCGACCCGCAGCAGATGATCGTTCCCCATCCCCTGCTGCTCGAAGGCGGTTTCCTCGTGAACGTGGCAGGCCAGCGCTTCACCCACGAGAACGCCAACATCTCGGGCATGTGCGTGCCCGTGCTGGCCCAGCCCCGGGGCCTCGCCTGGGTCGTCTTCGACGGCCGGCGCAACCAGGCCTGTCTCGCGCACTCCGTCGAGCAGCGCCAGCTGGCCGAAGTCGGTGCGATCAGGCAGGCGGGTTCCTGGGCCGAGCTCGAAAAACTCTGCAACCTGCCGGACGGATCCCTGGAACGCGAGAACGCCGCCATCGACGCTGCCCGGGCCGCGGGCCAGCCCGACCGGCTCGGCCGCAGCTTCGAGGGCACCGAGCCCCTGCAGGCTCCCTTCTGCGCGCTCCGCGTCACCGGTGCGCTGTTCCACACGCAGGGCGGCCTTGCCATCGACGACCACGCGCAGGTGCTCCGCAGCGACGGCACGCCACTCCCGAACCTGTTTGCCGGTGGCGGCGCCGCGCGCAGCATCTCGGGCCCCGACGTCACCGGCTATCTGCCCGCGGTCGGGATCGCCATGGCGATCACCCTGGGCGCGCTCGCGGGCGACGCGGCGGCGCGCCTGGCCCTGTCGCGCGACGGCACAGCATGAACGCCCGAGGGTGGGTGGTCGTCGCGGCGCTCCTGGCGCTGGGCGGTCTGCTCTCCGGATGCGCCGGCACTCGCGCGGCACCCGCCACCCTCGAGGCCGCAAGCCGGCTCGTCGATCCCGCAGAGGGCCGCGCGATCCCGCTGCGGCTCGCCTACCCGGTCCGGGGTCGCGACCTTCCGGTCGTGCTGTTCTCCCACGGCGCCTTCTCCTCCGGGGACGACTACGGCCCGATCGCGGATGCCTGGGCCGCGCGCGGCTACGTGGTCATTTCGCCGACGCACCGCGACTCGGTATCGCTCGGCGTGAAACGCGGCGCCGGCGACCCACGCCACTTCGGCTGGCGGCTCGACGACATGGGACTGATTCTCGCGCGCCTGCCCGAAGTGCTCGCCGGGGTCCCGGGCCTCGCCGAACGCGCGGACACCACGCGCATCGCGGCCACCGGCCATTCGTTCGGCGGCCTGGTCGCGCAGACCCTCGGTGGCGCCACCTACTTCGACGCGGCCAGCGGGCAGGAACTGTCGCGGGCCGACCCGCGCATCGGCGCGGTGATCGTCTTCAGTGGTGCCGGTGTGTTCCCGCCGATGCTGCGCCCGGAGGATTTCGCAAGGCTGCGCGCCCCCACGCTCGTGACCGTCGGCACCGAGGATCTCCGTCAGGCCCCGGGGCTCAGCGGCTACGCCTGGCGGAAGCAGCCCTACGACTTCGCGCCCGGCGGCGATCATTACCTGCTCACGCTCGACGGCGCGGACCACTACCTCGGCGGCATCGTAGGCCGCGACGACCTGCCGAAGCATCCCCAGGCGCCGCAGTTCCTCGCGGCGTTCAACGAAACCAGCGGCCGTTTCCTGGACGCCTGGCTGCGCAACGACCCGTCGGCGCGGCAGTGGCTGGTCGATCGGTCCGGCACGGCGCCACGCGCCGCCATGCCGGCGTTGTCGCGCCTCGAGTCGAAGCGGGACGCCGATCGCGCCCGGCGCTAGGCCGAGAGCACCTCGATCACGGCCCGGTCGGCGGTCTCCATCGCGCCTTCCATGCCCACCTCGACGCGCCGCAGATGCTCGCCGGCGAAGTGGATGCGTTGCCACGGGCGATCCATCTCGCGCGCGAAGCGGTTCACCTGGCCGGGAAGGAACACGTGGCGGTGGCCGCGGATATGCGGTTCCGCGCCCCAGGAGAACACCTCGCGCACCGCCAGCTTGCCGACCGCCGAAGGGCGCATCTTCTCGAATTCGCGCAGCACCCAGGCCCCGAGTTCGGCGGGCGGCAACTGGTCGAGTCGATCAGCGGCATAGCCGTTGATCCAGACGCGCAGGAACGGAATGCTGCCGTCCGGCTGTTTGGGCGCGAACACGCGCTCCAGCGGGCCGTCGGTGTACATCGAGGGGCCGAAGCCGTCGCTGTCCCAGAACGGGGTCTTGACCTCGAGGATGACGTGGGTCGTGCCGCCATAGGCGCAAGCCGCGACGGATTCTGCCTGGGCCGTGGGCAACGCCGGCAGGATCGACACGTGCCGCAGCGCCGAGAAAGGCAGCGTGCAGACAACGAAGTCGCCGCTGAAGCGCGAGCCGTCGAGGCATTCGACCTCGACGCGCGACGGTCCGCTGACGATGCGCGCGACGATCTTGCCGAGCCGCACCGAGTCGCCCAGGCCGCGCGCCATGGCCTCGGGCAGGCGCTCGGTACCGCCGATGACGTTGAACTGGTTCGGCAGGCCCGCCCCCCCGTACATCGGCCCCCCATGCTGGCGGCCAAAGCCGGCCAGCATCAGGCGCGTCACGTCGCGCAGCATGCCCAGCGCCGACATCGACCACATGTCCGTGAAGTCCGTCGACACACTCATCAACTCGATTGCGGCATCCGAAATGCCCTGAGAGCGCAGCCACGCGCCGGCGGACACGTCGAGCGATGACCACTGGGGATCGAGCCAGGAGCCGGCCTCGACCTTGAGCGGGTTGAGCCGCAACGCGTAATGCGTCTCGAGCATGTGAGGCAGGACCTCGCGCTCCGCACCCACGGTCCGGTTCACACTCGCCGCGCTCCACTGCTCCGGCCGCAGCAGTTCGCCCCCGACATGGAAGCTCATGGCGCCGGCCGCGCGCACCTGCGGCTGCAGCGTCGCGCCGGCGCGGCGCGCGGCGTCGATGATCCGCCCGTAGTCGGCGCCGACCTCTGAGGCGCCGAGCTCGAAGGGGATGCCGTCGAGCACCACCGTGCGGGCCCGTCCGCCGACGCGGCGCCCTGCCTCGAGCACGGTCACGCGCGCACCCTGCTCGGCCAGCAGGCTGGCCGCACGCAGACCCGAGAGGCCCGCACCCAGCACGATGACGTCGCTCGTCTCCGCCGCGCGGACTCTGGTCGCAGCGCCGGGACCCAGCACCAGCCCGGCGGCCAGCGATGCAGAGGCACCGCCCAGAAAGCCGCGACGCGAGGCCGTCATTTGGTCGCCGCCTTCAGCGCCGCGACGATCTGCTCACGCTCGACCGGGTCGGTGATCGGCGAGTAACGCATGCGGTGTTTGCCGCCGAGGAACTTCGCCGGATCGGCGATCAGCTCCGCGATCCTGCGTTCATCCCAGACCAGCCCCCCCTTGCCGGCCTCCACCAGCGCTGCGGAATAATAGAACCCGGGGGCGCTGGCCGCGCGACGGCCGAAGACCCGGTGGAGATTGGGCCCCACCGCGTGCGCGCCACCCTGCTCGAAGCTGTGACAGAAGCGGCACCACATGAAATCCTTCTGCGTTTTGCCCGCCAGCACGGGCGCCTCACCCACGCCGGCGTAGGGGTCCACCACCGGCGGCGGACCGGACTCAACCAGCTGTTTGCCCGTGGTGAACGGCACGACGCCGAAGATTCTGTAGGGCATCCAGGCGGCGACCGCGAGCAGGCCCGCAAAGATGCAGGCATGCAGCAGTTTGGCGCCGACGCCGTAGGTGTTGCGGTCACTCATGTCACTTCCCCCAGCCGAAGCCCGGCAGCATGCGCCAGGGTCCGACCCGGTAGCGCAGGGCCTGCCACAAGCCCACCAGCACGCTGAAAGCGGCGAGGTACAGCACGAAGAAGCCGAAAGCGCTGTGCAGGTAGCCGAGCGTGACCGATGCGCGATAACCGGGCTGGAGCAACGCCGGGAAATTCACCAGCCCGAACCACGAGACGGCATGCCCCTCGGACCAGGCAAACAGCGGACCCGTGCTGCAGAACGCCAGGATCGTCAGGTACAACCCGAGGTTGCAGTGCCGCGCCAGCGCGTCAGCCGACGCAGGCACACGCTCCGGCCGCGGCGGCCGCGGCAGCCGCGCCCAGAGCCACAGGCGCAGCACGATCAGGAGCGTGGCCGTGAGTCCGAGCGAGATGTGCAGGTGCTGCAGGGCTTCGCGCGCCGGCGTGCCCCGCGGCGTCACCCCCACCTTGGTCGACTGGTAGAGCTGGAACAGCACCAGCGCGAAGATGAGCACCGAGACGAGCTTCTCGATGGCGTGAAGCGCGCCGGCGCCGCCGGATCCCCGTGCCGTGCTCATGGCGACGCCCCGGGCACTGCGGCCGGCAGTATCGACTGCAGGATCGCGTTGGGGATCTTCGCGTCGTCCCAGTCGATGAGCGCCTTGCCGGTGCGCACGATGATCAGTTCCTGCGAGGGGATCATGTACACGCGTTGCCCTCCGAATCCGTCGATGTAGATGATGTCGTCGGCCAGGAAAGGCTCGGAGTGGTAGGCCTTGATGGTCTTGTCATGGTACTTGCGTTGCGTCCCCGGTGGTGACCCGAGCCAGATCTGGTAGCCATAGTTCGGATTGAGCGTCGAAGCCGTGGTCATGTCCCGGATCCAGGCCGCGGGGATCACCTGGTCGGCGCCCACGCGCCCCTGGTCCATGATCAGGCGACCCACGCGGAGCCAGGCGCGAGCCGTCGTGTAGATGCAGCAGAAGGTGCGCGGCGTGCCCCCTTCGCGATCCAGCCAGACCGCCGCGGAGGGCGCGCCCAGGCGGCTCCACAGCCGCTCCGAGAGGTACTGGGCGTAACGCTTGCCGCTGGCCTTCTGGAGCACGAGCCCCAGCAGCTGCGCGTTCGCGTTGGCGTACTGGAACTCGGTGCCCGACGGCTTCTCGGCCTTGAGCGACGTGACGACGCCCGGCAGGTCGCTGCCGAGCGTGATGCGCCAGGACGTCCACGTACCGAAGCGCGGGATCTCCAGCCCGGAACTCATCTGCAGCAGGTGGCGGATCGTGATCGACCGACGTTCGTCCTGCGCGAACTCCGGCAGGTACTTCGCCACCGGATCGTCCACCGAGCCGATCAGGCCGTCCGCGATGGCCGCCCCGACGAGCAGTGCCTGCACGGTCTTGTGCGCCGAGAAGGTGTCGGTGACGGAATCAGCGTCGTAGCCCGGCCAGTACTTCTCGTGACGCAGGGCGCCGCGGTGATAGACCAGAAGCGCGACCGACTGCGTCTGCGCCGCATAGGCCTCGGCGCGTTCGATGCCCGCCGGGTCGAAGGCCCCGGGCGGACCTGTGAGGATGTCTTCGCGCTCGACACCCGGCACGGGCTCCTGCGGCTGGGCCCGTGCCGTCTGGTCGACCACGCCCATGCCGGGGCCCGTCGCCAGCCGCCTGAGGACCGCTGGATCACGGAAATAAAAGACCAGCACCACGACCAGGACGACGGCCACGAGTCCGAGCAGCGCACGCCAGATGAAACGCAGGATCTTCAAGGTCCACTCCTCCCAGCGACCGCCGGAGTCAGCCCCTCTGGACCGCTCCGCGCCGCGCCTCGAGCGAGGCGCGGATCTGCGCATGTCGCTTAGAGTCGATCGGAAAGTTCCACATCAGTGCGACGGGCACCAGCAGCAGCAGCATCGGCAACCACGACGCGCACAGACGGATGCCCAGGGACGCCTCGGAATCGAGCACCTGCCCGGCCTGCTCGTAGCCGAAAACGGCCAGGAACAGGCCGCCGGCGAGCGGTCCGAAAGCCATTCCGGCCTTGAAGACAAAGGCGAGGAACGCCATGTGCCCGCCCATCTGCTGCACGCCCGACTGCAGTTCATCGTGGTCCACGGCGTCGGCGGCCATCGCCGGCGGCGTGATCATGGTGCCGCCGTTGCCGAAGCCCATCACCAGGTTCGCCACCACGACCACCCAGAGCTGCCCCGGCTCGGCGAAGAACAGCATCAGGTAGGCGAGCATCGTCACGAGGTTGGCGGCGCAATAGGTGCGGTGCTTGCCGAGCAGCCGCGTCACCGGCACCCAGAGCGGCGCGAAGAGCACCGCAGCCACCGTGTTGGCGATCGCCACCCAGAGCACGTTCTCGGGCATGCCGAGGGCAAAGCTCACGAACAGCGGCTGCACGAAGAAATACGTTCCCATCGCCACGCGATCGACCAGGAATGCGGTGACCAGCCGCGCGAAGGGCTTGTTGCGCTTGAGGATCGCGAACAGGTCACCCCAGGACGGAGGGCGTTCGCCCTCGTTGCGCGCCACGTCCGGCACGGCGCGGAAGCACCACAGCACCGCCAGCGGCAACGCGATCACGAAGAACCAGCCGACCGTGTGCACGATCTGCTCATAGGTCGGCGCCGCAATGCCGAGCATGAACTGCAGGTAGACCAGCGGGATCGCCGATGCGAGCAGGTAACCGACGAAGGCACCGGTCTCGCGGAAGCCCGCAATGCGCGTCCGCTCGTGGTAGTCGCCGGAGAGTTCGCCGCCCCAGGTCTGGTGCGGGATGAACACCATGGTCCAGCCCGCGTAGAACACCACCAGCCAGACCAGCAGGTCGATCGCCGTGGTGTCCGGGCGCGGGGTCAGCAGGAACCAGGTGGCCAGCAGCGCGATGGGCACGCCCGCAGCCATCCAGATACGCCGCCGGCCGAACGAGGCCGTCGTACGGTCCGACAGCGCCCCGATCAGCGGATCGGTGAAGGCCTCGAAAGCCCTCCCGATCGCGAACATGGCGCCGACGACCGCCAGCGGCAGGCCCGCCACCTGCGAGTAGGTGGGCGGCAGGAACATCAGCAACGGGACCATCATCGCCTGCAGGGCGACGGTGGGCGCGGCGTAGGCCAGCAGTTGCGACGCCGACAGACGCGTTGTTCCAGTCACTGACATTCCCGCTCCGGCGCCGCGGCGCGGCTTCAGATCACCGCACAGATGGTCTTGGTCTCGAGGTAATTGTCGACGGCCTGGTGACCGCTGTCGCGACCCCAGCCCGACTGCTTGACGCCGCCGATCGGCAGGCTCGAGTCGTACATCGAGTGGCAGTTGATCCAGACCGTGCCGGCGCGGATCTGGGAAGCAAGCCGGTGCGCCGAGGACAGGTTCGTGGTCCAGATGCTCGCCGCGAGCCCGTACACCGTGTCGTTGGCGATCGCCGGGACTTCATCGATCGACCGGATGGGCGATGCGACGACCACGGGACCGAAGATCTCCTCGCGCACGACCTTCATGGCAGGCTTCACGTCCACCAGCACCGTCGGCTCGATGAAGGTTCCCGCGCCGCCGACCTGATGGCCCCCGGCCACCGCACGCGCGCCCTCGGCCAGCCCCGATTCGATGTAGCCCGCGATCCGGTCCGCCTGCTTGCGGCTGACCACGGGACCCATCTGGGTGGAGGGATCGAGGCCGTTGCCGAGCTTGAGGCCCCGCGCATAGTTCGCGACACCCTCGACGACGCGGTCGAAGATCTTCTCGTGCACGTAGAGGCGCGAACCGGCCACGCAGACCTGACCGCTGTTGAAGAAGATCGCGTTGGCCACGCCCGGGATCGCCAGGTCGAGGTCGGCGTCATCCAGCACCACGGCAGGCGACTTGCCACCGAGTTCCAGGGTCAGCTTCTTCAGGTTGCCCTTGGCCGCATCGACGATCAGCTTGCCGACCTCGGTGGAGCCCGTGAAACCGATCTTGTCCACGCCCGGATGCGCCGCAAGCGCGGCGCCGGCCGCTTCGCCCAGGCCCGTGACGATGTTCAGCACGCCGGGCGGAAAGCCCGCCTCGAGCAGCAGTTCGCCGAGCCTGAGTGCCGTGAGCGAGGTGTCCTCGGCCGGCTTGAGCACCATCGTGCAGCCTGCGGCGAGCGCGGGCGCGATTTTCATGCAGGTCAGGACGATGGGCGAGTTCCAGGGCACGATCGCCCCGACCACGCCGATCGGCTCCTTGGTCGTGTAGGCGAAGATCTTCTTGCCGGCGGGCTGGTAGCTGATCGAAGTGGGGATCGTCGTCCCCTCGATCTTGGTGGCCTGCCCGGCGAAATACCGGAACTGATCGATGGCGCCGGGTATCTCGGCGTACTTGCCCACCCACACCGGCTTGCCCTGGTCGAGAGTCTCGAGTTCGGCCAGTTCGTCCAGGTTGGCCTCCATGAGGTCGGCCATCTTCCACAGCAGCCGGGCGCGCTGCGCGCCGGTCATGTCCCGCCAACCGGGGGATTCGAAGGCCGCACGGGCCGCGGCGACGGCGCGATCGACGTCTGCGGCATCGCCAGCCGGGATGCTGGCGAGCACCTCACCCGTGGCCGGGTTGAGCGTATCCAGGCGGCGACCCGACAGGGCTTCGACCCAGTCGGCGCCGATGAGCATGCGGCGCTTGCCGTCAGCGAGGAAGCGGCGCGCCCCTGCGGTCTGCGGTTCGATTCGTGCGATTTCGAGTGACACGTTCAGGACCTCCGTGACTTGCCGGGCTTGCTGCGGGTGCTCGCCTTCGCCGGCGTCTTGCGGGCGGGCTTGCGGGGCGCGCGGGCGGTCACCGCGGCACCCCCGGTGGGAATGTGGCTTTCGTGGTTCTGCAGGTACCACTCGGCGATCTCCTCGCGCGTGGCCCACCAGACGCCCTTGAGCGACTTCGCGAAGCGCACGAACTCACGCAGCGCGCGGATGCGGTATGCGCGGCCGCTGACATGCGGGTGCAGGCCGACATTCATCATCCGGCCGCTCTCGGCACCTTCCTTGTAGAGCACCGACAGTTCCTCGATCAGGATGTCGCGGAACTCGCTGGTCGTGTGGTTGCGACGCGTGAGGATCGTGAAATCGTTGATCTCGTTCGTGTAGGGCGTGGAGACGATCGGCCCGTGCGGTGTCTGGATCAGGTAGGGCTGGTCGTCGTTCATCAGGTCGCAATAGAACTTGAGTCCGTGCTCGGCCAGGATGTCGGCCGTGTTGAGCGTGCCGCGCAGCGACGAAGACAGCCAGCCCTTGGCCTTGCGACCGACCTGCTCTTCATAGACCTTCAGGCTGCGCTCGATGATGTCGCGCTCGGCCGCCGGGTCCTTGGCAAAGTTGGTCAGCAGTTCGCCCTGCTCGTAGTTGTGCGCGAGGATCTCGCAGCCACGCGACAGGGCGGCATCGAGCATCGGGCGCCGGCGCAATGCGGTCACGGCGTTGATCGTGCACGACGGCCGCACCTTGACCTCGTCGAACATGTCGAACATGCGGAACACGCCGACGCGCTGGCCGTACTCGCGCCACGTGAAGTTCGGGAAGTCCGGCGTGTTGCCCGGCAGCACGTCCGGAAGGATCGCCGGACCGCCCGCGTAATAGGGCTTGTCGGTGTCCTTGGTGAGGTCCCAGGTCTCGAGGTTGATCGTCATGATCAGCGCGACACGCTTGCCACCCGGCCATTTGAGCGGCTGACGATGGGTGATCGGTATGTAGTCGTAGTGCATCCGTTCTTCCGTGATATTCCAGTGGGACGGGAAGGCCTGCGCCTCCGTTGCAAAGAGCGGCGAATATGCCGGTACGGCGCGCCTCCTGCCAGTCATTCGCGGCATGGATCGCGCTGGCGGGATTATGGCCGGGGACCCGGACGCCTGTCCGAGGGGCGGGACGGTGACCGCTTGTTGGACAGCGGGCGCCGACCTTCCTACACTAAAGCCAGTTCCGATTACCGACTTCACGGCTGTTTCAGGAGACGGGCAACTCAATGGACTCCACGCGACCGATCCGAGCGCTGATCCGCGGCCTCGATGCGCTCACCGTGCTCAACCTGAAGAACGGGGCCACCGTGTCCGAGGTCGCGCAGGAAATCAGGCTGCCGCGCACTACCACCTACCGGATCCTCGAGACGCTCAGCCATGCCGGCTTCGTCTATCGCGACGGCGCCGACGACCGCTACCGGCTCACGATCATGGTCCGGGGTCTCTCGGATGGTTACGACGACGAAGCCTGGGTGACCCAGATCGCCCGCCCGTACATCCACGAACTCGGCAAGGAAATCGTCTGGCCCGTGGCCATCGCCTCGCTGTCGGGCAGTTCGATGATGGTGCGCGAATCCACCGACCACCGCAGCCCGCTGGCCGTCGAGCGCTACTCGGCCGGCTTCCGCGTGCCGATACTCACGTCCTCCTCGGGCCGGGTCTACCTCGCGTTCTCCTCCCCCACCCAGCGCGAGTCGCTGCTGGACATCCTCGCGCGCTCCAACCGCGAAGAGGACGAACTGGCGAAGAACCGCACCGAAGTGATGAAACTGCTCAACGAGGCGCGCATGCAGGGCTACGCCTCTGCGGTGAGGCCGAGGCGCGTGTCGGACGAAATCAGCATGGCCGTGCCGATCATGATCGACGACCGGGTGCTGGCGGCGGTGATGATGCGCTTCAGCGGCACCGCAGTGCCGCTGAAACTCGCCGTCGAGCGCTTCCTGCCCAAGCTGCGCGACACCGCACAGAAGATCCGGCAGACCTTCGCCGAGCAGCAGCGCGACCCGCCCCGTCAGCCGCGTCCCGCGCCCCCCGCACGCTGAGGCGCCCGCCGGCCTGCCGGAGGCGGATGACGCCGGCCCTGAACGCCGGTTATGATGCGGTGCAGGAGCGGCACCCAGACGCCCTCCTCACCAGACCCTTTCCCCAACGGTTTCAATCCTTTGGAACCCCTGCACACCAGCATTTGACGGAGCGTCCCAGGCCATGAAACGCATCCTCGTCGCGATCAAGCGAGTCGTGGACTACAACGTCCGGATCCGGGTGAAACCGGACGGCACCGGCGTCGTCACCGACGGCGTGAAGATGAGCATCAACCCCTTCGACGAGATCGCCCTCGAAGAGGCCCTGCGACTGAAGGAAAAAGGCCTGGCCGAGGAAGTGATCGTGGTGACGATCGGCCCCTCCGACTGCCAGCAGCAGCTGCGCACCGGGCTCGCGATGGGCGCGGATCGCGCCATCCACGTGCAGACCGACGCGATCATCGAGCCGCTGGTCGCCGCGCGCGTCCTGCACAAGCTGGCCGAAAAGGAGCAGGTCATGCTCGCCATCCTGGGCAAGCAGGCCATCGACGACGACGCCAGCCAGACCGGCCAGATCCTCGCCGCGCTGTGGGGCCGCCCGCAGGCCACCTTCGCCTCCCGGGTGGAGATCGAAGGCGGCACCGCCACGGTCACGCGCGAGGTCGACGCGGGCCTCGAGACCCTGAATGTCGATCTCCCGGCGGTGATCACCACGGACCTGCGGCTGAACGAGCCACGCTACGTCAAGCTGCCGGACATCATGAAGGCCAAGAAGAAGCCGCTCGACATCCTGGACCTCGCATCGCTGGGCGTCGAAGCCCTGCAGCAGGTGCAGATGGTCAAGTTCGAACCTCCTGCGCAGCGCTCCCGTGGCGTCATGGTGAAGGACGCGCAGGAACTGTTCGCGGCCCTGCAGAAGAAAGGCCTGGTCTGAGACCCGAGGAATTCCCCATGAGCAAGATACTGATCATTGCCGAACATGATGGCAGCCGCCTCAACCAGGCCACCGCCAAGTGCGTCACCTGCGCAGCGGCTGTCGCGGGCGCTGAAATCACCGTAGCCGTGTTCGCCGCGGACAGTGCCGCGGTGGCCGCGCAGGCCGCGCAGCTGGCGGGCGTCGCGCGCGTGCTGCGCGTCGACCACCCGGCCAATGCCCAACCCGTCGCCGCCACGCTGGCGCCGCAGCTCGCCGCGCTGGCGAACGGATACACCCACGTCTTCGGTCCCTCGACGACCTTCGGCAAGGACCTCATGCCGCGCGTCGCGGGGCTGCTGGGCGCCCCGCAGCTCTCGGACATCATGGCCGTCGAGAGCGCGACCCGCTTCCGCCGCCCCATGTACGCGGGCAATGCGATCGTCACCGTCGAGGTCGCTGCGGGCACGCAGCTGGTTGCCACCGTTCGCACGGCTTCCTTCGAGGCCGCCGGATCCGGCGGCAACGCCCCGGTCGAAGCCGCTGCAGTGCAGGTCGAGCTGCCCACCCACACCCGGTTCGTCTCGGTGTCGGCGGCGCGCTCCGACCGCCCCGACCTGCAGACCGCAGCGCGCGTGGTCTCGGGCGGTCGCGCCCTGGGCAGCGCCGAGAACTTCCAGATCCTCTACAGCCTGGCGGACCGCATGGCTGCTGCAGTGGGCGCCTCGCGTGCCGCCGTCGACGCCGGCTATGCCGCCAACGACATGCAGGTCGGGCAGACGGGCAAGATCATCTCCCCCGAACTGTACCTGTGCTTCGGCATCTCGGGCGCCATCCAGCACCTCACCGGCATCAAGGACGCGCGCACCATCGTCGCGGTCAACAAGGACTCCGAAGCGCCGATCTTCGAAATCGCCGACATCGGTCTGGTGGGCGACCTCTTCCAGATCGCGCCGGAACTCGAGCGGCTGATCGCCGCCGCGAAATAGGCCACCGCCGGCTGTGACAACGGCCGCCGCCCAGCGGGAGCCCGGCCCCCGCTGGGCTTTCATTGCCTTGCTGGGCGCGACCAGCGGCCTGTCCGCCTTCGGCATGTCGAGCGTCGTCCCGATCCTGCCCGTGATGGGGCAGTCCCTGCAGGTCGATTACGCATCCCTGCAGTTCGTCGTCTCCGCGTACCTGCTCGGACTGGGCGTCTTCCAGCCCGTGCAGGGCGTGCTCTGCGACCGATACGGCCGCCGCCCGGTGCTGCTGGGCGGCTTCGCGGTGTTCCTGGCGGCCAGCCTGCTGGCAAGCTTCGCCGAATCCCTTCCGGCGCTGGTGCTCGCCAGGTTCCTGCAGTCCATGGGCGTCAGCGTCGCCACCGTCGTCTCGCGGGCCATCGTCCGCGACTCCTACGAACCCGAGCCTGCCGCGGTCGCCCTGTCGTTCATCTCGGCGGTGATGGGCGTGGCGCCCGTGATCGCGCCACTGGCCGGCGGCGCCGCCGCAGAGGTTTTCGGCTGGCGCTCCGTGTTCTGGCTGCATGCCGGCATGGCCGCGGCACTGCTGGTGCTGCTGGGACTGCAGCTCAAGGAAACGCGCCCGCAGCGCGTCCAACCCCTGTCGGTGGGCGAACTGCTGCGCGGCTTCCGCCTGCTGGCCCGCGAGCGCAGCTTCATGGGGCATGCGCTGGTCTACAGCTTCGTCAGTGGCGCATCATTCATGTTCATCACCGTGGGGGCTGACCTGTTCAACCGCCTGTTCGGCATGTCGGCCGCCCGATTCGGGGTGATGTGGGCGTTCCTTGCCGCCGCCTACGTCAGCGGCGCCGTGTCCGCCGGCGCGCTGTCACGCCGCCACGGCAGCTCCCGCATCATGCACATCGGCCTGCGGCTCAAGCTTGTCGCCGCCACGCTCTTCGTCATTGCAGCATTCGCTGCGCAACCGCACTTCGCCTTGTTCACCGGCGCGCTCGTGCTGCTGGTGTACACCAATGGCCTGGTGTCGCCGCTCGCGCTCGCCGGGGCGGTGGGTCCCCACCCTGAAATGGCCGGCGTCGCGGCGGGCTTCTCGAGTTCGATCGCCATGCTGGTCTCGATGTTCAGCGCAATGGCCACGGGCATCGCCTACGATGGTGGCGCCGAGCGTTGCGCGATCCTGATGGCCCTGGCCTGCGTGCTGGCCTGGGTCTCGTTGCGCGCCGCCGAGTCGGGAAGCACGCCGAAGGCCTAGACACCACACCTGCCGGGGGACGACACCATGATCGACATTGCCGACCGCGCCGCGATCCTCGATCTTCTCGCCGAGCTCGAAGAGGGCTGGCGGACCCTCGACTTTGCCCGCATTCGCAGGCTGTGGGACCCCGCGCACGACCCGATCTATTTCGCCGAGGAAGCCGCGCAGCCCCGCCTCGACTGGGAACAGCTGCAGGCCTACTGGGATTTCACGGGACGCGCGATCGAGAAGATGGGCATGAACATCGTCGATGACCCCGTGCTGCGCGAACTCGCCCCGGGGCTCGTCACGGCGATCTACCGCATGCACTGGGATGCCCTGGTCCGGGGCGAATCGCGCCCGATGGGCGGCGACAACCGGGTGTGCGCAACTTTCAGGCGCACACCCGCAGGATGGAAGTTCGCCCAGTACGTCGAGGCGCCGCTGGCACCGATCGCCTACATCCGCGAGCTCTACGAAAAAGCCGCGACGCCGGGTTTCGCCGCGAGACCCTGAAGGGCCTGGGGGCCGGCGCCGTGCGGAGGCTCAGCTGCCCACGCGCACCAGTGACTTGCCGAAGTTCCCGCCGCGCATCAGCCTGCAGAACGCCTCGGGTGCGGAGGCAATGCCTTCGCTGATGTCTTCGCGATAGCGGAACTGGCCGCTGCGGATCCAGCCACCGATCACGCGGGTCATCTCGGGCATGCGCTGCATGTGGTCGTAGACCACCAGGCCCTTCATGCTCGCCCGCGCACCGACGACCGGGCCCAGCCACGGACCCGCCGGCGGCTTGTCCATGCTGTAGGCCTCGATCATGCCGCACAGCACGATGCGCGCGCCCATCGCCAGGTTGCGCAGCACCGCCACCAGAGTGTCGCCCGCCACGTTGTCGAAGTAGACGTCGATGCCGTCGGGGCAGGCCTGCTTGAGCTGCGCGGCGAGGTCGCCCTGCTTGTAATCGACGCAGGCATCGAACCCCAGTTCGCGGACCGCGTAATCGCACTTCTCGGCGGACCCGGCAATGCCGACCACGCGCGCACCCATGTGCCGCGCGACCTGTCCCGCCGTGCTGCCCACGGGCCCGGTGCAGGCAGAGACCACGAAGGTCTGCCCAGGACGGGGCTCGCCCAGGTACACCGTGCCCGCCCAGCCCGTCAGGCCAGGCATGCCGAGCACACCCAGCGCCGTCGAGACCGGGGCCATGGCGGGGTCGATCTTCCTCACGCCCTGCCCCGATGACAGGCCGTACTCCTGCCAGCCGTTGCGCACGGTGACGATGTCACCGGTGCGAAACTCGGGATTGCGCGAATCGATGACCTGCGCGACCGTCTCGCCGACCATCACGTCGCCGGCAGCGAGGCGGTCGGCGTAGATCTGGCTGTTCTTCATCACGTTCCGGTAGTACGGATCGAGGGAGAGGAACAGCGTGCGGGAGAGGAACTGCCCCGGCCCGGGGGTCGGTATGGCCGTCTCGTCCGACCCGAAATCCTCGGGGACGGGCAGCCCCTGGGGTACACGGGCAAAGGTGATACGGCGGTTCTTGTCGGGCATGGGCAGTAGACCTTGGGTAGAGGGCAGGCGTCAGAGCTGGCCGAGGACGTGATCAGCGGCGGAGACCTTGAACTCACCGCCCTCTTCCACGTTGACCTGGCTCGCGACACCGTCCCGGACGATGATCGCGAAGCGCTTGCCGCGCACGCCCATGCCGAATCCGCGGGCGTCCAGTTCCAGGCCGAGCGCCCTGGAATAGTCGCCGTTGCCGTCGGCAAGCATCATCACCTTGTCGCCCACGTTGCTTGCCTTGCCCCAGGCGTTCATGACGAACACGTCGTTGACCGCCATGCAGGCGATGCTGTCCACGCCCTTGGCTTTCATCGCCTCGGCATGCTGCACGAAGCCCGGCAGGTGCTTGGCGTCGCAGGTCGGCGTGAACGCGCCCGGCACCGAGAACAGCACCACCGTCTTGCCCGTGAAGAGGGCGTCCGTGGAAACCTCGCGGAGGCCGTCCGCGGTCATGGTCTTGAAGGCGCCCGAAGGCATCTGGTCACCGGCTTTGATGGTCATTTCGCTGTACTCCTGTTCAGGCGTAGGGACGATGCAGGTACTTGCCGATCGGCTTGCCGACCGGCTTGCCGTCATCATAGATCAGCTGGCCGCGGAGGAAGGTACTGGTGACCGAGGCGCTCATTTCCATGCCCTCGAACACCGAATAGCCCTGCTGCGACTCGGACAGCTTGCCGCTGGCGACGAAGCTTTTCTTCGGGTCGACAAGCACGATGTCGGCATCGAAGCCGGGAGCGATGTCGCCCTTGCCCTTCAGGCCAAAACGCCGTGCCGCATTCCAGGAGGTGAGCTCGGCCATGCGGTTGTAGGACAGGCCGCGCGGCTTGCCCTCGGTGATCAGCGCAGGGAGCATGAACTCCGTGCCGCCGAAACCCGACTTCGCCATGAAGATGTCCTTCTTGTCCTTGCCCTTGCCGAGCTTCTTCTCGGTCTTGCAGCAGGCATGGTCGGAGCAGACCCAGTCGAGCTTGCCGTCGAGCAGTGCCTGCCACAGGAACTCGACGTCGTCGCGCGAACGGATCGGCGGATTGACCTTGGCGAGGTTGCCGACCTTGGCGTCGTAGTCGAGGCACAGGTGACCGATCGTGACCTCGCGCCTGAAGTTCACGTGCGGGAAGGCCTTGGCCATGATCAGGGCAGCCTCGACCGCCTTGCGGGAGGTCAGGTGCAGCAGGTTGATGTTGAGGCAGTTCGTCTCGTTCGCAAGGTAGGACGCGATGGTGATCGCGAGCCCCTCGGAGTGCGGCGGACGCGCGGCACTGTATGCGCGCAGGCCCGTCAGCGGCTTGCAGTCGACGCATTCGGGATCATGTGTTTCGCCGGTGAGGTAGGTGTCGAGGTCGGTGACCTTGGCGCCACCCTGCACCATCTTGGTGTAGGCGCTGAGGATGTCCGCGAGTTCGCAGTGCAGGCCGAGCGAAATCGAGTCCTTGATCTTGGGATTGCGCAGCATCGCACGATGCACGCCGCGCATGACGAACTCGAAGTGCGCGATGTCGTACTTCTCGTCCTCGCCGATCATGAGGAATTCGCGCTGCGAGCTGGAGGCGCCGTGCAGGCCGTATCCGCCGTAGAACATGAAGATCTTGAACGAGGTGACCCCGTACTTCTCGATCAGCATGTCGATCTCGCCGATGTGCGTGCGATCGAGCGGCGCGAGGTGGTAGGCGTAGTCCACCCAGAAACGGTCCTTCGACAGTTCGAGCACCTCCGGGTAGACCTCGGCGTAGGGGCCGCCGCGCTCCATGTAATAGCCGCCGGTGCGCATGTAGTTGAGGCTCGAGGTCACGCCACCCTGCGCGGCCGCGAGGCTCTCGCGGTACGCGTCCTCGGACAGCGGCCCGTAGATGCCCGTATGCATGTGCGGATCGACGAGTCCCGGGAAGGCCAGGCGACCCTTCCCATCGACGATCTTCTGCGCGTCTGCCGCAGCCAGCCCCTTGGCCACCTTGACGACCTTGCCGCCCTTCACGGCGATATCCATCTTTTCCACGGTGGTCTTGCGCGGGCGCACCACTTTCACGTTCTTGATGAGGAGGTCGTACTTCTTCGGCTTGTCGGACATGAGTTACCCCGGGGAGGCAGGTGACATGAAGGATGGATGAAAGACGGACTGCATTATGCCGCAGCGCAGGCCGCGATTTCCGCGAGCCTCGACGCGCGTCTGCAGCACGGGCGAACGCGCGGCGGCGGACTCAGCGGTCAGCCGCCGCAGGGCCCGCGAGGTCGCGCGCGACACGGAATCCGAAGTAGCTGTAGCGGGCGTCGTTCGGGTCGCGCCCCCGGAAGGCAGGCCGGTTGCGCGAAGGTCGCGTCATCCAGCTGCCACCCCGCACGGCCCAGCGGTCGCAGTCGGCGCCGCCCGGCACCGGCGAGCCGTCGTCGGGCGCCGCGTCGTAGGTCAGTCGATAGCAATCCTGCGTCCACTCCCAGACGTTGCCGATCATGTCGTGCAACCCGAAGGCGTTGGGCGCAAGGCTGCCGACGGGCGCGAGCTCGGCGAAGCCGTCCTCGCAGTCGGCAAAGTCCCAGCCGAAGTCGAAACTCCTGCGGCTGCTGCGGTCGTACAGGTTGGCGAACCCGCAACCCTGGCCCGGATCGCTGCCCCAGGGGTAATCTCCCGCGCCGCCCGCGCGCGCCGCGTACTCCCATTCAGACTCGGACGGAAGCCGATAAGGCTGCCCGCTCGACTGCGCGAGCCAGGCCACGTAGGCCAGCGCGTCGCTGCGGCCGACGCAGACCACGGGCTGATCCTCGCGGAGCGATCCGGCGAAGCCCGGATCACGCCAGGTTCTCGCCGCATCGTTGACCCAGTCCACGCGACTGCCGTCAGCCGAGCGGCTGCCCTGCACCCGACAACCCGGGGCCACCGCGTAACCCGTGGCCGCGACGAAAGAACGGAACTCGGCCACCGTGACCTCGGTGCGACCCAAGGCAAAAGCGCGAGCGATGCGCACTTCATGGGGCGGGCCTTCCGGGCGCCCGGGCTCGCCGTCCAGCGAACCCATCTGGAACCGCCCCCCGGGTACGCGGACCAGCTCGGGGCAGTGCGGACAGTCGCGCGGCATGACCCGAGGCTCGACGCCGTCGCCGGCGCTGGCGCTAGCGCTGGCCGAGGCAGACCAGGCCAGCAGGCAGACGAAAAGACAGAGCCCGGAGAGGCGCATCAAGCGGGGGCGAGTCGGTCGCTCAGCGTGCATCTGCCTTCCGGCGGCGTTCGTCGATGAGCTTCTTGAAGAATGTCCAGCTGGTCTCGTCGGGAGAGGTGAACTTCGCCGGCGCCTCGAGGTACTTGGGGTTGTCACGCGCGATGCGCTCGCGCAGCGCCAGGGGCACCCCTTCGAGGCCATCGACCGGCTTCAGGCTGCGGCTGTGGTAGAGCAGGAAGCCCGGGTGCAGACCCATTTCCATCCACGGCAGCCACGGCCCCATCCGGGTCCAGCTGCCGGTGCTGGGCACGGAAGTCAACGCCGGGTTCGCGAGATCCTCGCGCCGGGCGAAGGTGTTGAACATCTCGATGGCTTCGTAGAAATCGCCCGATGAGTGCAGCGGATACTTCGCGCGATCGAGGGGGTTCGGGTAGCGCAGCGGGACTTCACGGAAGAAGACCACGTCTTCACCCGAAACCTGCACGTTGAACGTGGAATCCGCGACCGTGAAGCGGCGGTTGACCGGGTCGTTCTGGATCGGCACCACCTCGACCTCGCGCTGCAGCCAGGGGTTGAACCAGCGGTCGAGCACCTTGCCCGTCTTGAGGTCGGTGTAGTAGCCGATCTCGCGGTGCAGGCGCAGGTAACCGCCCTCGATCTTCTCGAAGCGGCCCATGCCCAGCACCTCGACCCCGAACAGCGCGCGGGGCTTCTCGCCCGGCACATGCGCATAGACGATGCCCGAAGCCCACTGCGGCACCGCCTTGCCGCTGGTGTCGCCGTTGACCCGCACGTAGGCCTCCAGCCGCTGCGCGGGATCGTCGAGATCGAACGTGCCGGTGGCCGCGGGCGCGGGGCCCGACAGCAGCGCAAGCAGCAGCGCGGCGAGGATCGGGAAGGCGGAGGATCGGGTCATGAGGCGTGCTCCTGCGGTGGATCTCGATCAGGCCGTAGCGTCGGGCCGCTTCAGCCGCATGTGGTACTGGTAGGCGTCGGCGCGGTAAAGGGCGATCACGCGCTCTACAGGGCGCCCCGCGGTATCGAAGACGATGCGCGTCAGCCGAAGCAGCGGAGCGCCGAGCACCACGCCGAGCGCGCCGGCCGGTTCGACATCGGCCAGCGTGGCGCCGATGAACTGGTCCGCCTCGCCCACTTCGACGCCCGCCTGGCTCAGCAACTCGAACATCGACAGCTGCGCCAGTTCCTTGCTGCCGATCCTCGCGGCCACGTCGAGCGGGACGAAGGTGGTGATCAGACCCAGACGGACGCCGCGGAACTGGCGCACGTGCGAGCTGCGCTGCACGAAACTGCCCGCCGGAAGCTGCAGCGCCGCGCGGGTCTCTTCGTCGGGTTCGATTTCGCTGCAGGTGAAATCGAGTACTTCGGTGGCGGCGGCGAAGCCCGCCACCTGGTTGCGGACCTCGTTGAGGTCCATCGATGCCGCGGCGCGGGCCGAGGACAACTGGACGAAAGTGCCTTTGCCCTGCTGGCGCAGCAGCCAGCCCTCGCGCGCCAGTTCCTCGATCGCCTTGCGAACGGTGATCCGCGAGACGTCAAACATCCGGCACAATTCGGGCTCGGTAGGAATCTGGTCGCCGGCACGGTAGGTGCCGTCGCGCACCCAGGTCCGCAGCGTCACGTAGACCTGGTGATAGCGGGGCGAGCGGATCGAACGCACCCCGTTCGGGTTAGCGCTGCTCTCACGCGGGACCCGCGACACAGTGCCCTTCCGGTTCATGTTCAGTCCATCACCAGCCCGCCCGAGAGATTCATCACCGTGCCCGTCACGAACTCAGCATCGGCGCTCGTAAGGTACCCGATGGCGTGGGCGATGTGGCGAGGCTCGCCGATCCGGCCCAGCGGGACGCTGGCGCCGAGCCGGGCCAGCACCTCGGGCGCAAACCGCCCGGTGACCATGGGTGTGTCCACGGGACCCGGCGCGAGACAGTTGACCCGGATGCCCTCGGGCGCCCATTCCCTGGCGAGGTACCGCGTCAGGTTGATCAGCCCCGCCTTGGCCACGGCATACGCGGGTCCCGACAGCGCGCTGCCGCCGTTGAGGCCGTTGGTCGAGGACGTCAGGACGAGCGACCCGCGGCTGCGGGCCAGGGGTGCGTGCACCGCCCGGGCAATCAGGAAAGCCGAGGTCAGGTTGACCTCCATGACGTCGTCCCACTGCTGGCGCGTGACGGCGTCGAGCGGACCGGACCCGGCGCGGCCCGCCAGGTGCACCACGTGGTCCAGCCTGCCGAACTCGCTGCAGACCCGGGCCACGCAGTCATTGATGGCCGCCTCGTCCGTCACGTCCAGGCTGGCCATGCCGAACCCAGGGTCGGTGCACGGAATCGCGGCAAGCGCGATGTCGGTGGCCATCACCCGCATGCCGCGGGAGCGCAACAGCGCCACCGCGGCACGGCCCAGTCCGCCCGCCGCGCCGGTGACCAGCGCGACGGGGGATGACGGCGACGCCGCAGAAGGAGCCAAGGCGCGGGACTCAGGCCGCCTGCTTCAGGACCACGCGATTGTAGATGCCGTCCAGCATCGCATAACGCATCCCGGCCGAGGCGCGCACCGTCGCAATGGCACGCTCCTGCAGTTCGGGCGAAGTGGCGTAGCGGTCCGTCAGTTCGAGCCCGATATGGGCGTGCTCGGTGTCGCCCTCGATGTGCACATGGAAGAACTCCAGGTCGTCGTCGGTGAAGCCCATCTTGCGCATGGACTCGACGTATTTCGGGTACAGCGTAGGCAGCTGGCCCTCGAGCGCCACCATGATTCCCGAGCAGGCCTCGCTCAGCGGGCGGATCCCGGAGAGTTCCCAGATCCACGAACGCATGGCGCGGGTGGTCGGCAGCACTTCGTCATTCTGCTCGGCGCGCAGGATGCGTTCGTCCGACACGCCGCAGGAGCGGGCGAACTTGCGCAGCAGGTCAGGATGACGCTTGCCGGGGGCATTTGGCATTTCCTCGCCGAGCAGGTTCTCCAGCAGGTGCTGGCGCGCATCGAGATCGGGCATGCGCGCATAGAGCTGCGCGAACTGCTGGGGAATCGGGTCAATGTAATAAAAATGCTGGATCGCCCAGTCGCCCAGCTGCGCGCGCGAGAGCTCGCCTGCCGCCCAGGCCCGGCTGAAGGCGTGGCCGCCACCATGCTTGGGCTGGCGTGCTGCCTCGAGAGCCGCAAAAAATTCCGCCTGTTCCATCAGCTTGCTCATTCACTTGCTCCTTGTCGTCGTCTTCGGCTCGATCGCCGTGAGGTTGAATTCATGGTGGCATGCCGGGCAGCAGGACGGCGGCGCAGTGGCCGCCAGCATCGCCGGGCTCGCGGGAAACCAGGTGTCGCAGCTCGGGCAGCACACCCACAGGGCATTCCCGCGCTTTTCCCAGTGCGCTCCCGCCGATTCACGGATGATCCCTGCAGCCTTCATGCCGTCGGCCACGCATCGGGAATGCCACGGGAGAGCAGCTCGCGGGCGCGCTCGCTGGCGGCAGCGGGGACCGTCGCAACCGGCGGCACGGCGCGCGGCGCGCCCGGGCGCGGCGCCGGCGGCAGCGTCGCATCCAGCCCGAGCTTCGAGGCGGTCGATGCGCCCTCGGGGAGCGAGGGATCGAGCGTGGAACCCGACAGCCCGTCGACGATGATCGCGTCGCGGGACCACTGCACGCGGGTCGCGATCGCCCAGAGCATGGAGTCCTGGGAGAAGAGATCGACATCCTCGTCGACCACGACCACGGTCTTCACGCGACGGTAGGCCAGGGCCGCCATCAGGGCATCGCGCGCCTCGCCCCGCGCCGGGTTGCGCAGCTGCAGGTAGGCGTGGAAGCGGCGCCCCTCGGTCGGCACATGGACGTTGACCAGCGACGGGGCTACGGCGCGCACGAGTTCGAACAGCTTGCCCTCCATCACCATGTTGTCGGGCACCAGCATGTCGGTCAGGCCGGAGCCGTAATCGTGGTAGATCGCGTCGCTGCGGCGCGTGATGCAGCCCACCTCGAAGGTCGGCGCCTGCACCTGGGCACCGAGGTAGCCCGTGTATTCGCCGAACGGCCCATCGGCGCTGTAGACATTGGGCGGCGCGAAACCCTCGATGACGATCTCGGCGTCCGCCGGGACCATGATCTTCTCGCCGTGCAGCACCGACGGCACCATGCGCAGCGGCTCGCCGAGCACGCCACCCGCCGCACCCCAGTGACTCTCGGGATAGCGCAACTTGGCCTGGGTGCCGAGCAGCACGGCCGGATGGTGACCGATCCAGAAAGCCACGGGACAGGCCTCGCCGCGACTCCAGAACTTGCGGAGATTCCGCGCGTTGTGGCTGCTCGGGTAGGGAAAGTAGGTCATCGCCCGGGCGCCCTTGACCCAGCAACGCTGGATCGCGGTGTTGTCCACGCCGGTGTCCGGATCGTAGGTGGTCGCATGGGCGGCGGTCAGATAGGGCCCGGGTTCCAGCTCGTGCTGGGTCAGCACCGGCAGCTGCAGCAGGCTCGCCTCGTGGCCACGCAGCACCACCTGCTGCACGGGGGCCTCCGCGCGACTGACCACGACGGGCTCGATCGTCGCCCGCGTCCGGGAAGCGAACCAGCTGGCCGTCTGACGATGGTCGGGGATCCCCAGTGCACGCGCCGTCAGTTCGCGGCTCGCGGTCAGGTTGGTCACCACCGCGACCGCCGAGCGCCGCCCCTCGAGATCCTCGAGTCCCCGCGCCACCAGCACCGGGTACAGCCGGCGCCTGTCGAGCTCATGCTGCAGGGCCGTGAGCTCATGCCGCAACGACAAGGGCTCGGGCAGTTGCCAGACGGCTCCCGGATGTTCGGCAAGAAAAGCACGCAGGTCACGCATGGGTGAAATCTATTGTCCGGGAACCGGTGGCTGGACGTCGATTCATTATAGTGACATGATGAATGCTGGATTCTCAATCACAATATCGTTTTAGTGACCTGGCCGGTGTTGGCTCGGCGATACACGAACGGCCAGACGATGCCCTTTCGGTTGACGGCAGGACGCCTCCCGACAGAGCATTACACCCATAAACATTCAGGAGGGGTCTCTTATGTCTCGCATGTTGTCAAACAGCAACGTCAGTGCCGTCAGCGCCGCGGTTGCCATGATCATCGCCACCCAGACGGGCATGGCGCAGGGCTCCCCGCAGGGCGCAGACGACCGCCTCGCGCTCGAGGAAGTCGTGGTCAGCGCCCGCAAGCGCGACGAGACACTGATCGACGTGCCCCTCACCGTGACCGCGGTCTCGGCTGAGCGCATTGAGCAGCTCGCCATCCGTGACGCCCGCGATCTCGCGCTCTACACCCCGGGCTTCTCCAACGTGTCCTCCTTCGGTCGCATCAGCGGCGAACGGCCCGTCATCCGTGGCCAGTCGAACATCCTCGGCGAGCCGAACGCGTCCTATTTCATCGACGGTGTGTTCCTGTCGGGCGGCGCGATCAGCACCGAGACCGCCAACCTCGAACGCATCGAGGTCATCAAGGGACCGCAGGCAGCGCTGTACGGGCGTTCGACCTTCGCCGGCGCCATCAACTACGTCACCCGGCGACCGACGGAAGAATTCGAAGGCAAGGTCAACCTGACCTACGGCGAATTCGAGCAGCTGGACGGCTCAGCCTATATTTCCGGCCCGCTCATCAACGACAAGCTGTACTACTTCATCGCCGGCAGCCACACGGAAATCGGCGGCTTCTATGACAACCGGCTGGACCAGCGCTCTGACCTGGGCGCCGAGCAGACCGACGCCGCGACGCTCAAGCTGCTCTGGACCCCGGTCGACGGCCTCGAAGTCACGGGAATGCTGACCTACAGCGAAGACAAGGACGGCGCAAACGCCATCGGCCTGCAGGGCCGCCAGTTCAACAACTGCCAGCTGCGCAGCGCCGCCCTGCCCCGCAGTCGCGGCTACTACTGCGGTGAGGTGCTGCCCACCGAGCAGTTGACGGTCCAGCAACGCACCGACCTGTTCCCGGAGCCCGGCATTCGCCGCGAACGCACCCGGGGTGCGCTGACGGTCAAGTACGACTTCGGCGATGGCTACGAATTCACGTCTTTGACGGGCGTGAGCTACGAAGACTACGGCATCCAGATCGACGTCAGCTACGCAGGCTACGACGCGTTCATCGGCCTCGACGCGCTGCCGCCCAGCTTCACCGTGGCCCTGCCCCCGCCGGCCGCGGGCGCCGCAGGCGATCTGACCCGGCAGTTCCGCAATGCCGGCTCCTTCTGGCGCCTGCAGGAGGAAAACCGCAACGACTTCTCGCAGGAACTGCGCTTCCGCTCACCCTCGGATCGCGCTTTCCGCTGGACCTTCGGCGCCTACTACTACAAGCAGAGCGACGACTTCACCGTCGAAAACAAGGTGTTTCCGGACGGCCGGATCGTCCCGAACGGCGCGGCGGCCATCGCGCTCAAGGACGTCAAGAACCAGGCGATCTTCGGCGGCATCGAGTACGACTTGAACGAGCGCTGGACCGCCACCGCCGAGTTCCGCCACGCCGAGGAAGACCGGACGCAGCTGAGCTTCTCCTACCCGACCAACGGGCTCGCGCGCGTCCCCTCAGCGCCGCTGACCGGCAACTGGACCAGCGACAAGCCGCGGTTCACCCTTCGCTACAAGCCGAACCCGGACCTCAGCTTCTTCGCCAACTATGCCGAGGGCAACAAGCCGGGCGGCTTCAACTCGCCCACGGTCCAGTCGCTGCTGGCGGCCATCGGCAAGGGCCTCGCCTACAATGAAGAGGAATCGGTCAACGTCGAACTGGGCACGAAGCTCAACCTGCTCGACAACCGGGCCTTCCTCACGGTGACGCTGTTCGACACGGAACTGAGCAACCAGCAGCTGACGCAGAACATCGCGGGCCTGAATGCCGCGGGCCAGGTCATCGTCAACTCCTACATCGACAACGTCGGCAAGACGCAGTCGAAGGGCGTGGAGGTCGAGCTCAACGCGCGCATCACCGAGCGCTTCGACATCGGGTTCGGCGCCGCCTACGTGGACGCCAGGATCAAGAACTACGTGAACGTCGACCAGGCCGACCTGTACAGCAACCGGCCGGCAGCGGTCTTCACTCCGGTGAGCCCCACCAACCCGACGGGTTGCGCGACCGCGGCGGCCTGCCAGGCCATCCGCGACCTCGACAACAACGAGTTCGGCAGCGTCGCCGGCAAGCGCACGCCGCGTGCGCCGGAATGGAACGGCTTCATCGTCGGCAAGTACTCCTACCCCCTGGCCAACGGCATGGCCCTCACGCTCGGCAGCGACGTGGTGTACGAGGGTTCGAAGTTCGCCCAGATCCACAACCTGGTCGAGACCGGCGACCGCATGTACGTCAATGCGCGCATCGGCATCGAGTCGGACAACTGGAGCGTCTTCGCCTGGGGCAAGAACCTCAACGACGACGACACCGGTCTGGACGTCCTGCGCTATATCGACTCGCGGGGCATCCCGGGGCCGGCGGGTGTTTCGACCCGCGGCTTCGCCGTGACGCTGCCGAAGCCGCGGCAGTTCGGCATCACCGGCAGCTACAAGTTCTGAGCAGTCGGTAGCCTGCGGCCCGCCTTCGGGGCCGCGCTTCGCAGCGGGCCATGGGGCCCGCTTCGTTTTTCAGCCCGCGTGAACCATCGGCCAGGCTTACAGGTCCAATCCTGCACACTAGAGAGGGTCACCATCATGGTACGCAGCGTCCAGCATGAAATGCTTCCTCGTCCCACGGCGGACGAAGCCTCGCGCCAGCAGTTCATCGTGGCCTTCAAGCAGGCCATGAACCGGGGACTGCGCTCGACGCAAGGGCGTCTTTTCGAAGCCGTCATCGCACCCGGGTATGAGCAGCGCACCGGGCACGCCCCGCGCACCCGCGACGAAATCCGGGATGCCATGGGAGCGGACCCTGCCTACCGCGGCTGGTCGTCACTGGCCCGCGCAGCGCAGGAACAGATGTGGATCTCGGTGGGGGACAGCGTGTTCCGGGAACGCGAGCGCCTCGCCGACACGGCAAAACGCCTGTCCGCTTCGTCTGCCCGTCGCGGCAGCCTGAACCTGGACCCGCAGTTCGTCCCGCCGCGCGGCGTGACGGCCGTCGACATCCACCTGCAGACCGGCGGCTACGCGATGGACCTGGGCGGTGGCGACTGCTCGGCCGGTGCACTCTACGAGGCCGGCGGCAACCTCTACGCCTTCGGCCAGGGCATAGGCCGCACCGACAGCAAGGCAGCGCACGTGCAGCGGTTCATCGCGGCGCGCTTCCCCGGCCTGAAGCCCCGGCGGATCCTCGACATGGGGTGCTCGGCAGGGTCGTCCAGCGTTCCGTATGCGCTCGCGTTTCCTGATGCCGAAGTGCATGCCATCGACGTGGGCTCGGGGATGCTGCGGTACGCCCATGCGCGCGCGGAGTCACTGGGCGCCGCGGTGCACTTTCACCAGATGGATTGCGCAGCCACGGGCTTTCCGGACGGGTTTTTCGACCTGATAGTCTCCCACAACATGATGCACGAGATCTCCGGCGCCACCCGCCGCGGCATGCTGCGCGAGAGCCGGCGCCTGCTCACCCCGGGCGGGGTCTGCGTGCATCAGGACGTGCCGCTGCGGTTCAACGGCCTTTCCGAGTTCCAGAAGTTCGAACTGTCCTGGGACACCCTCAACAATAACGAGCCGTACTGGGAGGTCTACGCGAACGCCGACCTCGAACCAGAGCTGCGCGAGGCAGGGTTCGACGCGGACAGGATCCACGTCGGCAGCCTGCCCGCGGCACACGGATCGCTTCCCTGGTTTGTCGCCTGCGCATGGAGAGCCGAATGACCGATTTCACCATCACCCGCACCTTCCCCGTCAATGCTCACGTCACGAGCCTGATCGACGGCGAACCGGTTCCCCTGCGCGCTGCCGGCGAGGACATCGCCGTCATCAACCCCACGACAGAGGAAGTCCTCAGCCACCTCCGGGAAGCCGATGCGGACGAAGTCGACGCCGCGGTGCGCTCGTCACGCCGCGCGTTCGACTCAGGCCCGTGGCCGCGCATGGACATCAACGAGCGCAAGGACATCCTGTACTCGATCCGCGACCACCTCCGGCGCAACGCCGAGGAACTCGCCTACCTCGAATGCCTGAACACCGGGCTGCCGCTCAAGAGCGTACGGGTCCACGTGCAGCGCATGGCGCGCAACTTCGAATTCTTCGCGGAGGTCGCCAGCACCGTCCACGGTGAAACCTACACCCAGACCAAGGGCTACCTGACCTACGTCACGCGCGAGCCCAAGGGCGTCGCGGGCTGCATTGCGCCCTGGAATGCACCGCTCGCGCTGGCCTCCATGCGCGTCGCGACCTGCATCGCCTGGGGCAACACCTGCGTGCTCAAACCCTCCGAGTACACGCCGCTGTCCATGCGCCGCATGGTCGAGATCTTCCACGAGGCCGGCCTGCCCCCGGGCGTCGTGAACCTCGTGAACGGCCGTGGTGCCGTGACCGGCAACGCGCTGGTCTCCCATCCCGGCATCGACATGGTGGGCTTCACCGGCGGCACCACGACGGGCCGGGCCATCGCGGCCGCGGCGGGTCGCAACCTCAAGCCCGTCGCGCTCGAACTCGGCGGCAAATCCGCCAACATCATTTTCGAATCGGCGGACATCGAGCGGGCGCTCGACGGCGCGCTCGCCGGCATCTACGGCAACAACGGGCAGCAGTGCCTCGCGGGCTCGCGCATCCTCGTGCAGCGCTCGATCGCCGAGTCCTTCATCGAACGCTTCGTCGAGCGCACGCGTCGCGTGCGGATCGGCGACCCGATGTCGCCGGACACCGAGATCGGCCCCCTCGCCTTCCGGCAGCACATGGAACGCGTACTTTCGTTCGTGGACGTCGCCCGGGCGGACGGGGCACGGCTGCTCACGGGCGGCAAGCGCGCGGAGCAGTTTGCCCGCGGCTGGTTCATGGAGCCCACGGCGGTGCTGGCCCCGGACAACGGCGCGCGCGTCTGCCAGGAGGAGATCTTCGGGCCTTTCGCGACCTTCCTGACCTTCGACACGCTGGACGAGGCGATCGCGATCGCCAACGACTCGAAGTTCGGCCTCGTGAACTATGTGTGGTCGAACGACCTCAACACCGTCATGCGCTGCTCGCGGGACATCCGCGCCGGGACCGTGTGGGCAAACACGCCGATGATGCGCGAACTGCGAGCCGCCTTCGGTGGCTACAAGGAATCGGGCATCGGGCGGGACGGCCCGTACGCGAGCCTCGAGTTCTTCACCGAACTCAAGGCAACGATCATCCCGATCGACCCCGTTTCGATGCATCGCTACGGGGCCTGACGGCCTTCTTCGCGGTCTTGGCAGGGCGCGTCGCGGCTTTTTTCGCCGCGCGTGCCCTGGGCCGGGCGAGACCCGGGAACCGGTTCGACAGCCCCACGCTGCCCCCCTTCAGGTTCTGGATGAAGTTGAGCAGCACCCCGTTCGGGTCGCGCAACGTCATTTCCTTCGAGACGACCCCGTGGGCCTCGAGCACAAGCCGCTTTGGCGGACACAGGATCGTCAGGCCCAGCTTTTTCGCGCCGCGATGGATCTTCGCGACATCGGGCGAGTGGAACACCAGGCAGGCCTCACCGCGATTGGCCCGTGACAGATCGGTGTGCAGGTCGTCCGGAGGAGCCGGATCCGACAGCTCGAAAAGACCCACCATCCCCCAGGCCACGTCCCCGGACTGCAGGATCACCCAGCGCGTGGTGCAGGGCGGCGAGCCCAGCAGCTGGTACAGCTGCGGCAGTTCGGTGCCTGCAGAGCCCTGCAGCCAGACGTTCATGCCCAGCACGTCCCGGTAGAACCGGATGGAGCGTTCCATGTCGCGGACGATGATGGCGGTGCGCTTGAGCGGCGTGACGAGTGACATCGGGGAGACCTCCGGGGTGCTAATCTCGCATCATCATAGGACAGCGCCGGAGCGATGATGCAAGCCTGGAACATCACAGTGGTGCAGCCGACGGTCAAGCCCGTGTTCAAGGGCGACGGCCCGCTGCGGCTCGACGCACTGCGCGAAAACCTCGAGCGCGCCTGCGCGCACGTGGGCACCGCCAGCCGCTATTTCCGCAGCAAGGTTGTCGTGTTCCCGGAGTTCTTCCTGCACGGCTTCCAGCCCGGCAGGACCAACCAGGAATGGATCGACGCGTCGCTGCGGCTGGACGGCCCGGAGGTCCGTGAACTCGGCAAAGCCGCGCGGGCTGCCCAGTGCTACGTGGCGGGGATGATCTACGAGGTGGTCGACGCCTTTCCCGGTCGCTTCTGGAACACCGCGATCATCGTGGATCCCGAGGGGCGCGTGGCCCTCACCTACCGCAAGCTCTACGCCATGACCGGCAAGACGCGCCCCGGCGATGTCTACGACGACTACGTCCGGCATTTCGGCGGGCCGTCCTCGCTGTTCCCGGTGCTGCGCACGCCCTACGGCAACCTCGGGTGCCTGGTGTGCTACGACATCAACTTCCCCGAGGTGTCGCGCTGCCTCGCCCTGAACGGCGCCGAGGTGCTGCTGCACATTTCGAGCGAGGGGCGCAGCGGCTACCACCTGCCCGATGGCGGGTGGGAACTGGCGCGCCGCGTGCGCGCCTACGAGAACATGGCCTATCTGGCGATGTCCAACACCGGCCCGACGCTCGATGGCGATGGCCCCGCGGACCTTTCGCACGGCCACTCGCAGGTCATCGACTTCAACGGCAAAGTGCTCAACATGGCCGAGTCGGCGGGCGAGACCCTCATCACGGCGGAAATCGACATCGAGGCCCTGCGGCGGCGCCGTTCGCGGGCCAGCCTCAATTTCCTCGCCGAACTGTCACCGCGCATCCATGCACCCATCTACGCGGCGGCCGAGGCCTGGCCCGTCAATCGCTGGCTCGAAACGCCGGGGACCGGCGTGGCGGAGAACCGCCAGGTCGAGGCCGAGGTCATCGCCCGCATGACGGCGAACGGGGTGCTGACCTCCCCCGCCGACTCGGAAAAGCCGGGCGCCGGGCGGCTGCCCCAGCAGGAATGACCCCGACGCCCTCACGCCGCGGTCCACGGCAGCGCCACGCGACGGCGTCGCGGGCGTCGTCATGGGCGCTGCTGCTGGGTGCGCTGCTGAGTGCGCTGCTGGCAGCGCCGCTGCAGGCCGGGGGCGTGCTGCGCGGCGGCCATCCCGGAGAGCCCGATTCGCTCGACCCGCATGCGGCCATCGCGGCCCCCGCCCTGATCGTCAACAACGACCTGTTCGAAGCGCTGATGACGCTCGACGCGCGCGGCCGTCCGGTGTTGGGCGCCGCCGAGCGTTACTCGGTGAGTCCGGACGGACGTGTGTACACCTTCGTGCTGCGCCCGGGCCTGGTCTGGTCAGACGGACGCCCGATCACCTCCGCGGACTTCCTGTACTCGTTCCGCCGCCTCGCGAATCCAGCGACGGGCCTGACCGGGCTGGCGGCGTGGATCGACCTCATCCAGGGCGGCAAGGCCATCCTGCAGGGCAAGGCGCCGCCGGACTCGCTGGGCGTGAGCGCTCCGGATGCCCGCAGTGTCCGCATCGAACTCGTGGCGCCTGCGCCCTATTTCCCGAACATCGTCTCCTTGCCGGTCTTTGCGCCGATGCCGCGGCACGTGATCGAGCAGCACGGGCGCGCCTGGACGCGACCCGGCAACATCGTCTCCAACGGACCCTTCATGCTGCAGGAATGGCGCCCCGGCCAGTTCGTCCGCGTCCGTCGCAATCCGCGCTTCCATGCCGCCCAGCAGGTGCGGCTGGACGGTGTCGAGTACCACCCGATCGCCGACCTCAACGCCGGCCTGCGCCTCTTCAGGGCGGGACAACTCGACACCCTCACCAACTTTCCTCCCGAAAAGCTCGACAGCCTGCGCGCCGAGATGCCGGGGGAGCTGCGGCTCGCGCCCTCGCTGGGCGTGACCGTCTACGTCCTCAACCATCGTTCGCCCAAGCTCGCCGACCCGCGGGTGCGGCGCGCGCTCTCGCTGGCGATCGACCGTGAACTGATCACGGCGCGCCTGGTGCGCGCCGGTGACACGCCGGCGCTGGGCCTGGTGCCCCCGGGCATGGCGCCGCGCGGCACCCGGCCCCGCACCCCTGCTGTGCCGAGCCCGGCGCAGCGCGTTGCCCAGGCGCGCGAACTGCTCACGGCCAGCGGCTACGGCAAGGAGCGGCCGCTCGAGCTCGAGCTGCTCTACCACACCAGCGAAGAACACAAGAAAGTCGCCGTGGCGGTCGCAGCCATGTGGCAGGCGATCGGCGTACGCACCCAGCTGCGCAATGCCGAAAGGCAGGTCGTGGAGGTGGCGACGCGCAAGGGCGAATTCGAGGTCGTGCGCGCGGCCTGGTTCTCGGCCTACCCCGATCCACTGGGTTTCATGACCAACCTGCGGCAGGGCAGTCCAGCCAACAGCGGCGCCTATGGCAACCCCCGCTTCGAGGCGCTGCTCGCAGAGGCGAGCCGCGCTGCCGATGCTGGCCGCCGCGCGGACCTCCTGGCGCAAGCCGAGTCTGTACTGATCGAGGACCAGGCCGTGCTGCCGCTCTATTTCATCGTCAGCCGGCGGCTGGTATCGCGGCGCGTCGTCGGCTGGCAAGACGACAACCTCTCTGCGCTCAGACCCGCGCGCTGGCTGGACCTGCGCTGAGCAGCGCCCCCCAGGGGCGCCCTAGAGGGTTCCCTCGTCGAGGAAACGCCCCAGCAGCGCAGCCTTGCGGGCCAGCGCATCCGGCCGCTCAGCGCCCACGAGGATCGTCTTGAGCGCACCCGGCAGCAATGCTGCCGCCGCCTGCACGCCGCGACGCAGCGGATCGTTGTCATCGGCCATGACCAGCGAAGGCACCTGCACCAGCGGCAGGCGCTCGCGATCGGGGTGGGCGAAGGCGGCCCGATAGGCCAGATGGTAGGTGCGGATCGACTTCAGCACCTCGATGGTGGTGCGGTGCAGGACTTCCGCCGAGGGGGCGTCGATCGCGCGCAGGTGTTCGGCATCCCGCCTGAAATAGGGGAAGAACCAGGCCTGGTCACGGACGAAATGCCAGGCCCAGTGGAACTGGGTGCCGAAGGCGTCGGGCGCCACCGCCGGCGCGTAATGGGTCAGGAATTCCTGCTTGTCGTCGGGCGAGAACATCGCGATGCCATCGAGCACCATCCGCCCGAAGCGGTCCGGCCGGGCAATGGCCATCTCGGCGACGATGTGCGCCCCCGTGTGGCTGCCGTAGAGGTCCACTTTCTCGATGCCCAGCGCATCCATGACGCGGAGGCTGGAATCCGCGTAATAGGCAATGTCGGGTGCCGCAGGCGCCGGCGGGGCTGAATCGCCGTTGCCGAGGGTGTCGGGCGCGATCACCCGGCGCCGCTCCGCCAGCAAAGACATCAGGCCCGTCAAAGAGACGGACGAAGCCGGCGAGGCGTGGATCATCCAGAGCGGCAGCGTGCCGGGCGCTGCCGCGCGTGCCTCGCAACTGCGCAGGTGGACCTGCCCTTCCTGCACCTGGACGAAAGAGCGCGTGATTTGCGTCATCGGTTTTCCCTCCGGCATGATGCCTACATGATAGACCTTCACACTACCGCCACTGCAAACGGCTATAAGGCCTCGATCATGCTCGAGGAAACCGGCCTTGAGTACCGGGTCACGGATTACGACCTGGTGAAGGGCGAGCACCTGCGGCCAGAGTTCCTCGCGATCAACCCGGTCGGCAGGGTGCCGGCGATCGTCGATCACGCCGCCGGACAGCCGGACGTGGTCGTCTGCGGCACCGCCGCCATCCTGCAGTACCTGGCCGAAAAGACCGGTCTCCTGCTGCCCGCGGACCTCGCGGGCCGCGCACGCGTGTACCAGTGGCTGGGCATCGTTTCGAGCGATGTCGGGCCCGCGTTCAGCGGCCAGTTCGTGTTCAACATCATCGCGCCCGAGAAACAGCCCTGGGCCATGGCGTTCTACGACAAGCTCTGCCTGCGGATGCTGGGTGCCCTGGAATCGCAGCTGGGGCGCAGCAGGCACCTGGCCGGCGACGACTACACGATCGCCGACATCATCGCCTACCCGGTCGCAGCGGTCTCCATGAAGCGCTTCCCGGGCACGCTCGACGGGCACCCGCACATCGCGCGCTGGGCCACTGAAGTGGGCGCGCGGCCGGCCGTGCAGCGCGGGATGAAGATCCCCCGCTGAGCCACCCGCTCTGCGCTCAGCGCAGTTCGCCCTCGAACTCGACGAGGTCGTAACTGCTCTCGAGCAGGTCCCAGCGCATCCTCACCAGCAGGTTGTCCTCCCCCGCCACCCAGAACTCGAGCGGCGGCCAGTGCGCCATCGCGGGCATCAGCGGGTGGATGCGCATGCGCCGCGCCCGGAAGCGGCCGGCGGGCACCGTGACGGTCTCCTCGCCGACGAACTCGAGGTCCTTGTGGACGACGCCCAGCGAGGGCCCCGAGCCCCCGTCGGGCCGCGAGGAGCTGTTGGTGCACAGCTCGAGGCGCTGGCGACCCGGACCCCGCGAGAAGTCATAGGCCGCGGCCTGCCAGCCGTCACCGACCAGGGGATGCGCCGCGAACAGCGTCGGGCGACGCTCCAGCTCGACCCTCTGGGACGTGCGGCCATCGGCCACCGTAAACGCTTCACACTCCGCGCCCCGGTCGTGGAAACGGAACCAGGCGCTGCCGACAAACTGGTCCTGCCGCATCAGCCGCACGAAGGCGTCGAGTGGCCGCCACCGGGCATCGACGGAGTACGTGACGTCCCGCAGCAGGTCTTCGTCGTCCATCTCGCACTGCGCACGCAGGGTACGCGCGCCGTCCGCGTGGGCCGTGATGGTGAACCACTCGCGACCCCGCTCTCCCTGCTGGTCGTGGAGATAGTCGATCCGGCCGCGCAGCGTACGGTGACGCATGCCGCGGATCATGGCGTGAAGCCCATCTCGGGCTTGGCAAGACCCACCCACGCCGCGATCACCAGCAGTGCCCAGATGCCCAGCACGAAGGGCCGCGTCCGGGCGAAGGTTCCGGTGATGCGGGCCTCGAGTTCAGGCGTCGAGCCGCTCGCGAAGAGTTCGCGGAGCGCCGCGCCCAGCGGCCGCCCGCGCACGCGGATCATGATCCCGCAGGAAATCAGCAGCGCGAACAGCAGGAACTTGATCGAGATCCAGTCGGCGAGCAGGTGGCCACGGCCCTGGAAGCCCTGCCACGCATCCCAGGCCAGGCCGGCCACCAGCACCACCCGCCAGCCGAGGTCGATGCTGCGCAGCTTCTCGCCCAGCGGCGTTCCCGCATGGCGGTGGATCGCCCAGACCATCGCGAGCCACAGCGCCGCGATCACCCACAGCAGCACGAAGAACACGTCGGGCAGACGCACCACCCCGACCTGCCGCGCCAGCGAATAGCCTACCGGCAGCATCAGGACCAGGCAGTAGCGCGGGATCTGGTCCACCCAGCCGAGGATCCGCAGCGCAACCTGCCGGGCTTCGAGCGACAGGCTGCGGTCGCGCACGTAGTAAGCCGAGTAGAACACGCCGATGTCCCCGCCCAGCCAGTAGACGAACAGCAGGATGTGGGCCAGCTTGATCAGGGTGTAGGGTTCGAGCATGTCGCGCGCCTCGGGCCGGCAGTGGCCGCCGCGGATCCTACCTCAGCCGGGCCGGGAATTTCCCGCCCGGGCAATCGGACCCGACATTCCGTAGAATCCGGCCCTTCCCCAGGAGGCGCGCACGATGGACCACAGCATTTGGGTTTTCCTGCATCTGATGCTGCTGGTGTACTGGCTCGGCGGCGACCTGGGCGTGTTCGTGCTGGCGAAGGCGTCGAAGCGGCCCGATCTGTCCTTCGCCGAACGGGCCTTTGCGCTGCGCATGGCCGTCGCCATCGACCTGCTGCCCCGACTCTGCTTCACGGTGATGTTTCCGGTCGGACTGCACGTCACGGCCTCCGGCGGGTTCGCCGTGGTCCCGGTCTGGGCGTTCGTCGTCGCCTGGGGCGTCGCGGCGGCCTGGATCGCCCTGCTGCTGGCCATCGGCCGCAACGAAGGCAAGCCTGCTGCGGAGCGCCTGAACCGACTGCATCTCGGTCTGCAGGCCGTGCTGCTGGTCGTGGTCGGCTGGATCGGCATCCAGTCTCTGCTGGGCCAGGGTCCGCTGCCCGGCGGCTGGTTCGCGGCGAAGATCGTGCTGTTCGCGCTGATTTTTGCCATGGGCATCGGCATCGACTTCGCCTTCCGCCCGATCGCACCCGCGTTCATGCGCCTGGCCAGCGAAGGCAGCACACCCGACATCGAGGCGGCCATCAGCCGCGCGGTCGACGGGTCGATCCGCTACGTGCTCGGCCTGTACGCGCTGCTGATCGCGATCGCCTTCCTCGGCGTCACCAAGTACTTCTGAGAGTCTGCCGGAGTTTTCCCATGCCCATCGCCCGCATCAACGACCACGACATGTACTACGAGGTGCTCGGCGAGGGTGAACCGGTGCTGTGCATGGGCGGCTGGGGAACCTTCTGCCACGACAACCACCATCACCTGGCGCGCGGCCTCACCGACCGCTACCAGGTCGTGATCTTCGACTACCGCGGCATCGGCGATTCAACCGACGATCTCGCCGTACCCTCGACCATGGGGCTGCATGCCGCCGATGCAATCGGCCTGCTGGACCACCTGGGCCTCTCGAACGTGCACCTCGTCGGCCTGGTGGGCATGGGCGCCTGCGTCTGCCAGGAAATCGCCATCCGTCGCCCGGACCTCGCACGCAGCATGCTCAACACCGGCGCATGGTGCGAGGTCGATCCGTTCCTGCGCGACCAGCTCGAGATGTTCCGCTGGCTGCACCGCGATGCGGGCTTCGAAGCCTTCCAGAAGGCCGTCACCCTCATGTCCTTCACGCCCGAGTACTACATCGCGCACCACGACAAGCTGCTCGGCCCGCAGGGTGGCTGGAAGGAACTGAACGGGCGCTTTCCCGCCCATTCGAGGCTGATCGATGCGTGCGTGAATTTCGAGTCGCGCAGCCGGCTGGCGCAGGTCAAGTGCCCGACCCTCGTCATCCATGCCGCGCTGGACACGGTCACCAGCCCGCGGACCACGGTCCCCATCGAGAAAGCCATCCCGGGTGCGATCGGGGAGACCTGGGACGATCTCGCCCACGTGGTAGCGGGCAAGGAACAGAAGATCCGCTTCTGCGAGCGCCTGTTCAGCTGGCTCGGGAGCCACTGAACCCCGCTTCAGGCGCTCAGGAGGCCTGCCGGGCTGCGTCCAGCGCGGGCCGCCGGTACGCGCTCATCCACGTCGCGAACACGTCCGCTGCCATGGGCTTCGAGATGTAGTACCCCTGGATGGCGTCGCAGCCCGCGCGCCGCAGGTATTCGAGTTGTGCCGCAGTCTCGACGCCCTCGGCTACGACCCGCTTGTTCAGTCCCCGACCCATCGCGATGATCGTGTCGATGAGCTTGGTGGCAGACTCGTCCATCGGGATGTCCGTGACGAAGCTGCGGTCGATCTTCACGGTATGGATGGGGAAGCTGCGCAGGTAGCTCAGCGACGAGTATCCCGTCCCGAAGTCGTCGATCGCCAGCCGGATACCCGTGGCGGCGAGCTTCAGCAAGGAGGCGCGCGCCGCCTCACCCTCGGCGAAGACGCCCTCGGTGATTTCGACCAGCAGGTCGGTGGGCTGCAACTGGTGGCGCGCCAGGATCTCGCCCACCAGGTCCACGAAATCCGGCTCGATGAGCTGCCTCGGCGACACGTTGACCGACACATAGGACAGCGCGAGCCCGCGGCTTCGCCACTCGCGCAGGTAGCGGCACGTGCGGTCCAGAACCCACTCGCCGATGCCGACGATCAGCCCCGTCTGCTCCGCCACGCCGATGAACTGCGCAGGGCTGCGAGCCCCCTCCGGCGCGGTCGGCCAGCGCAGCAGCGCCTCGGCTCCGGCGAGCCGGGAATCGTCGGCGGACACGATGGGCTGGAAATGCAGCTCGAACAGATGGTCCTGGAGCGCACGCTGCAGGCCGCTCTCGAGGGCGATCCGCGCCTCCATGCGCTGGTTCATCTCTGGCTCGAAGAACACGGCGCGATTGCGCCCGGATTCCTTGGCGCGGTACATCGCGATGTCGGCGTGCTTCAGCACGCCTTCCATCGTCTGTCCGTCGCCCGGGAACAGCGTGATGCCGATGCTCGCTGAAATCACGTGTTCGTGCGAACCGACCCTCAGGCCCTGCGACAGCGACACCAGCACCCGCTCGGAGATCAAGCGGACTTCGTCCGGGTCCGCGGCCCTGCGCACGATGATCGCGAACTCGTCGCCACCCAGCCGGGCCACCATGTCCTCGCCCCGGCAGCAGTGGCCGAGGCGCTGCGCCACCAGGCGCAGCAGATCGTCGCCATGGCCGTGGCCCACCGTGTCGTTGACCCGCTTGAAGTTGTCGAGGTCGACGTAGAGCAAGGCGCCCTGCGAGCCTCGCTTCTCCGCCGCGGTCATCTCGGTCTGGAGCTGCTTGTGGAAGAAGTGCCGGTTCGGCAGGCCGGTCAACGAATCGAAGTGGGCCTGCCTGAACAGCGCGTCACCATGGGCGATGTTGGCGAGGGCGACCGAGAGCCGATCGGCGAGTTCCCGCGAATGCTCGCGACCTTCGCTCCCCGCTTCCGGGACCTCCGTGGCATAGCCCAGACACAGCACGCCGGAGAGAGCCGTGTCCTGGATCAGCGGCAGCATGACGATGCGGACCGCACCGCAATCGGCGAGCGTCGAGACGAAGGCAAAGTCGCCCGTGGCCTCGGCGGCGTCGATCTGCAGCGCCGGCTCGCGCAACAGCAGTCCGCGCATGCGCACGGGGTCGAAGGCCACCCGGCGCACCGGCAGGGCCTCGCTGAGACCCGGCAGGTATTCGAACACCCGCGCCCGGTCCGGCGACATGGTGTCCACCAGCACGACGGCCACGCTGTGGCAGGAGGCGACTCGGCTGATGCGCGGCAGCAGCGCGTCCAGCACCGTCTCGAGACCCCGCGATTCGAGCAGCAGCCGGTCGACCTCGGCCATCGCGTCGACGGCCTCGAACTCGCGCTTCAGCGCGGACGACATGTTGTTGAACGCGTCCCCGAGGTCGCGGAATTCGTCCCGCGACTCGATGCGCACCGTGGCGGCGAAATCCCGCCGCGCAATGCGGCGCGTCACCGCAATCAGCGTATCCAGCGGTCGCAGCTGCGAATGCAGCTGGCGCACGGCGACCCAGGCTGCCAGCAACATGCCCAGCAGCATCAGCGCCGGGAAGACCATCTGGCGGGTGGACAGGGAATCTGTGGCCAGCGGTGCAGGTTCCCAGGCGACCACCTGCAGGGCGGGTGCCGCGAAGGAGCGCTCCAGGGGAAGTTCGAAGCGACGGGCCTGGAACTCCTGGCCATCGGACAACAGGCTGACGAGCTGGCTCATGCCGGCCTTGCTGCCCGCCCATTCAGGGAGGCGCCGGACCTGTTCGACCAGGGGCTCCGCCTTGGCCGTGTCGGAGGCCGCGAGGACCGGACCACCACTGATGAAGGCCATCAGCTGGGCACCTTCGGCGAACTCCTCTGCGTCGGCCCACAGCGCCACGGACGCGAGCTCGACCAGGACCACCGCACCCGTGGGAAGCCGACGTACCAGCCACAGTGCGGAGACACCGGACGCTCGGACCGATTCAACCCAGAGGACGCTGCGCCCCGTCTGCAGGGTCCCGAACTGAGCCGGGCCCAACCCCGCCGGAGGCGTGGCGCGCAGTGCCGCGTCGTCCATGACCTGCACGCGCCCGCTGAAGAAGCGCCGCCGCTGCAACGCGGCCGCGAGGCTCCCGGGGGTTGATCCGGCCACTGAGAGCTCCCCGCTCAGCGCCTCGTCGGCCATCGACAAAGCACCGTTGATCTCGAGTGCATAGGACTTGGCGATGAACGCCAGGCGTTCCGAGTCACTGTGACTCGCGACCCGGTTCAGTTCCAGCAGCGCATAACTGCCCGTGAGGATGAAGGGAACCAGCGAGCAGATCAGGAAGACGATGAACAGTCGTCGCGCGATCCGGCTCTTGAGCAGGCCACGCCCGGGACCGCGGGATTCGAGTCCCCGCATTGCTCAGAAATCCTTGGCAGAACCGATGAAGGAACCGTCGAGCGCCCGCACGATGTCATCGGCGCTCTTTGCGTGGCTCAGGCTCTTGTTCGTCTGCCCGTCCTTCCCCTTGCTGTACAGGTCATAGTCGGTGTTGATGGGCCGCAGGTTGCCATCCCGGCGCCGGGTGCTTTGGTCGGCATCTGCCGCGTAATCAAGGTAGACATAAGCTGCGCCCCAGGGATCGTTCTCGGCGGCCGCCGCTTCAGCCAGGGACGCGGGCAATCGCCCCTGACGAGTGCGGAAACGCTCGATCTCCATCTGGATCTGCCCGATATCCTGGACACCGCGCGAACTCTTGGCCCGGTCCACATAGCGCTGGTAGCTGGGGATGGCGATGGCGGACAACAGTGCCACCAGGCCCACGACCAGCATCAGTTCCAGCAAGCTCACGCCGCGCTGGCCGGACAGCACCGGTGCGGACCCGCCGGAACGGGGGAAGGATGACGCAATCGTTCGCACGAACTGTCTCATGCCGTGATTCTGTTGGCTGGACGCTGAGCAGAACCTCGACTGCGTCACACTCGCGACCGACGGGCGTTTCTCCATAGGTCACGTGTGAATTGGTTAACATCCCGCACTGAACGGGATTTCTGACCGGAGTTTCCGCCCATGCCGCCGATGGCGCCCCTGACACGCACGCTGCTCCTGATCAACATCGCGGTGTTCGTCGGCCAGCTGCTGCTGCCCGGAGTGCTCGAGCAGTGGTTCGCGCTGTGGCCCACGGGCACCGGCCTGTTCAACCCCTGGCAGCTGGTCACTTATGCGTTCCTGCATGGCGGGATCGCACACATCCTGTTCAACATGTTCGGCCTGATCAGCTTCGGCAGCGAACTCGAGTACCACTGGGGCTCGCGGCGATTCGCAGCGTTCTATTTCGCAAGCGTGCTGGCCGCCGCGTTCACCCAGCTGCTGGTGACGAATGCGCTCGGCCAGGGGCTGCCCACGGTCGGCGCGTCCGGCGGCATCTACGGCCTGCTGCTGGGTTTCGCGCTCATGTTCCCGAAGCGGCGCGTGACCCTGATTTTCCCGCCGATCCCGATGCCCGCCTGGCTGTTCGTGCTGCTGTTCGGCTGCCTGGAGCTCTATCTCGGGGTCAGCGGCACGCGCAGCGGCATCGCCCACTTCGCGCATCTGGGCGGCATGATCGGCGGATTCCTGACCCTGCTTTACTGGCGGACCTCGCGCTCCCGCTGACCGCCCCAGAGTTCGATCCGTCGCCACCGGCCGCTCCGCCAGCGCAGGTACATGAGGCTGCCGAGCAGCATCGCGTAGACCATCAGCGCGATCCACCCGCCGCGCGCGCCGAGCCCCCATTGCGGCAACCCGTCCACCCATCCCTGGCCTGCGGGGAACACGAGCATGTGGGCCAGCGGCACGAACAGCAGCCAGGACAGGCCGAGCGCGGTCAGCGCGGGCACCTGCGTGTCGCCCGCGGCACGCAGGCAGAAACTCGAGCCGAAATACAGGCCGTCGAACAACTGGTAGGCGGCGGCGAACCAGAGCAGGCCCAGCGCCAGCCGGACCGCGGCGCCGGACTGGTCGTCCGCGCTCCCGAGGAACCAGGGCAGCACCCAGGGACCCAGCAACAGCAGCAGCACGGCAATCGACGACATCATTCCGGCGCACAGCAGGATGACCACGCTGCCGACACGCTCCGCCCAGTCCCGCTGCCCTGCCCCGATGGCCTGCCCGACCACGGTCGTGCCGGCCGTCGCGAGCCCGAGAGTCGGCATGTAGGCCAGCGAGGTCAGCATGATGACGACCTGGGTCGCCGCTGCCTCGACGCTGCCGACGCGCGCGATCATCAACTGCATGAGCGCGAGGCCCAGCACGTCCGCGCCGTACATCACCCCGATCGGGAAACCGATGGCGAGTTGCCGCCGGATGATCGGCCAGCGTGGCCGCCAGGTGAGGCGGGACCGGTAGCGGGCCGCGATGCGGCCGCTCACCAGCGCGGCCAGGCCGACCAGCAGGCCGCAGGCCTGCGCGAGGTTGGTCCCCCAGGCGGCACCGGCCATGCCGAGTCCCAGGTCGAACATCAGCCATTCGTTCGCCGGGACGTTGGCCAGCGTCGTGACCAGTGCGATCAGCATCGTGATGCGGGTTGCGCCGATCCCGTTGAAGAAACTCATCAGCGCCCAGGCCATGGATCCCAGCGCCGCGCCCAGCAGCCGCGG
>CAJACZ010000062.1 GCA_903938365.1 uncultured Pseudomonadota bacterium | reverse complement strand
TGGCCGAGGTCGAGGCCCTGCGTGCACAGACCCCGTACCGCTGGCAGGTCCCGGGCCGCTGACGCGCGGGCGCAGGCCAGCCGCGCGCTGATGCCCGCCGCCTTCTTCTGCCGCCCCTGGCGCAGGTTCGGCAGCAGCCGCTCCGTGACCAGCAGCGCGGAGAGCGCGTTGACGCGCATGTAGTGGTCGAACTTGCCGGCGTCGAGCTGGCCGAAGCGCTGCTCATCCTCCTCGCCGATCGTGCCGGCGTTGTTGATCAGGACGTCGACCGGGACCCCCGTGAGCCGTGTGCCGAACGCGTCGACGGAGGCCGGGTCGGTGGCGTCGAGTTCCTCGATGCGCACCCGAGCCGACTGCTGCGCGAGGGTTCGCAGTTCGCTGGCGTCCTGCGGACGGCGCGCCGTCGCGATCACGTTCCAGCCGCGTTCCTCGTACTTCCGTGCCCATGCGAGCCCGAGTCCACGGTTGGCGCCGGTCACGACGACCGTGGGAACGGCGCCGCTCGCGCCGGACACCGCCTGCGCCGACGCTGCATCTGCAGTCGAGGAGACCAGCAACACGGCGGCGATGGCCAGCAGTCGCATCATGACGTTCCTCCCGGGGGGGGGGTTGCTCGGGCCGGCGCCCGCGGCCCGGGTTTACCGGCGGCCCCCTCCCGCTGCTTGGACGGGATTAGCACGGCGCGGGACCGCGACCGAGTCCCATCCGGGGCGCTTCAGGCCTCGCGGGTGAGGACGCGGTAGGCGTGCTAGCTGGCCATGCCAGCCGTCTGCGCGCGGCGATCACGCCGGCGGGCCGCGGGCCGGTCGTGCGGGTCCGGCTTGCGCTCAGTCGCCCACGCGGATCACGAGGGGCTCGAGCCCTGAGGCGCGCAGTCGGGTGCGCAGGCGATTGACCTCGTCGAGGTCGGTGAGCGGCCCGATGCGCACACGGTGCCACTCGTCGGCGTCCACCGCGACGCGCTGCAGGTTCGCCTCTACGCCGAGCTTGAGCAGCTGGTTCTGCACCCGCTGCGCGTCCTCGAGCTTCCGGTAGGAGCCGGCCTGGAGCACGTACACGCCCGGACGCTCGATGGGTGAGCGGGGCGCGTCGCGCTTCACTTCCTGGTCCCGCTCGGGCACCACGACCTCGAACTTCGGCAGCATGTCGTAGAAGTCGTACTGCGTGGCGGGGGCGTCCTCGCCGGTATCGGCCGCCTCGGTGGCCGCACGGCCCTTCGCGGCGCGGGGCGGTGCGCTGCCGGGGCCCTGTTCCTCGGCGGCGACCATCGCGCGCTGGAATGCGTTGCGCTGGTAGGCAAACAGCACCACCGCCACCGCCAGGCCGATGCCCAGTCCGATGGAGAAGTCCCGCCAGCGTCGCGCGTCGAAGCCGCGCGTGCCGCGGCTGCGCTTGTAGTCGCGGACGACTGGGCGGCTCACATGGTCTCCGGTGCCGACACGCCGAGCACCGCGAGCCCGTTGCGCAGCACCTGCTGGACCGCGAGCAGCAGGTACACCCGCGCGGCGCGCACGTCGTCCTCGGGCACCAGCACCCGCTCGGCGTTGTAGAAGGTATGCAGGGTGTTGGCGAAGTCGCGCAGGAAGTGCACCAGGGCATGCGGTGCGCGGTGCGCCGCCGCCTGGGCGATGATTTCCGGGTAACGCGAGATTCCCGTGATCATCGCCTGGGCATGCTCGCCCGCCAGCAGTTCGGCGCCGCGCGCCAGCACCAGCGCGCGCGCCTGCGCCGGATCGTAGGCGAGGCCCCGGGCCGCGAGCTCCTTCATCACGCTCGCCACGCGCGCGTGGGCGTACTGGATGTAGAACACCGGGTTCTCGTTCGACTTCGACTTGGCCAGTTCGAGGTCGAAGTCGAGCGGCTGGTCGTTGCTGCGCATGAGGTAGAACAGCCGGCAGGCGTCGTTGCCGACTTCCTCGCGCAGCTGCCGCAGGGTCACGAAGGTGGCCTCGCGCTTGCCCATCGAGAGCTTCACGCCATTGCGGTACAGGCTCACCAGCTGGATCAGGCAGACCTCGAGGCATTCGCCCGGGTGGCCGAAGGCCTGCAGTCCTCCGCGCACCCGCGCCACGTAGCCGTGGTGGTCCGCGCCGAGCACGTCGATCAGCGTGTCGTAGCCGCGCTCGCGCTTCTCGAGGTGATAGGCGATATCCGAGGCGAAGTAGGTCTTCACGCCGTTCTCGCGTACGACCACGCGGTCTTCGTCGTCGCCGAACTGCGTGGCACGGAACCACTGCGCGCCGTCCTTGGTGTAGATCAGGTCGCGTTCGCGCAGCCGCTCGAGCGCGCGGTCGATCGCGCCGCTCTCGTTGAATTCGCGTTCGCTGGTCCAGCGGTCGAAGCGCACGCCGAAGCCTTCCAGGTCGTCGCGGATCTCGCCTAGCATCCCGTCGAGGCCGAGCCGCAGCACGCGCTGCCAGCCGTCCTCGCCGATCAGCGTGCGCGCGCGGGTGATGACCGCGTCGATGTACTGGTCCTTGTCGCCTTCCGGCGCGTCGGGCGGCAGATCCGTGAACACCGCCGCCGCCGGGTGGCGCAGCGACTCGCCGGCGAGTTCCAGCAGCCGCGTGGCGACGGGCCGGATGTATTCGCCGCGGTAGCCGTTCTGCGGAAACACCAGGGATTCGCCGCAGGCCTCGAGGTAGCGGAGCCAGACGCTGACGGCGAGGATCTCCATCTGCCGTCCGGCGTCGTTGATGTAGTACTCGCGGAAGACCTCGTTGCCGGCGGCTTCGAGCAGGGTCGCGAGTGCGTCGCCGTAGGCGGCCTGGCGCCCGTGGCCGACATGCATCGGGCCGGTGGGGTTGGCCGAGACGAACTCGAGCAGCACGCGGTGCCGCACGGCGGGGGTGGCGCGCCCGTAGGCGGCGCCGAGTTCGTGCACCTGCACGATCTCGCGCACGTAGGCGTCGCGGGCGAGGAAGAAATTGATGAAGCCCGCGCCCGCCACTTCGGCGCGTTCCAGCCGCGGGTCCGGCGGCAGCGCCGCGATGATGGCCTGCGCGAGTTCACGCGGGTTGCGCCGCGCCGTCTTCGCCAGGCGCAGCGCCACGTTGGAGGCGAAGTCGCCATGCTGCGCGTCGCGCGCGCGTTCCACCACGGCCGACTCGGGATCGACGGGGCCGGGGAGGAGCGTGCCTTCCAGGGACTTCAGCGCCTCGAGCAGGAGGCGTGTGAGCTCAGTCTTCAACGGTGGTGACTCGGCAGGCGGGAAAGCCGGGAATTCTAACGTGCCGGCCCGTCCGGCGGGCGGCCGTCACGTCCGCCGCGGCGCAGCGCTTCAGAACAGCTCCATCGGGTCGATGTCCAGCGCCCAGCGCACCCGTCGCGCCTCGGGCAACGCCTCGACGGCGGGGAGCCAGTGGTCCAGGAAACGGTGCAGGGCGCCGCGTTCCGGACTCTCGACCAGCAGCTGCGCGTGGTGGCGGCCGGCGCGGCGTGCCATCGCCGCCGGGGCGGGACCGAGCAGCCGTACCGGCCCGGCGGGCCGCCCGGCGGCGCGGCGCGCAGCCGCCAGGAAGGCGATCGGCGCTTCCGCGTCGGTGCCCGAGGCGCGCAGCGCGGCGAGGCGCGAGAACGGCGGCCAGGCCGCCGCGCGGCGTTCCTCGAGGGCGGTGCGGGCGAAGCCGTCGTAGCCCTCGGTGAGCAGCCCGGTCAGCAGCGGGTGCTCGGGGTATTCGGTCTGGATCAGCACTTCGCCCGGCCGGTCGCCGCGCCCGGCGCGCCCGGCGACCTGCACGATGGTCTGCGCCAGGCGTTCGGCCGCACGGAAATCCGTGTTGAAGAGGCCCTGGTCGGCATTCAGCACCACCACCAGCGTCACGTTCGGGAAGTCATGGCCCTTGGTCACCATCTGGGTGCCCACCAGGATGCGCGCCGCGCCGCTGGCGACGCGTCCCACGACAGCCTCGAGCTCGGCCTGGTGGCGCACCACGTCGCGGTCCAGCCGGGCGATCGGGACGTCCTTGAAGGTTTCCCCCAGCGACTCCTCGATGCGCTCCGTGCCCTGGCCTACGGTCTTCACGGCGTAGCCGCACTGGGGGCACTGCCGCAGCAGCGGCCGCTCGGCACCGCAATGGTGGCAGCGCAGGCGTTCGGCCGACAGGTGCACGGTCAGGCGCGCATCGCATTCGGTGCAGGGGGCGACCCAGCCACAGCCCGTGCAGGCGAGCGTCGGGGCGTAACCGCGGCGGTTGATGTAGACGAGCACCTGTCCGTCGGCGGCCAGGTGGCGCTGGATGCCCGCCACCGCGGTCGAGGACAGCCCGGCGTGCGTCGATTCC
>CAJACZ010000061.1 GCA_903938365.1 uncultured Pseudomonadota bacterium | reverse complement strand
GCGCTGAGCATGCCCAGCGCGAGCAGGTCGACCTTCAGCAGGCCCAGGTCGTCCAGGTCGTCCTTGTCCCACTGGATGACGGTGCGATCGCTCATGGCTGCGTTCTCGACGGGCACGAGTTCCTCGAGCAGCCCGCGTGCGATCACGAAGCCACCGACGTGCTGCGACAGGTGGCGCGGAAAACCGAGCAGCTCGCGCGACAGCGCGAGCAGCTGCCGCAGCACCGGGTTGTCGGGGTCGAAACCCGCCTCGCGTACGCGCGAGGCATCGATGCCGCCATCCCGCCACTGCATGGCGCCCGAGAGCTTCTCGGTCTGCGCAGGATCGAGTCCCAGCACCTTGCCGAGGTCGCGCAACGCGCTGCGCGGCCGGTAGCTGATCACCGTGGCGGCCAGCGCGGCACGGTCGCGGCCGTACTTCCGGTAGACGTACTGGATGACCTCCTCGCGCCGCTCGTGCTCGAAATCGACGTCGATGTCGGGCGGTTCGTTGCGCTCCTTCGAGATGAATCGTTCGAAGAGCATCGACATGCGCGAGGGATCGACCTCGGTGATGCCGAGGCAATAGCAGACCGCGGAGTTCGCCGCCGAACCGCGGCCCTGGCACAGGATGCCGCGCGAGCGTGCGAAATCAACGATGTCGTGGACGGTCAGGAAGTACGGTTCGTAGCCGAGCTCGGCGATCAGGGCCAGCTCGTGCTCCACCAGCGTGCGCACCACCGCCGGCATGCCCGGGCCGCCCCAGCGGCGGCGTGCACCGGCTTCGGTGAGCTCGCGCAGCCAGGACGCGGGGGTGCGGCCCGCAGGGACGATCTCCTGCGGATATTCGTAGCGCAATTCGTCGAGCGAGAAGTGGCAGCGCGACGCGACGACCAGTGTCTCCGCGAGCAGTGCCGGCGGATAGAGCCTGGCCAGCCTGGCGCGCTCGCGCAGGTGGCGTTCGCCGTTCGGCATCAGCGCAAGGCCTGCGGCATCCAGCGGCAGGTTCAGGCGGATCGCCGTGAGTGCATCGTGCAGGCGGCGCCGCGCCCGGGAGTGCATGCAGGCGCCCCCCGCGGCCACCAGCGGCAGGCCGTGGTCGCTCCCCAGCGCCATCAACGCCGCGAGGTGCGCGCGTTCGGTGCCATCGCGCAGGAGTTCGGCGGCGATCCACGCCGAACCGCCGAACCGGTCGCGCAACCAGGTCGCCGCGCACGGAGCGGTGGTCCGCGGCCGCGGCGCCCACAGCAGCAGGCAGTGGCCAGGCTGCACCAGGTCCTCGACGTCAGAGCGCGCCAGCCGGTACTGGCCCTTGGGCGCCGCCCGCCGTCCGCGGGTGATCAGCCGGCACAGCTGCCCGTAGCCCTGACGATCGGCAGCCAGCACCACCAGCGGCGTGCCGCAGTCGAGGCGGAATTCAGAGCCTATGACGAGGGCCGGCCGCGGCTGCGCGGTGCCGGCAGCCGCGGCGGCCAGGTCGCGCAGCGCAGCATGTGCCCGCACCACGCCGGCGACGGAACATTCGTCGGTGATGGCGAGTGCCGCGTAGTCGAGCTCTGCGGCGCGCTGCACCAGTTCGGCGGGGCTCGAGGCGCCGCGCAGGAAACTGAAGTTGGAGAGGCAGTGCAGTTCGGCGTAGAGCGGCGGATCGAGGGTCCCGCTCATCCGAACACCCCGTGCAGGAACCATTCGTGCGGCGGCAGACGCTCGCGGAACACCCAGACCCGCGCGCCCTCGGGATCGAGCGCGACGTAATAGTCGCGCGACACCTCGCGACCATCCCACCAGCCCGTCTCGATGCGCTCCGGCCCGTCGAGCAGGCGCAGGTTCCGTGGCGCACCGGGCAGACGCTGCGGCACCTGCACCAGCCAGAGCGGGCGCCGCCCCGGCTCGGGTCGCGCGGCCTGCGTCGCGCCCTCCGCCGCGCTACGCAGGCGCGCGGCAGGCAGTCCGGGCTCCGTCACGCACCAGGCCCGCTCGGGCCGATGTTCGGGAACCAGGCACAGACCGTACACGGCCTCGGCACCCAGCCGCGCACGCAGCCTCTCGATGAGGGCGGGCGCCTCGGCGACCGTAGCTCCGCCATGTTCACCAGGACGCCACAGCGAATGGCTCTGCGCGATGAGCGGCTGCAGTTCGCCGCTGCGCAGGCTGCAGCGCTGGACCGGCGCGGGCAGCACGCTCTGCGCCAGGCGTTCGGCGAGCAGCGGCCCGAAGCGCGCGGCGGAGAATTCAGGGGCGGACAGCCGCAGCACGATCGAGGTCGCCGGCGGGATCTCGCTCCCGGCCCGCGTGCGATGCCACAGGCGCAGCCGCAACCCGGTCACGGCAGACTGGTTGCCGCGCAGGAAACTCTCGAGCTCGACCAGCAGCGGCTCGACGTGACGCAGGATTGCCTGATGCCCGGTGAGTTCGAAGGACGGCTCGCAGCGGGCCCGGAAGCGCTCGCGCATGACATGGGCGCGACGCGGATCGGGACGCCGCCCCACGAGACGGTCGAGCGTGTCGAGCGCCTCGTTGCCGAAGCGCCGCGCGAACCCCGCACGCGGCAGACGCAGCGCCTCGCCGAGAGTGGCCACGCCCACGGATTCGAGCCGCGCGAGCGTCGCGTCCGCCCAGCGCAGCATCCCCAGGGGCAAGGGCGCGATCGCTCCGATGAGACGGTCGTCAGCGGTGATGAACTGTGGCCTGCCCGCCCTGGCCAGCACGAGTGCCGCCAGCGGCGTGGGCGCGATCGCCAGCCGCGGCTGCACGCCCAGCGCGGCACAGCGCGCGAGCAGCGCCTCGCCGAGTGCGGATGCGCCGCCGAAGAGACTGAAACTGCCGCGCACTTCGAGCAGCACCCCATCCGGCGGCTCGAGACTGACGCGTGGCGTGAAGCCCAGGGCTTCTGCGGCAACGCGATCCAGCAGCCGTCGCTCGCGCCGCGGATCACGCAGCGAGACTTCGAGGGCGGGTTCGAGGGCGAGCGCGGCGACCAGGCCCAGGCCAGGCAGGACACCGAGCCGGCGTGCCGCTTCGTTTGCCTCCAGCACGCGGGGGCTCGCGCCTTCGGACTGGAGTACGACGCAGGGGCGCCCGGACGCGCAGGCCGGGCCCAGGCCCAGCGCCTCGAGCGGGAGCAATGGAAAATGCAGCGCCGCCCAGCATTCAGCCGACTCGCTCGATGTCTGCAGCGCGAGTTCGCCCTGCCCGAGAGGCTGCGGGCCGGCTTCTGCGGCGGCAACCGCTGCGGGCCGCGCGCCCGAGCGCTCACGACCGCCCGCTTGCGTACGCTCACGCTGCGCCATGATCGCCTGGCCAGGAAAGTTCCATGGGCTCGCGGGCACCGCCCCGGCTTTTGAGCAGCCGCACGACGGCGCCTCCGGGAGTGGGCTCGAGCGACAGGCGCAGCTGTGCGGGTGAAGCCTCGCCTGCCTCGCTGAGCGGACGGAACAGGAAACCCGGTGTGCGGCCGCGCAGGGTCGCCAGCTGCAGGCGGCGCAGGTGCTTCGCCTGGGCCCGTCCTGCCCAGGCCAGCGCCACCGCACAGGCCCCGGAATCCAGCGCCAGTTCCATGGCCCACAACGGGACCGCGGTACGCACCACCAGTTGCCGGTCGAGCGGCACGCCGTACCCGGTCAGCGCAGGCGCATAAGGCTCGAAGGGCGGTGCGATCCAGGCCGCCCAGCGCGCGGGGGACTCTCCACCCAGCCGCGCAAGCAGCGGCACCAGCAACCGCAGTTCGCCAAGCCCCGTACGCGGGGTGAGGATCTCGATCAGGCCCGTGCAGGGCCAGCCCCCGCCGGGCAGACCGGCATCGAGCGTGCTAAAGCCCGTGCTGAGCGTATCGGTGGGCGCAGTGCTGCGACCGCGCCAGATGGCAGGGTGCCCGAGCAATTGTTCGAGTGGATGCAGCTTGCCCATGGAGGCTGCGTGGATGACACGGTTTGAGGGTGTGGCCGTAACGACGGGAGCGACGATGGGCGCTCACGATGACGTCAGCGGCTTGCCCGAGGCCTGTTCGAGGGGTGCCCGGGCAAGGCTGCGCGGCGTTCGCGGCTGCGAGAACCAGCGGCTGCGACCACAACCACAGGGACAGCTGAAGCGCTGCAGGCTCGCCCTCGCGGGGCCGTGAGCTGCCTTGCGGACGGGCTTTCGCGGGACAAGGGGATCCTGTGCGCCCGGCGGGGGGCGCAGCTCGAAATCAGACATGGTGCAACCTCTGCGGCCTTGCGGCCGGGTTTCGGGACGGCGCTAGCGCAGCACGGCTACATCAGCCCGAGCTGGGCCTTGCCGCGGCGGAGCACCCCGACCACGACGCCTTCGATGATCAACGGCTCTTCGCGGAGATTGACCTTGATGGGCTCGAAGTCGGGGTTCTCGGGCATGAGCCAGACCATGGGGCCTTCCTGCCTGTAGCGCTTGACGGTGACTTCGTTCTCGAGGCGCGCGACGATGATCTGGCGATTGCGCACCTCGGGGGTACGGTGAACGGCCACAAGGTCGCCGTCGAGGATGCCGGCGTCCTTCATGGACATGCCGGTGACCTTCAGGAGATAGTGCGGGCGCGGCGAGAAAATGTCGGGGTCGATGTTGAAGCGTGCCTCGATGTTTTCTTCTGCGAGAATGGGTTTGCCTGCTGCAACGCGCCCGATGAGCGGCAGGCCCATCTGCTCGCGCAGGGTGTCCTTGAGCTGGATGCCACGCGAGGCTCCCGGGATGAGCGCGATGACGCCCTTCCTGGCCAGGGCACGCAGGTGGTCTTCAGCGGCGTTGGCGGACCTGAAGCCGAGTTCTTCCGCGATTTCGGCGCGGGTGGGCGGCATGCCGGTCTCGGCGATGGTGCGCTGGATCAGGCGAAGGATTTCGGTCTGGCGGGGAGTCAGGTCAGTCATGTTTCACCTCTGTTGATCCATACAGTACCTGTGACTTTATCCAGCCGCAAGCCCCCCGCCTCCCGTTTCGACGTCCTGGTCATCGGTGCCGGCCACAACGGCCTCACCTGTGCCTGCTACCTGGCGCGCGCCGGCCTGCGCGTCGCCATGTTCGAACGGCGCGCGGTCGTCGGCGGCACCGCGGTCACCGAGGAGTTCGTGCCCGGCTTCCGCAATTCCACGGCCAGCTACACCGTCAGCCTGCTGAACCCGCAGGTCATCGCCGACCTGCGCCTCGCCGCGCACGGCCTGCGCATCGTCGAGCGCCCGATGCAGAACTTCCTGCCGCTCGCGAACGGCGAGTCCTTCAGCGCAGGCCCCGAGACCGCGGACACCATCGCCGAGGCGCGCCGCTTCAGCCCGCGCGACGCCGCGCGGCTGCCCGACTACTACGCGATGCTGGACCGCGCGGTAGCGGTGCTGCGCAGCCTGCTGCTGCGCACGCCCCCCACCGACCTGCGGCGGGTGCGCGACCTGTGGGAGACGCTGCGCGTCGGCCGCGAGCTGCGCGCATTGCCGCTCGCGGCGCAGCGTGAGATCCACGAACTCTTCACGCGCAGCGCCGGCGAGATCCTCGATCACTGGTTCGAGTCGGATCCGCTGAAGGCGCTGTTCGGCTTCGACTCCGTGGTCGGCAACTATGGCAGCCCCTACACGCCGGGCAGCGCCTATGTGCTGCTGCACCACGCCTTCGGCGAGGTGAACGGCAAGGCCGGGCGCTGGGGCCATGCGATCGGCGGCATGGGCGCGATCACGCAGGCCATGGCCGCAGAGGCCCGCCGGCTCGGCGTGCAGATCGAGTGCAGCGCACCGGTGCGCCGCATCGTCACCGCGCGCGCTGCCGGCGGCGCCGTGCGCGCCACCGGCCTCGAACTCGAGGACGGCAGGGTGTTCGAGGCCCCGCGCATCGCCGCCAACCTCGGCCCGCGCCCGCTGTTCCTGTCGCTGCTCGACACCGCGGACCTGCCGGCCGATTTCCGCGCGCACATCGAGCGCTTCCGCGTCGGCTCGGCCACCTTCCGCATGAACGTCGCGCTGTCGCGCCTGCCGCGCTTCAGCGCCGCCCCGGCACGCGGCGGCGAGGCGCACCTCGGCGCCGGCATCATCATCGCGCCCTCGCTCGGCTACATGGACCGCGCCCATGCCGAGGCACGGCTGCACGGCAGTTCGCGCGAGCCGATCGTCGAGATGCTCATTCCCTCGACGCTCGACGACACCCTGGCGCCGCCCGGCGCCCACGTCGCGAGCCTGTTCTGCCAGCACTTCGACTACCGACTGCCTGGAGGCCGCAGCTGGAGCGACCCGGCGGAGCGCGATGCGGCCGCGCAGCTCATCATCGATACCGTGGAGCGTCACGCGCCGGGCTTCCGCACCAGCCTGCTCGGGCACTCGGCGCTCTCGCCGCTCGACCTGGAGCAGACCTTCGGCCTTGCCGGTGGCGACATCTTCCACGGTGCGCTGGGACTGGACCAGCTGTGGGCCGCGAGGCCCGCGCTCGGCTACGGCGACTACCGGACGCCCGTCGATGGGCTGTACCTTTGCGGTTCGGGCGCGCACCCGGGAGGCGGTGTCACGGGTCTTCCCGGCCACAATGCCGCGCGCGCCATGCTCGGCTCGCGCTGAGCGGACACGGGGACACGGGCCATGCGCATCCTGCACACCATCCTCTCGAGCGGCTTCGCCGGCACCGAGCGTGCCACCGCCGAAATGTGCAACGCGCTCTGCGACGGGCACGAGGTGATGCTGGTCGTGCGCCGCGGCCACCGCGGCCACGGTGGCGCATCGATCATCGACCACCTCGATCCGCGGGTGCAGGTGCGCGAGGTCGGCAACTGGTTCCCGGGTCCCGGACTGTCGCGTGCCGTCCGCGAGTTCCGTCCGGAGGTGATCCACACGCACCTGCGCAAGAGCACCCGCCTCGTCGCCCGCCGGCGCCCGCCCTGCCCCACGATCGCCACGCTGCACATGTGGGTCAACGGCCCGCACTTCCTGCAGATGGACGGCCTGATCGTCATCGCGCAATGGCAGAAGCGCGACCTCGCGAAGTACCGCGGCCGCATCTTCGACATCAACGAATCGCTGGTGCCGCATCCGCGGCTCTCGCCGGAGCGGATCGCGGAACTGCGCGCCGCAGCGGGCGCAGCGCCCGGGGAGCTGCTGATCGGCGGCGTCGGCCGCCTGGCGCGCTCGAAGGGCTTCGACGTGCTGATTCGCGCGTTCAGGGCAGCGGCCCTGCCGCACGCCCGGCTCGTGCTGGTCGGCGAAGGACGCGAGCGCGGGGAACTCGAAGCCCTCGCGCGCGGCCTGCCGGTGCGCTTCCTCGGGTTCCGCAGCGACGCCAAGGATTTCTACCAGGCGTTCGACCTGTTCGTGAGCCCCTCGCGCAGCGAGCCGCTCGGCCGCGTGCTGTTCGAGGCCCTGGATGCCGGGACGCCCGTGCTGGCGACGCAGACCCAGGGCCCTTCGGAAATCCTCGCGCATCACCCAGGGCGCCTGACTCCCGTCGAGGATGCCGCCGCCATGGCCGCTGCGCTGCGCGAGTTCGCTGCCGCCCCGCCGCCGCGCCGCACCTGCGACCTGTCGGCCTATCATCTCGAGAACGTGCTGCGCGAAACCGTGGCCGCCTACCGCGAGCTGGCCGGGCCGCTACGCCAGCCCTAGCTGTTCTCCCAGGGTCGCGACGATGCCCGGCATCGCATCACGCAGGCCGATGGCCTGCACCCGCGCGACCAGCGCCTGCCGGGCCGGGGCATCCGCCAGCAGCGCCGCACAGGCCGGCTCGACCTGGTCGATGGCGGGCGACACCACCATGCCGAGCGCAGCACAGCGCGCGATCCGTGCCGCCTGGTCACCCGCGATGGGTACCGTTACGCAGGGGCGCCCCAGCGCCAGCGCCTGCAGCAGCGTATCGCCGCCGTTGACCAGCACGAGTTGCGTACGCTGCAGGATCGCCATCAGCGCCGCGCCGCCCACCCCGCGGAGCACCCGCAGCCGCGGCGACTCAGGCAGCGGCACGTCGAACGCCGGGCCGGCGACGAACACCACGGAATGCCCCCGGGCCGCGAGCGCGGTGGCCCAGCCGGCGAAGTGCGCGGGCGTGATGCTGACGTCATGGAAGCGACTGCCGCCACCCGGGACGATCACCACGTCGGGCGCCGCGCCCGCACCAAGCAGCCGGTCCGCAGCGGCGGCATCGGCCGGGGCGAGCACGGCGTCGAGGAACCTGATCGCCGGCCGCCCCAGCAGACGCAGCTTCAGCCGTTCGAAGGCGCCCAGTTCGCCCGCCAGCAGCGCCGGATAGGAAATCCAGTGCTCGTCGAGCAGCTTCATCCAGCGCAGGCGGAACGCCTTGTAGCGCTGCCGCCGCCGCGAACTCACGTACACCACCCGCGCCCCTGCGCGCGCCGCGGCGCGCAGCAGGCCGGTACGCCCGGCGTTGTCGAAGAACACGACGTCCGGCCGGAACTCGCGCATCACGGCCAGCACCTCGGTGGTGCAGAGCGTGGGCGACGCCGGCAGCAGCGTCACGGGATGATCGAGGCCGCGGGCATACGGCGCATCCCGGTGCAGCACGAAATGGGTCTCGACCTGCGGCCAGCGCTGCCGCAGGGCGTCGGCGACACTGCGCGCGCGGGCGAACTCGCCCATGCCGCTCGGGCCGCTGACCGGTACGAAAAGGACACGCGGTGGACTGGAACTCATGGGCGGATTATCCCGATAATGGCTCCTTCTGTATGCGTGACGAGGATGCCATGTACCGCCCTGCACCCGGACTGCCTGGACGCCGCTGGATCGAACGCGTGCTGTCCTCGAGCGCGCGCCGCGCCGCCAAGCGCGACTTCATGTTCGACGTCCTGCCCAAGGGCGGCGTCGTCATCGAGGTCGGCGTCTTCGACGGCGATTTCTCCGAACGCATCCTCGCGCTGAACGAGCCGCGGATCCTGCATCTGGTGGATCCCTGGTTCACCAGGGACGACGGGACCCTGTACGACGGCCCCACCCAGGATTTTGGCTCGGGGGAGGCGGCAAGCGCCGCCCTGGAGCAGCAGTTCCAGCTGGTTTCCCAGCGGTTCGCGAAGGAAATCGCCAGCGGCCGCGTGGTCCTGCACCGCATGCTGTCCCACGAAGCCGCGCCGCTTTTCCCGGACGGGCACTTCGACTGGATGTACGTGGACGCCAGCCACTTCTACGACGACGTGAAGCGCGATCTGGGCGCCTTCTTCCCCAAACTGAAGCAAGGCGGCTACATCGCCGGCGACGACTACGACCGGCGCGGGATCTGGGACCATGGGGTGACGCGGGCTGTGGATGAGTTCCGTTCCGGTCACGTGGCGGAAACCATCCGCCTGCATCATCACCAGTTCCTGCTACGCAAGCGCTGAGGCACGGCTCGTCCAGCGGCTTGTGCCTATGCCCGAAAGAGCATGTTTCTGCCAAGATTTTTGTTGCATTACACGCTGGGATTTGTTGCAGTTGCGCCCCGTAGCATGGGGGCAATCGTGGAAGGTAGTCCCGGTGCGCCAGACCCCAGCAAAACACCCAGAGGAATGAAACCCATGAAGACCACCATCATCGCCAAGATTGCCGCCGTCGCCGCCATTGCCGCCCTCGCCGGCTGCACGGACCTCAAGCCCCTCCAGGCCCAGGTCGACGGCCTCAAGACCCAGGTCTCGAGCCTGCAGTCGCAGATCGCCGCCGCCAAGAGCTCCGCCGACGCTGCCAGCAGCTCCGCCTCGGCCGCCTCGCAGGCCGCCAGCGGCGCCCAGAGCGCTGCCAACCAGGCCCTCGCCGCCGCTCAGGCCAGCCAGTCCTGCTGCGATGCGACGAACGAGAAGATCGATCGCATGTTCAAGCGCTCGATCTCGAAGTAATCGGCTCCCGATGCTTCGTCCGGGCTTCGGCCTGGAACAAAAACGCCGCGCAAATGCGCGGCGTTTTTTTTGGGTGCCCCGGCAGCCGCCGGGCGCACGGCCAACCGGCCGGATCAGTAGCGGATCAGCGCGGAACCCCAGGTGAGCCCGCCGCCGAAAGCCTCGAGCAGCAGCAGGTCGCCGCGCTTGATGCGACCATCCCGGACGCCGACATCGAGGGCCATCGGCACCGAGGCCGCCGAGGTGTTGCCGTGATCCTGCACCGTGACGATCACGCGCTCCATCGGCATGTCGAGTTTTTTGGCCGTCGCCTGGATGATCCGGATGTTCGCCTGATGCGGTACCAGCCAGTCGATGGCTGAGGTGTCGAGACCGTTGGCGGCCAGCGTCTCGTCGACGATCGACCCCAGCGACTTCACGGCGATCTTGAAGATCTCGTTGCCGGTCATGCGGATGAACATCTGCGTGCGGCCGGCCTCGTCCAGGGGAAAGCCGCGCGAGGGACCCACGGGACAATACAGCAGGTCCTTGTAGAACCCATCGGTGTGCAGGTGCGTGGAGATGATGCCCGGCGTCTCGTCGGGCTTGAGCACGACCGCGCCGGCACCATCGCCGAAGAGGATCGCCGTGGACCGGTCGGTCCAGTCGACGATGCGACTCAGGGTCTCGGCACCCACGACCAGCGCGCATTTCGCATCGCCGAGGCGGATGAACTTGTCGGCGATCGACAGCGCATAGATGAAACCGCTGCAGGCGGCCTCCAGCCCGAGCGCCGGGCAACCCCGGATTCCGAGGCGCGCCTGAAGCAGCGCGCCACAGTTCGGGAACACCTGGTCCGGGGTCGTGGTGCCGAAGACGATCAGGTCGATGTCCTGAGCGGTGACGCCGGCGGCCTCCATGGCGCGCCGGGCGGCCTGCTCGGCCAGATCGACGGTGGTCTCGCCTTCGGCCGCGATATGCCGTTGCCGGATGCCGGTGCGTTCCTGGATCCACTGGTCCGAGGTGTCGACCATGCGCTCGAGATCCGCGTTGGTCATCACCCGATCTGGCAGGTGGCTGCCGGTGCCCGCGATTCGCGAATACTTCACGCTGGAGTCTCCGTTTGGATGATTGCGCCGCCCAGAGCATGCCCGACGCGTTGTGCCAACTGGCGTCGCACTGCCAGGGCGGCGATCGCCACGGCACGCGCCAGCGCCTCGCGATCGGCCCGACCGTGGCTTTTTACCACGACTCCGTTCAGGCCCACCATGACGGCCCCGTTGTAGCGCCGGGGATCGAGCGAGGCGGACACGCGGCGCAGCACGGGCCGGGCGATCAGGCCCGCGAGCTTGCTGGCCGGGCTCGCGGTGAACTCGGCTCGCAGCCGGCCGCTGATCAGCCCGGCGACACCCTCCATCGTCTTGAGTGCGACGTTGCCGGTGAAGCCGTCCGCGACCACCACATCCACCTCGCCCGTGAAGATATCGTGGCCTTCGATGAACCCGACGTAGTGCATGCGCCGCGCCGGGTCGGGCTCGGCGGCGCAGCGTGCCCGGATCAGTGCGTGGGCCTCCTGCACCAGTTCATTACCCTTGGTTTCCTCGGTGCCGATGTTGAGCAACCCGACCCGCGGCGCCGCGATACCGTGGACGTCGCGGGCCACGATCTCGCCCATGACCGCGAACTGCAGCAGATGCAGGGGCGTGGCACGGACGCTGGCGCCAAGGTCCAGCATGTGGGTGAACCCCCGCGCGTTCGGCACGGCGGACATGATCGGCGCGCGCTCGACCTGCGGCAGGCACTTGAGCACGAAATGGGAGATCGCCGTGAGCGCACCGGTGTTTCCCGCGCTCACGGCGGCGTCGGCGCGACCCGCGCTGACGAGGTTCACCGCGACACGCATGGAGGAGTCGCGCTTGCGACGGACGGCTTCGCGCGGGAGGTCGGTCATGGCGATCACTTCGGAGGCCGGCACGATCTCGAGGCGCGAACGCCATTCCGCAGCACCGCGGACCTCGGGGGCTTCGCCCGAGCGCTGCGCAGCGCGCGCGCGCGCCAGTTCGCCCTCGACCACGTCGAGGTGTCCGACCAGCAGCAGCCGCAGTTCAGGGTCGGACTGCAGGGCAAGCAGGGCCGCCGGCACGCATTCGCCGGGGCCGATGTCACCGCTCATCACGTCGAAGGCAATGACGGTCATGCTGGGAGAGCCTGGGTCAGGGATTCAGCAAGCAACGCAAATGCCGCCGCAGCGGCATCCACCGTCGATCATGGGGAGGATCGTACCGCACCGGGCAGGCGACCCGGCGCGGCGCGGCGCGCTACTGCGCGGCTTCGTCTTCCACCGGCTTTTCGATCACGCGCTTGCCGCGGTAGAAACCGTCCGGCGTGATGCGATGGCGCAGGTGGGTCTCGCCCGACTGCGGGTCGATGGACAGCGCAGGGGTGGCGAGGCCGTCGTGGGATCGGCGCATGCCGCGCGTGGACGGCGTCTTTCGGCTTTTCTGAACGGGCATGTGAGCTCCTCGAAACTATGCGTTGCTGGCGATCGGGCTAAGGGCCCCGTTTCAGGAGCTCGCCCAGCCCCGCAAACGGTTTTTGTGTGACGGGAGGCTCCGGATCATTTTCCGGCTCCTCGTTGACCGGGTTCCCGACGGCCTCTGCGGCCGGCGCTAACCCGCATTCTGTTTCCTGTTCGTGCCGCGGCACCAGCGGCACCGCAAGCAGCAATTCCTCCTCGACGAGGTCCCGCAGGACCACTCGACCTTCTTCCAGCATCACCGGTTCGACATCGGAGTCGAGCCGGTCGGCGGCTGCGAAGTCCGCCACCAGGGCGACTCGCGACTCGCTCTCGACCTCCACGTGCACCGGCCGCAAGCAGCGCTGGCAGACCAGGGGCAGGCTTGCCTGCACGACCACCTGGGCCATCGCCACGCCACGCTCGCGGCTGAGCTCTACCCTGCCGCGCGCGCGCCCTTCGCCGGACGCCAGCTGCGCGCGCAAACGCGGGAACTCGGCCAGCGCGACGTCGAACGCCACGGCGTCCCCGTGATCGGCCAGGCGCTCGACATCGACCGAACGTGACCAGTCCGCCATCATGGGGCGCGTATAATAGGCATCGCGGCCTCTCGAGTCAAAACAAGAAGATTCATAAGCTGTTGTTTCTGTGACCGAAAAATATCTGCTTCAACCGTACCGGGCCCTGTGCCTCGCCTCGACCTCGCGTTACCGGCGGGAACTGCTCTCCAGGCTCCGCCTCCGCTTCGATATCGAGGCTCCCGAGGTGGACGAAACCGCCCTGCCCCATGAATCCCCGCGCGAGCTCTCCGTCCGGCTCGCGGCAGCCAAGGCACGTGCCGTCGCGGCCCGACACCCGGGCGCGCTGGTGATCGGCTCCGACCAGGTCTGCGCGCTGGACGAGGAGATCCTCGGCAAACCCGGCACCCTCGAAGCTCACCACGCGATGCTCGCCAGACTGTCCGGGCGCACCGCGGTGTTCCATACCGCCGTGGCCATCGTGGGGATCGATGCGGGCTTCTGCCGGGAGCACGTGGACGACACCCGCTGCGTCTTCCGGACCCTGGATGCGGCGGAAATCGCCGCCTATTGTGCCGCGGAGCCTGCGCTGGACTGCGCCGGAGGCTTCAAGTGCGAGGGCCTCGGCATCTCGCTGCTGGCCGGATTCGAAGCCCGGGATCCGACGGCGATCCAGGGCCTGCCGCTCATCTGGGTCGCCGACGCACTGCGCTCCGCCGACGCCCCCCGGGTACCGGGCCGATAGCGTCGATCACCGCAGCCAGCTCGGGCGGCAGTGGTGCGTTGACGCTGAACTCCATGCCCGTATCGGGCCAGGTGAACGACAGGCTTGAGGCGTGCAGGAACATCCGCCTGAGCCCCACGTCCTTCATCTCTGCGTTGAATTCCTCGTCACCGTACTTTTCGTCGCCCGCCACCGGATGACCGGCGTAGGCCGCGTGCACGCGGATCTGGTGAGTGCGGCCCGTCAGGATCTGCACTTCCATCAAGGTCGCCAGGCGCCCGAAGAACTGCACCGGCCGGAAGTCGCTGATGGCGGACTTGCCCGCCGGCTGCACCTTCACCGTGCGTTCTCCCCCGACCCGCAGGTCGGTGCGCAGCGGCGCGTCGATGCGCTTCTTGCCCAGCTGCCAGCTGCCCTTGACCAGCGCCAGATAACGCTTTTCCATCCCCTCGCCTTCGCGCAGGGTCGCGTGCAGCGCGCGCAGCACCGCAGGCTTGCGCGCCACCAGCAGCACGCCACTGGTATCGCGGTCGAGGCGGTGGACCAGTTCGAGCTTTTCCTTCTCGTCCGGCCGTGCGGCTCGCAACGCCTCGATCACGCCGCAACTGATGCCACTGCCGCCGTGCACGGCGATACCCGCGGGCTTGTTGACGACGATGAGGCGCTGATCCTCGTGGATGATCGACTGGGTGACCGCTTCCAGAATGCCCTTGGGAACGCGGGTCGCACGGACCGCGGGGACCGTCCGCGCGCCGCCCTGCCCGGCCGGCCCGCCGCTGCCCGAAGTCCCCGCCGCGGCCGCGGCCACGGCCTCGGCCTCAGCCGGGGCTTCGGCGCGCACCGGCGGCAGGCGGACGTCATCGCCCGCAATCAGCCGATAGTCGATGCTCGAACGCTTGGCGTTGACCCGGACTTCCCCCTTCCGGACGATCCGGTAGATGCGCGTCCGCGGCACCTGCGGGTATTCCTGCGCAAGGAACTTGTCCAGACGGACACCCGCGAAATCCTCGGAAATCGCGACGTGGCGCACCTTCTCATGCGGCTCTTCTGCCGTAAGGCGTTGTTTTTCAAGTGGCTTTGCCATATTATGAATCCGTCGCCGAAGATGGAGCACCCCGCGTGACCATCGCTAGGCAGACAGTAGCGCGACGCTGCATGCGATTGAGGCGAATTCGCCACCACGTTTGCAAGCGCCGCATGTTAGTTGGTCCTCGGCAACGAGGCCATCGAAGCCCGGCCGACAGCCGCCGCGATTGGCGTTGAGTCCGAAAGACTCCCCGACGCGCCGTCGGTTCACAGACACAGCAAGAAGGTTTGCACGTGTCCGTACACGCGCCGCCCGCAGGGGCCACCAGCGCGCGAACGGACGCTGTCCGGAACGAACTCAGGCATGACAGTGAACGCACGCTCATTCGACAAGTTCGCTCCCGGTGACACCTTTCTGGTTCTGCCCCCCCGCCCATGGCACAGGCCATTGCGCGGGGCGGAGTCCTAAGAGGACGACCGCCGCAGTGCTATCGGCCCCATCCCGGAGATAAGGGGCCCATGAAGAGAATGTTGGTCAATGCAACTCAGCATGAAGAGTTGCGAGTCGCCCTGGTTGACGGCCAGAAACTCTACGACCTGTCGATCGAACTTCCGTCACGCGAACAGAAAAAGGCCAACGTCTACAAGGGCCGCATCTCGCGCATCGAGCCCTCGCTCGAAGCCTGCTTCATCGATTACGGCGCGGAGCGTCACGGCTTCCTGCCGCTCAAGGAAATCTCGCGCGAGTATTTCCTGAAGCAGCCGCAGGGCGCGCGCATCAACATGCGTGAAGTGCTCCAGGAAGGCCAGGACATCGTCGTCCAGGTCGAGAAGGAAGAACGCGGCAACAAGGGCGCCGCCCTGACCACGTACATCTCGCTCGCCGGGCGCTTCCTGGTGCTCATGCCGAACAACCCGCGCGCGGGCGGCGTCAGTCGCCGCATCGAGGGCGAGGACCGGGACCAGATGCGCCAAGTCATGGATGCGCTGCGCATTCCCGATGGCATGGGCGCCATCGTGCGCACCGCCGGCGTCGGCCGGGCGGTCGAAGAACTGCAGTGGGACCTCGACAACCTCAAGGTGCAGTGGGACGAGATCGTCGGCGCCGTGCTGTCGCGCCCCTCGCCCTTCCTGGTTTACCGCGAGAGCGATCCGGTGACACGCGCCCTGCGCGACTACTTCTCCGAGGACATCGGCGAAGTACTCATCGACGAGCCGAACGCCTTCGGCATCGCCCAGGAATACATGCAGCGCTTCATGCCCAACGAGGGCCAGCGCCGCCTCAAGATGTATTCGGACGACATCCCGCTGTTCACCCGCTTCCAGATCGAGATCCAGATCGAGTCCGCATACGCGCACAAGGTCCAGCTTCCTTCCGGCGGGTCCATCGTCATCGATTACACCGAGGCGCTGGTGTCGATCGACATCAACTCCGCGCGCGCCACGCGCGGCTCGGACATCGAGACGACGGCCACCAACACCAACCTGGAAGCCGCGGACGAGATCGCGCGCCAGCTGCGCATCCGCGACATCGGCGGCCTGATCGTCATCGACTTCATCGACATGGAAGAGTCGAAGAACCAGCGGGCCGTCGAGGACCGGCTGCGCGATGCCATGAAGATGGACCGCGCCCGCATCCAGATCGGCCGCCTGTCCCGTTTCGGCCTGCTCGAGATGTCGCGCCAGCGCCTGCGGCCTTCGCTCGGCGACTCGAGCCACACCGTCTGCCCGCGCTGCCAGGGCATCGGCAGCATCCGCACGGTCGAATCCATGGCGCTGGCCATCCTGCGCCTGATCGGCGAGGAAGCCCGCAAGGACAAGACGGCCAAGGTCATCGCCGAAGTCCCCGTGGACGTGGCCACCTACCTCATCAACGAGAAGCGCGAGTGGCTGCGCACGCTGGAGGACAAGAGCGACGTCGATCTCGTCGTCGTCCCGAACCTCAACATCGAAACCCCGGAGTACTCGATCCGTCGCCTGCGCGACGAGGACATCGAGCAACCCGAGAACCGCAGGGTCAGCTACCAGATGCCGACACCGGCCCAGGTGGCCGATCCTGCCGGGACGCGCGAGAAGAAAGCGGCCCAGGAGCCCGCCGCCGTTCCGACCTTCCTGCCGACCACGCCTGCACCGATCGTGGCCAGCCCCGAACCGGCGCCGGCCGCAGCGCCCGCACCGGCCGTGGTCATGGTGCCGCAGGGTCCGCGGCTCGGCGTGTTCACGCGCCTGAAGCTGTGGCTGTTCGGCGATCCCGTGCCCCCTGCCGCGGCAGCAGCGCGTCCCGAAGCCGACTCCCAGGAGGAGCGCCCGGGCGCCCGACCGGACCCGCGCAGCCGTCGTGGCGGCCGGGACCGGGACCGGGATCGGGACCGCGATCGGGATCGTCCGCGCGGCGACCGGGATGGTCGTCGGCCGGATCGTTCGCGGGATCGTGACCGCGATCCGAACCGTCCCCGCGGCGATCGTGACGCAGAGCGCAATCGCGACCAGCCTGCACGCGAGGCGCCTGCCCGCGAGACTGCGGCTGCGATCGCAGCCCCCGCACCGGCGCAGAGCCCCGCTCGCGGTGGCGACGGCCCGCCGCGTCGTCGTGATCGCGACGATTCCCGTCGCCGCGATCGCGCGCCGGCCGTCCAGCCGCCCATCCCCGCCTCGATCGCGGCGGACGCACAGGCCGCGGCACCGGTCGTCGCCGTGGCGACAGCCGCCGCGTTGGCAGGGGACATCGGCGAACAGGCCGAAGGACAGGAAGGCGCCACCACGGTGGACATGGGCGACCAGGGTTCCGGGCGACCGGATGCTGCGGCTGCGGGTGGCGAACGCCGTGGGCGTCGTCGCGGCCGTCGCGGTCGTCGGGGCGGTGGTGGCCAGGGCGGGCGCGAAGCAGTCCCGGGTGCCGCAGCGACCGAGACCATGGAGCTCGACCTCCAGGACGAGGCGCAAGGCTCCGAGTCGACCGACGCCGAGCAGGGCAATGAGTCCACCAACCCGGCCGATGCGTCGGACGTGGCCTTCGACCTCCCGCCGCCGCCGCGTCGCGACAATCCGGCCGCGGCGCCGATCAGCTGGACGGGCGAATCCGTCGCTCAGCCTGAAGCGGCCGCGTCGAACGTCGTTCCGGAACTCCAGCCCGGTCTCGAGGCGTCGGCGGAGCCGGCAACTGCCGAATCCGTCGCGGCTCCGGAGGTTGCGCCCCCCGCGGCGCAGCCGGCCAACCCGGAACCACCGATCAGTGCCGAGCCCGCTGCAGCGGCCGAAGTGCCGGTTGAAGTACCGGTTCAAGTGCCGGTTGAAGTGCCGGCCGAAGTGCCAGCCGAGGTGCCGGTCGAGGTACGGGTAGAGGTCCCGGTCGAGGTACCCGCCGAGGTACCCGCCGCCGAGCCCGTTGCGCCCCGGGTGACCGAGACCGCTGCGGTCGTCGAGGTTCCCGTCCCCAGCGCCGTGGAACCGGCGCCGGACACCGCCCCGCCTGCAGAGCGGCAGCCGGAAGCCGGTCCTTCGCGGGTGGTCTGGTCTTCAGCGCCGGCCGCGAGCCCGGAAGTCCGACGCGACGAGTAAACCGTACAGCCGGGTCGGCGCAACGCCGATCCGGCTTCCTCGCGGGCTCAGCCCCGGTGGACGGGTTCCCTGAGGCGCGCGAGCAGTCGATGCGCGCCCTCCTCGACCAGGTCCAGCACCTGCTCGAAGCCCTCCGCGCCGCCCTGGTAGGGATCAGGGACTTCCTGCAAGCCGCTGCAGCCCGCATATTCGAGGAACAGGTGGGCGCGCTCGCGTGCCACGACTGACGACGGGGCAAGCTGCCGCAGGTGGCGCAGGTTCGCCCGATCCATCGCCAGCAGCAGGTCGAAGCGCTCGAAATCCTCCCGCACGAGTTGGCGTGCCCTGAGGGCACCCAGGTCGTAGCCGCGCTGCCTCGCCGCTCCATGAGTGCGAGGGTCCGGTGGCTCGCCGACGTGATAGGCCCCCGTGCCGGCGGAATCGACGCAAGACGCGAGTGGGCGGCCGGGCTCTCGCGCCACGAGGTCGCGGAACACGCCGTGGGCAGTCGGCGACCGGCAGATGTTCCCCAGGCAGACGAAGAGGATGCGCACCGACCCGTGCCTCAGCCGGGTGCAGGGCGGAACGCACTCTCCGCGCGCCGCAGGTCATCAGGCGTGTTCACGTCCGGCCCGGGCCTGCGCACGGCGTTGGCGACCCGGATGTCCATGCCATGATGAAGCGCACGCAGCTGTTCGAGCTTCTCGGCCTCCTCGAGCGGCGCCACAGGCAGCGCCGAAAGCCGCTCGAGCGCGCCGACGCGATACGCGTACAGGCCGATGTGGCGCCGCGCCCCGTCGCAACGGCCAGGCCGCCCATCGACAAGCTCGTCACGGTGCCACGGGATCGGCGCACGACTGAAGTACAGCGCGCGCCCGGCGACATCCGTGACCACTTTGACGACGTTGGGATCGAGGTACTCCGCGAGGTTTTCAATCGGCGCGGCGAGCGTGGCGATGTCGGCGCCGGCATGCGCGAGCAGCAGCGCAGCGACCTGGTCGAGCAGTTCGGGCGGCATGGAGGGTTCGTCGCCCTGCAGGTTGACGACCACGTCGTCCCTGCCCCATTCACAGAGGCGCGCCACCTCGGCGATCCGGTCGGTTCCGGTAGCGTGGTCGTGGGCGGTCAGCATCACCCGGGCCCCGAAACCCTCGGCGGCGGCCACGATACGAGCGTCATCGGTCGCGATCAGGATCTCGGCGGCGCTCGACTGCCTGGCGCACGCATGGACATGCTGCAGCATGGGCTTGCCGGCAATCTGGACCAGCGGCTTGCCGGGGAAACGGCTCGACGCGTAGCGCGCCGGAATGACGATCCGGTACACGCTGCGGCTCAGCGCGAGAGCAGCGGATCGTCGGCCTGGAGCAGCCTTGCCTCTTCCTCGAGCATCACGGGGATGCCGTCGCGGATCGGAAACGCGAGCCGGTCGGCACGACAGACCAGCACCTGCGCTTCGCGATGATGGACCAGGGGCCCCTTGCAGAGCGGGCAGGCGAGGATTTCTAGCAGTCGGGTATCCATGGAATCACTCCGTCAGTGTCGTCTTCCGGGCGAGGGCAGCCACACGCTCGACGAGCAGCACACCGCCCTCCGGGGCCAGGCTCGCATGCACCGGCACTTCCCACATCCGCGAGTTCGCGAACTGGCGGCATTTTACGGCATCCTTCGAGGTCATCAGGATGGCATTCGAGTCGGCAAACTCCAGGTCCGCCGCCACGAACGCGTGATGGTCCGGGAACGGGTGCTCGATGACCCGCAGACCCGCCTCGCGAAGCATGCGGAAAAACCGTTCAGGATGGCCGATGGCGGCGACACCGTGCACCGGGTCGTCCACGAAGCCCCCCAGCGGCCGCGCGCCTTCCAGGCCTCCCAGCCGGATGGCGTCGGCAACCTCCAGCCGCATGCAGAACGTCCCCCGCCGTCCCCGCCAGGGCAGCGCCGAGGGCAGTGTGCCGGAGGCTGCATTGACCACGACGAAATCCGTCCGGGACAGTCGTTCGACAGACTCGCGCAGAGGGCCGGCCGGCAGCAGCCGGCCATTGCCGAGGCCGCGATCGCCGTCGATCACGGCCACTTCGAGCTCACGGCCCAGCGCGTAATGCTGCAGGCCGTCGTCACTCAGGATGAGTTCCACCCCCAGCGACTCCAGCAGCGCCGCGCCCGCGACACGGTCCGGACTGGCCACCACCGGTGCGGACGTCCCGGCGGCCAGCAGCACGGCCTCGTCGCCGACCTCGGCGGGGCTGCTGTCGGCGCGGACGTGCGTCGGGATCGAAAGCCTGCCGCCATATCCCCGCGTGAGGATGCCGACGCCGACACCACGCCGGGCAAGCTCGGTGGCGAGCCAGAGCGTCAGCGGGGTTTTCCCGGTGCCCCCGACCGTGAGGTTGCCGATGACGACCACCGGGACGCCCACCCTCCGCACTCTGTACAGGCCGTGACGATAGCCCCAGCTCCGCAGCGCGACCACCGTGCCGAACAGCGCCGACAGGGGCCACAGCCAGCCCGCCCCGCTGCGCCCCTCGTACCAGACGCCGTTGAGCCAGCGCTCCAGGCCGCCACGCCACTCCGCGCCGCCCTGGCTCACACCGCGAACTGCATGCGGTGCAGCTGCGAGTACAGGCCACCCTGCGCCAGCAGCTGGGCGTGCGTGCCCGTCTCGGCCACGCGGCCGTCATCCAGCACCACGATGAGGTCGGCCTGCTCGATGGTGGAGAGCCGATGCGCGATCACCAGCGTCGTGCGGTTGCGCACCAGCGCGGCCAGCGCCGCCTGGATGCGTCTCTCGGATTCAGTGTCGAGCGCGCTGGTCGCCTCGTCCAGGATCAGCACCGGAGCATCCTTGAGCAGTGCGCGGGCGATGGAAATACGCTGTCGCTGGCCACCCGACAGCAGGGAACCCCGCTCCCCGACCACGGTGTCCAGGCCATCGGGAAGCTCGTCCGCGAAGTCCATGACGTAGGCCGACCGTGCCGCCTCCACCACCGCGGGCGAATCCGGCGCGACCATGCTGAATGCGATATTGCGACGGATCGTATCGTCGAACAGCACGACGTCCTGGGTCACCAGGCTCACCTGGTCGCGCAGGTCGGCGCGACGGTATTCGCGCAGGTCGACGCCATCCAGCAGCACCGAGCCCGCGTCGGGATCGTGGAACCGCGGCAACAGGCTGGCGAGCGTGGACTTGCCGCTGCCCGACTTGCCGACGATCGCGACGGTCTGCCCCGGCAACACCCGGAAGCTGACATGCGCGAGCACCGCGCCCTTCTCGGGCGTGTAGCCGAAACAGACATCGCGGAACTCGACCTCACCGCGTGCACGTTCGACGCGCCGCGAGCCGCCCTCGTCCTCGGCGGGCGTGTCCAGCACCTCGAAGACACTGGCCCCGGCGGCAATCCCCTGCTGCAGCGGGCCGAAGACCTGCACCAGGCGGCGCAGCGGCGCCGTGATGAGCAGCAGCGCCGTGAGGAAGGACATGAAGTCGTCGACGCGCATTTCGCGGGTGAAGACCTGGCGTATCGAAAAGAACAGCACGCCTGCGAGGCCCACCGCCGCGATCATCTGCACCACCGGATTGGCCAGCGCGCGCGCCCCGATCAGCCGCATGTTGCTGTGCCGGTTGCGCTCGATGGCGACCCCGAAGGCATCGCGCTCGTACGCTTCGGCGTTGAAGGACTTGATGACCCGGTGGGCATCGAGCGCTTCCTTGGCGACGCGTGTCACATCGCCCATCGACGCCTGGATACGGGCGCTGTAGCGGCGGAACGAGCGGTTGATGTGCTGGATGAGCCAGGAGATCGGCGGGGCGAGCGCGAGCACGAACGCCGCGAGCTGCCAGTTGAACCAGAACAGCATGCCCAGCAGGCCGATGATGGTGAGCGTGTCGCGGATCAGCACCGTGACCGCGTTGGTCGTGGCGTCGGCGACGAGCTCGACGTTGTAGGTCAGCCTGGAGAGCATTTCACCGGAAGCCGAGCCATCGTGATAGCGCGTGGGCAGCCGCATGTAGTGCGCGAACAGTTCGCCCCGCATGGCCTTGATGATCTGCCTGCCCACCCAGCCGGGAAAGTAGTTCGAGACGTAATCGCCGATGCCGCGGACCAGGAACAGCAGCACTGCACCGAGCGGCACCATCCAGACGACGCGCGGGTCGGGCTCGACGAAAGCGCCGCCCAGGAAGAACTTCACCAGGTACGCCAATGCCGAATCGGTCGCCGCGAACAGGGCCATGCCGAGTACGCCGATGGCGAACATGCCGGCATGCGGCCGGGCATAGCCCAGCAGGCGCCGGTAGACGCGCGCGGGATCGTCGATGTTGACGGGCCGCTGGTTCAACGCTGCGCGCCGGACCGCGGGGACGGGCGCGCGCTGACCGGGGCTTCCTCGCCCTGCACCGTGGCGATGTTGATCTCGCGGAACCCGAGCCGGCCCAGCACGTCCATCGCGGTCACCACCGACTGATGCGAGGCGCGTCCGTCGGCGCGCACGGTCACGGGTGCGGAGCGATCACCCAGCGCGATCTTGAGGATTGCGGTGCGCAGCGTGTCGGGGCTGGAATTGATCAGCTCGCGGTCGTTGATCCGGTAGCCCCCGGACTCGCTGATCGACAGCACGATCGGCCCGCCCTCGATGCGCGGCAGCGGGGCCTCGCTCGCCTCGGGGAGCCTGATCTGCAGCCGGCCTTCGTCCACGAAGGTGGACGACAGCATGAAGAAGATCACGACCATGAGCACCACGTCGATGAGCGAGACGAGGTTGATCTCCGGCTCCTCGGCGCGCCGGGGCCTGAGGTTCATTCCGCCGCCTGCGCGGGTGCGTCGCGCGGACCACGCGACTCGGCGGCCTCGAGCGCGTCCGTGAGCGCGATGGCGCTCTTTTCCATGTCGATGACGATGCCGTCCACCCGGCCACGCAGGTAGCGGTAGGCGATCAGGCTGGGGATGGCCACGAGCAGGCCCGCAGCGGTGGTGATCAGCGCCTCGCTGATGCCGCCGGACAGCATCTTCGGATCGCCCATGCCACCCGCGGAGATCGCGTTGAACGCCTTGATGATGCCGGTCACCGTACCCAGCAGGCCGATCAGGGGCGTGACGCCCGCGATCGTGCCAAGGGTGTTGAGGAAGCGCTCGAGTTCATGGACGACGTGCCGCCCGGTGTCCTCCAGGCGCTCCATCATCTGTTCGCGCGGGCGATGCCGGCTTGCCAGTCCCGCTGCCAGCAGACGACCGAGCGGCGAGTTGCGCTGCAGCGAGGCAATGACCTTGTCGTTGATCTGGTTGGCATCGACCAGCTGCCAGACCTTTTCAAGGAGGCCGGCCGGCATGACCCGCCGCGCCTGGAGCGTCCAGAGGCGCTCCACGGTGATCCCGAGTGCCACGATCGAGCACAGGATGATAGGCCACATCAGCGGACCGCCGGCCCGCACGATTTCCCACATCGACGCTGATTCCATCCAGAAACAGGAAGTGATGATAGCCGAGCTTGGGCTCCGCAGGGGCCGCCAACCATCGCTTGCGGGCAACCCCAGCCCTCATGGCGGCGGCCTGCGCCACAACCAGCGTGGGCGGCTCGCCTGCACGGTCTCGAGCCTCGGCAGGCCATCGCCCCGCAGGCTGAACGCCAGCGCGCCCACGCGCGACAGGGGCACCACGCGCGCGACAGGGAGCCCCCAGGCCTGCGCCATGGCCGCCAGCCGGGCATCGCCAGGATCCAGCCCCGTGACCACCAGCCAGCGTGGCGCGACCCGGGACACGAACTGCGGGGTGATGGCGGCAACGGATCCGTTGCGCGGCGCCAGCGCCACGGTGGCGCGCAGGTCGCCCGGAGCGCGGCCCAGAGACTCCGCCTCGGGCGCATCGACCTGCGCCGGCAGCAGCAGGGAATCGCCACCGGCCGCGCGGATCCACAGCACGCATGAGGAACCGCGCGCGTCCACGGGGCTTGCACTGACCGGCCGGCCGGGCCGCAGCTGGAACTCGACGCCGTCCCACTGCCAGCCTTCGCGCACATCGCAGGCGGCCACGCGAGGCGGAGCGCCCGGCCACGCGCCGCCGGCGCGCACCGAATCCACCCGCAGCCGGGCCAGCAGCATCCCGGCGCCGAAGGCGCGGTGGGCGTGGGAGCGGCTCAGCACCAGCAGGTCGAGTCGGTCAACCCGCCGGGCGCGCAACGCCGGAAGCACGACGCCCTCGACCCTGGCTCCGCGACTGCCATGGACCTCCGCAGTGTCGTAGAGCAACGCATGCCGACGTGTCTCCACCAGCACGGCCAGTCCGTCGCCCGCATCCAGTACGGTGATGCGCGCCTCGCCATCCGGGACTGCGGCACGACCGGGAAACAGGATCGGCAGCAGCGCCAGCAGGCCGGCCAGGCGCAGCGGGGCGGGAGCCGGAAACAGCAGCCAGGGCAGCGCCGCGACGAGCGCAAGGATCACGACGGGCGCAGGCTCGGCGACCAGGCTTGCCCAGGGCAGGTCCGCCGCACGCACGAGCGCAGGCCAGCAGGCGAGGTACAGCTCTTCCGCGGTGCGCCAGCCGGCCCACGCCAGGGGCGCATGCAGCGGCAGCACCGCGAGCGAGCCGAGCACCAGCGGCACCAGCGCAAAAGAGAACACGGGTATGGCGAGCAGGTTCACCGCGAGACCCGCAACCGGGACGCTCGAAAACCACAGAATCGTGAGCGGCGCCAGCGCCAGCGTCACCTGCCACTGCGTGCGGACGGTCGTGACGATCGCCTCGCGAACGCGCCGCGCGCGCGGCACCGGAGGGGATTCCCCCGACACGCCATGCGTCACGCCATGCGCCGTGCCATGCGCCGCGCCCCCGCCAGCCACGGCATCACCGATCAGCAGCACCGCCATGGCGCAGAACGACAGCCAGAACCCCGAGGCCAGCGGTGCGAAGGGATCCAGCGCCAGCACCGCGAGCAGCGCCAGGCTCATCACCTCCAGCCCGGTATGCTCGCGCCCGCCGGTCTTGAGCCACCACCACGCACCGAGCATCGCGAGCGTGCGTTGGGTGGGAACGCCGAAGCCTGCGAGCAGCGCGTAGACCGCGGCCGCCGCGACCCCGATCGTTGCCGCGAACGGTTCCCGATCCACCACTCCGCGCAGGCGGCCGCTGCGGGGCCACACCCGACGGGCAGCCGCGGCGGCGATCCACGCGAACAGCGTGACGTGCATCCCCGAGATCGCCACGAGGTGCGTGGTGCCGGTCGCGCCGAACACCCGCCACTGCTCGCGACTCATCTCGCCGGTTGCGCCCACGGCCAGGCCCGCGAGCAGCGCGGCCGCATCGCGGTCCACGACAACGTCGCGGATGATCGCCGCTACGGCCTCGCGCAGCGGCAGCAGGCCGGGGCGCGCCGCCGCCAGCCGCTGGTTGAGCCGGGAATCGACCACCACGCCGAGGGCGTGGATACGATCGCGGAACAAGGCGCGCTCGCGGTCGAACATCCCGGGATTCACGCGC
>CAJACZ010000060.1 GCA_903938365.1 uncultured Pseudomonadota bacterium | reverse complement strand
TTCATCTGAAGAAACACGTCGATGATCGACAACGCGAGTCGCTTATTGCCATCCGCGAAGCAGTGGCCCTTCGCAAGTGCGAAACCGTATGCGGCTGCCAGTCGCGCCAATGACGGCTTCGGCTGCGTGTAGTGGTGAGGTTGCTTCGGCCGAGCCAAAGCCGCTTCGAGGCTGTCAGGGCGCGGAGAGCCGACAAGTCCGCCGTGCTCCTGCAGCAATGCCGAATGAATCGCGACGACGGCGTCGGACGGGACCCAGACTGGCGACACAGATCGCCCGGCGACTACTTGGCCAGCTCTTTGAGCGCGTTGCGGTACTTGCGACGCGTATGTTCGAACGCCTTCATGGCGTCTTCGAAGTGCGGATCGTACGGCGTGATGCGCACGCCGCCCTGGGCATCGACGACAGCATGCAGCGTATCGCCCTCTTTCACGTGCATCAGGTCCGACAGTTCCTTCGGCACGATCAATCCGAGCGAGTTGCCGATCTTGCGAACTTTGAGCTGGGAGGTCATGGCGGACTGTAGCTAGCCTGTGGGGGTGGGCAGTTTAACTCGCGTTATAACGCGCGGCAAGTACGACTCTCTGCGTGCCCCGCCCCGCCCCACTCCGCCGCCTCAGGCCGGCGCCGGCTTCGGGATCGGCATGGACTCGAGTTCGCGCTGCGTGAGCTTGTAGAAGGACAGCGGGATCAGCGACAGCCCGAAGTAGAGGCAGGGCAGGAAGGCCGCGCAGTAGCGGATGCCGTCGATGGTCTCCTGGGTCTGGGCCGGCGCCTTCGACTGGAAGCCGAACCAGGCGTAGCCGAGCAGCAGCAGCGAGGGCGCGAACGCGGAGGCGACCTTCTCGACGAAGCTGTACCAGCCCGAGAACACGCCTTCGCGGCGCAGGCCGGTCTTGCGGTAGTCGTACTCGATCACGTCGGGCAGCATCGACTGGGCCATCAGGATCAGGCCGGCGGCGCCAAAACCCTTCAACGCGGCGCGCGCGCAGAAGACCCAAACGGACTCGGCGGGATTCGCGAACAGCCAGGTCAGCGAGGACAGCGCGAACACGGCGACGGCGATCGAGAAGGTCTTCTGTTTCTCGATGGCCAGCGACAGCTTGCGCCAGAACGGGATCGTCAGCACCTGGGCGATGGTGCTTACCACGAGGAAGATGACCATCCAGGTGCCGGGCTTGTCCTTGCCGAGCACGAACTTGATGATGAAGAAGCTCATCGCGGTCGCGGTGAACAGGCCGAAGAGCTGCACGAACTTGACCGCCAGCAGCGCCATGAACGGCTTGTTGGCGAAGGCGGTTTTCAGCTGCGCACCGAAGGACACGCGCTGGGTGTCGCGGGGGCGTATCGGCGCGCTCGCGGTGCCGAAGAAGGGCAAGGACATGAAGATGATGACCAGGATCCCGAACAGCACGCCCATCCGCGTGTAGCCGACGGCGCCTTCGCCGAGCAGCTCGGCGACCTTCTGCGCCGAGGCACCGATCAGGGTCGCGATGCCGATGAAGGTGACGCGCCAGGACATCATCCGCGTGCGCTCGCGGTAGTTGTCGGCAAGCTCGGAGGGCATCGCCATGTAGGGCACGTTGAAGATCGTGTAGCCGGTGCCGACCAGCGCCAGCGTCAGCACGATCAGCACATGGGACTGCGCCACCGGGGTCTGCGCGGCGCTGAAGAAGATCATCAGCGCGACGCCCGAGATCAGGCCGCCCAGCAGCAGATACGGCCGGCGCCGGCCCCAGCGGGTTTCGGTGCGATCGGTGATCCAGCCCATCAGCGGATTGCTGAAGATGTCCCACAGCTTGGCGATGAACAACAGCGCACCGGCCGTCGCGGCGGCCACGCCCATGACGGTGGTCAGGTAGGCGGCCTGCAGCGCCGCGAAGCTGTTCAGCAGGATCGACGCCCCGATGGTGCCGATGCTCCAGCCGAGGTGCAGCTTCCAGTTCGGGTCACCGAGCAGCGTGGTGGGTTCCGGTGCCGCGCTGCTTGCCGTGTGGGTCGCCATGTTCATCGCCTCTTCATGGATGCGCCGGTCGGACCGGCGTCGTGGTGTTCGCGGGCGAGCGTCCGTGCGGGCTGCTCCCGGCGCCTACGTTAGCACCGGTCCGGTACGAGCGGTTCACTGACCCCGGAGCCCCACCACCGGCGGACGACCGTGGGCTGGGGGCATTGCCGGGCTTACCCCGGTGTTCGGGTCCAGCCCTCGCTGACGGCGACTACGAGCTCGACCCCCAGGAAGGCGACCAACGCGAGCCCCAGCATGCACGCGAACGCCAACCACAGCGGTCGCGCGCCAAGTTCACGCAGTGATGCCAGGCGCGTCGACAGGCCCAGCGCAGCCATCGCGGTCGCCAGCAGCAGATCTGCCGCGAGACGCGCCGTCTCGATGAGCCAGCGCCACGCCTGCGGATCGACGGCGGCGAAGGAGCCAGCCCCGGCATCGCCCAGAGTGCGCAGGAGGCTCATCGCCGCAAATCCGAGCACGAACAGCGGCACGAACTCGTGCCAGCGTGGCACGCTCGACTCTCGCCCGTCCTCCACGGCTGCGCGGCGGGAGCTGATGGCCAGCAGCGGGATCACGAGGAGCATCATCAGGTTCCGCGTCATCTTGGTGACGGTGGCCACTTCGAGCGGCCGGGCATCGCCCGTGTAGTCCCGGTAAGCCATGCCCGCGCCGATCACCTGCGCGGTATCCGGTATCGCGGCCCCGAGAAACAGTCCGGTGCGCAGGGGATCGCCCGCGAACAGCACTTGCGCCAGCAGCGGATAGACCAGCATGCCCGCCAGGCCGCACAGCACGATGCAGGCGACCGCGTAGCCCGTCTCCGCGTTGCGCGCGCCGATCAGTGGCGACGTGGCCACGATCGCGGTCGCGCCGCAGATACCCGTGCCGACGCCGATCAGCGTGGCCAGCCGCGTCGGGACCTGCAGCGCCCGACCCAGGCTGGCCGCGATCAACAGCGCTGCGACGATGGTGACCACGACGAGCGGCAGGCTGGCGCTGCCGATGCTGGCGACGTCGACGAAGGAGAGCCGTAACCCCAGCAGCACGATGCCGGCGCGCAGTATATGCGTGACGGCAAAACGTGTGCCTTCCGCGACGGCGGCCGGCAGCGCCGTCAGGTTGGCCAGCAGCAGCCCCAGGAGAATCGCCAGCGTCACGCCCGACACCGGGAGCTTCGGCAGCGCCAGGACGATGGCGTGGCCGGCCAGCGCCAGCGCCACAGCGAGCACGAGGCCGGGGGCCAGCGCGAACAGGCGGTTCACGCCTCGCCCCAACCCAGATCAGCGCTCCAGTCAACTCGCAGGTGCACCAGCATGTCATCGGGAACGACGACCCCGGTGGAAGTGCCGACTGCCATCAGCTTGAGCGTTACCATCGCGACCTCCTCGCTATACCCATACCTGTAGCCCCAGGGCAGGAACGACCGAGCGCCAGCGGCCGTCCGGTGGCTCAGTTCCGGCCCCGCAATTGCCGAAGCTGCCGGCGCTCGCGCTTGTTCGGGCGCGTGTCGGAGTCCGTCGCCAGTTGGGCGGCCACGCTCATGCGCGCCGCGAACTCCTCGCGCCGCGCCACGCTCGCAGCGGTCTCTTCGTAGCAAAGTGAGGCTTCGCTCGCCGGACCGCGACGCGCAGGAATGGCGTTCACCACGCATTCGAACATGACGCCGCCGCGACCCAGGCTGACCCTGTCACCCGGTTTGACGGCATGGGCAGGTTTGATCCGCGCACCGTTGAGCTGCACTTTGCCCCCCGCGACCGCATCCGCCGCGGCGGGCCTCGTCTTGGCGAGCCGAACCGCGAACAACCAGCGGTCGATCCGCAGCGCGCCCGACCGTTCTTCGTCTGCATCACCCATGACGTTCACTCGCCCCACTGCGCCGCAGTCCTGCGTGCGCTAGCCTCAGATCCCCGCTGCACCCGCTCGGCAGCGTCGAATGTTAACCCTCTTGGGTAATGCCAGACCCAGCGGCGGTGTGCATAATTTGCCCGCAGAGGGAGGAGGACTTGAGCGGCCTATGACAGGGGCGGTTCGACGAGCGCCGGCTGCGCGTGGCTGGTCACGGATCCTTGAACCCGCGAGCCGCCCGCTGCGGTGGCTCGCGGTCGTCGTTCTTTTGCTGCCCTGGGCCACCACGGCGCAGGCCTGTCCGATCTGCTCGGGCACCGCCCCGCAGCTCACGCTGCTGCAGCACCTGATCAACGCCGATCGCGCAGTCATCGCGCAGCCGCTCGGCGGCCGTGACTTCGAGGTGCTTGCTTCCGTCAAGGCCGCTGCCGGTTCGACCGACCGCCCAGGCATCCGTCTGCGGGACCTGGCGCTTGCCCCGGGCGAGGATCGCCCTCCCAAGGGATCCGCTCCGGTGCTCCTGTTGCGGCAGAGCCTCGGCGGCACCTGGAAAGTCGCCGGGCCCATGCCGCCATCCGCCGCGCCGGCCGCCCGGGCGCTCGTGGGCGCGAAGCGCAGCGCCGAGATGTCGCTGGCGGACTGGCAGTCGCGGGTGAAGGCGCTTTCGCCGCTGCTCGAGCATCGCGTGCCCCTGCTCGCGGCGACGGCGCACGGCGAGATCGCGCGCGCGCCCTACGCCGCCATGCGCAGCGCTCGCGGGCTGCTCAGCGTTGCCGATCTCGAGCGCTGGATCGCCGACCCGGCGCTCGCGCAGCGTCGCTCGCTTTACCTGCTCCTGCTCGGGATCAACGCGGGACCCGCCGACGCGCGCCGGCTGTCCGAGCGGGTCGATGCCCTTGCGCGGGACCGGGGTCTGGAGGATCTCGCTTCGCTGCTGGCTGCCGACCTCGAGGCCGGGGGGCGGGCGCGCCGAGACGCGCTGCAGCGCCTGTACTTCGGTGATCGCCGGCGAACGGTGCCGGAACTCCAGGAGGCCACTCTCGCGTTTGCAGTCCAGGCCGACGCGGGTGACGCCGCGCTGCGCCGCGACACGGCAATGGTGTTCGCGCGCCTCATTCATACGCACCGCGCGCTCGCGGGTCTCGTGGCCGCGGACCTCGCCCGCTGGCAGCACTGGGACGCGGTACCGGACTACATCGCGCTGCTGGGATCGCGTGCGCTGCACCCCGTCTGGCGCCAGACCGTCATCGATTACCTGGTGGCAAGCGGCCGCCCGGATGCCCTC
>CAJACZ010000059.1 GCA_903938365.1 uncultured Pseudomonadota bacterium | reverse complement strand
GGCGACGTGACCTTCACGGCCAGGGCCACGAACGGCATCAACACCCGCTATCGCTGGGAGTTCGGCGACGGTTCGGAGCCCACCGCATGGTCTGCCTCCGCCTCCACCACGTACCGTTTCTACGCCCCGGGCATCTATTACGTCCGTGTCACGGCGACCGACGATCGGGGCCTCGCGGTCAGCCAGACCTTCGTCCATACGGTCTACCTGCCCACCACCGAACTGGCGCCGGCGATGTCGTCCAGCATCGCCACGCTGCGCCCGCCCGCGGGCAACGCGCAGGCGTGGGTGGTCAACCCGGATAACGACTCGGTCACCGCGTTCGACATCGTTACGCGCCAGAGGCTCGCCGAGGTGCCGGTCGGCGCGGCGCCCCGTACCCTCGCGGTCGCCCGGGACGGCCGGATCTGGGTGGCCAACAAGCAGTCGGCGACGATCAGCGTGATCGATCCGGCCACTCGCGTCGTGGTGCGCACGATCGCGCTGCCGCGGGGTTCGCAGCCGTACGGCATCGCCATCTCCCCCGACGACGGCACCGCCTACGTGGCGCTGTCCGCGCTGAGCCGCGTGCTGCGGATCAACCCGGGCACCTTCGCGACCACCGGGTCGCTCGCGATCCCGGGCGGCAACGTGCGGCACCTGGCGATCAGTGCGGACGGCGGCAAGATGCTCGCCTCGGTGTTCATCACGCCGCGCATTGCGGGCGAAGGCACGAACCGTGTCGTCCCCGGCGCCACCGGCGGCCGGGTCGTGCTGGTCGACGTGGGTGGATTCTATGTCTGGAAGACCATCCAGCTGAGTACCAGCACGCTGGCCGATGCGGAGAACCAGGGCCGTGGTGTGCCCAACTACCTCGGCGCCGCGGCCATCTCGCCGGACGGCTCGCAGGCCTGGGTGCCGTCCAAGCAGGACAACATCCAGCGCGGGATGCTGCTCGACGGCAAGCCGCTCGATTTCCAGAACACCGTGCGCGCCATCAGTTCCAAGATCGACCTGTCGATCGGCCTGGAGCATCACGAGGCGCGCATCGACCACGACAACGCGAGCCTCGCGAGCGCAGCGGTCTATGACCGTCGGGGCAACTACCTGTTCGTCGCGCTGGAGACGAGCCGCGAGGTCGCCGTGATCGACGCCCACGGGCATTGGGAAGTGTTCCGCTTCGAGGTCGGTCGCGCTCCCCAGGGGCTGGCGCTGTCTCCGGATGGCCAGCAGCTGCTCGTCAGCAACTTCATGGACCGCTCGGTCGGTGTCTATGACCTGCGCAGCCTGTTGTCGCAGGGCACCGCCGAGGCGCCGCTGCTCGCCACGCTCGGGACGGTCGCTGCCGAGCGACTCCCGGCCAACGTGCTGGCGGGCAAGAAGCTGTTCTACGACGCCCGCGACACGCGCCTGGCGCGCGACCGTTACATGAGCTGTGCCTCCTGCCACAACGATGGCGGGCATGATGGCCGCACGTGGGACCTCACCGGTTTCGGCGAGGGCCTGCGCAACACGGCCAGTCTGCGGGGCCGTGCAGGCGGCCAGGGTTTCCTGCACTGGAGCGGCAATTTCGACGAGGTGCAGGACTTCGAGGGCCAGATCCGCACGCTGGCAGGTGGTACCGGGCTGATGACCGACGCCCTGTTCAACGCAGGCACGCGCCGCCAGCCGCTGGGTGATGCCAAGGCCGGCAAGAGCGCCGATCTCGACAACCTGGCGGCGTATGTCGCGTCGCTGAGCCGTGTCGACGAGAGTCCGTTCCGTGCCGCGTCCGGCGCGCTCACCGCACCGGGCGTCAAGGGCCAGACGATCTTCAAGAACCTGAACTGCGCGTCCTGCCACGGGGGCACGGGCTTCACCTCCAGCGGGCGGCCGACCCTGATGGACGTGGGCACGATCAAGGCGTCCAGCGGCAAGCGGCTCGGCGCTACGCTCACCGGCATCGATCCGCCGACGCTGCGCGATGTCTGGGCGACTGCGCCCTACCTGCACGACGGTTCGGCATCGACCCTGCAGCTGGCGGTCCGCGCGCACAGGGGAGTCACGATCACCGACGCGGATCTGAACGCGCTGGTGGGCTACCTGCAGCAGATCGGCAGCGAGGAGCCCGCTGCGCCACAAAAGGCGCCGTAGGGCGCGCGCAGCGGATGTTTCGGCGAGGCGCATCGGGAGCGGCTCTGCGGCATGCGGCCAGCCTCGTGGTGCTGCTCGCGGGCGCGCTGACGTTCGCCGCCGATGCGCCGGGTCGCGTGCTGGAGTCGAGCCCGCCCGGGGCCATTCCCGGGTTCACGCTCGTCGACCAGGACGGCAGGCCGTTCCGCTCCGAGGCGCTCCGCGACCGCGCAACGCTGGTGTTTTTCGGCTTTACCGAGTGTCCCGACGTCTGCCCGACGACGCTGCTCCGGCTGCGGAACCTCGTCCGCTCGAGTCCGGACTTCCGCGACGTCCGGGTGCTGATGATCAGCGTGGATGGCGAGCGGGACAGTCCCGCGGTGCTCAAGCGTTATCTGGCCCGCTCGGGTCCCGGCTTCATCGGGCTGACCGGCACGCCCTCACAGGTGCGGCCGGTCGCGCGCGGTTTCTCGGCGATGTTCGTCAGGCAGCCCGCCGGGGCCGATGGACGCTACACCGTGGACCACTCTTCCCAGGTCTACCTGCTGGATCGCAGCGGTCGCCTGCGCGCGACCTTCTTCAACGCGGCGACCGAAGACATGGCCGCCGCGCTGCGGGCAGCGGTAAAATGAGCCGATGATCCGCATCGTCCAGTCTCCGACCGTCGTTCCCTCCGTGGGCACCCGGCCCAAGCGCATCGAGGAATTCATCGGTCGCGTCAACACGCCCGAAGAACTGTCGCGCGTCCCCGGCGCGCCCAGCATCGCGCGCATGCGCAGTCCGGCCGGCTGGCTCGAGCCCGGCCAGACACCCGCGTTCGACGAATACACGCTGGTGCTGGCGGGTGCGCTGCGCGTCGAGTCCCGCGTCCGCGATGAGGCGGGCGTCGAGCGTACGGTCAGTGTCGACGTGCAGGCCGGGCAGGCGGTCATCGCGCCGCGTGGCGAATGGGTGCGCTACAGCACGCCGGGCGAGCACGGGGCCGAGTACGTCGCTGTCTGCCTGCCGGCCTTCGCGCCGGACACGGTGCACCGGGATCCGTGACGCTCGCGCGGGGCTTTCCGCCGGTCTGCCGAGCCGATGCGCGGGTGCTGGTCCTCGGTAGCCTGCCGGGCGCAGCCTCCCTGGCGCGTCTCGAATATTATGGCCACCCTCGCAACGCCTTCTGGCCGCTGATGGGTGTGCTGGTGGGGGCGAGCCCCGAGCTTCCGTATGCAGAGCGCTGCGAGCGACTGCGCGATGCGCGCGTTGCGCTGTGGGACGTCTGCGCCCTGGCCCGGCGTCCCGGCAGTCTGGACGCCGCGATCGAGGTCGCAAGCGTCGTGCCCAACGATTTCCGCGCTTTCTTCGCCGCACATCCGGCGCTGCGCTGCGTGTTCTTCAATGGCGCAAAGGCCGCCGGCCTCTACCGCCGCCTGGTGCTGCCCGGGTTGTCGCCCGAGGCCGCGGCGCTCGAGCAGCGGGTGATGCCCTCGACGAGCCCCGCGCACGCCGGTCGCAGCCTTGAGGCCAAGCAGCTGGCCTGGCAGGCGCTGGTCGACGTGACCTAGCGGCGGGCGCGGCACCGCCGCTATTCTGGCCGGCATGGAGCAGCCGGATCAGGGTCGTGGGATGCAGCGCTACGCGTTCGTGACGGTCGACTGCCTGCGCGCCACCGTCCCGGGCGGCTCGCAGTGGCGACTGTCCGGTAGCCGGGTCGATGGAACCCGCCTGCTGGTGGATATCGCCGGTGCCGCGGCGCCCGAACTCCCCTTGCGCCTGTCGGATGCCGTGCTCGAGCCTGCGGGCCCGGAGGGCTGGCAGCTCAGTGGCGGAGGCCGAAGCTTCCTGCTGCCGCACAGCCGGATTTTCGTCCACGAGGACCTCGGTGCCGCGATGCAGGCGGCCATCCCGCCGCGACGTGTGCCCTGGTCGCGGCGGATCTTCTGGCAGATTGTCTTCCTGCTGATGCGCAGCGACACCACCCGTGCGTGGCTGTTGCGCCGCTACCGGTCCTGAGCAGGGCGGCCCGTCGCGCGCTGAGCGTCCGCCCGTCCGGCCTGCCTAGCCTGCCTGATGGTCCGCCTGGTCTGAACGGGCCACGGCACTGCCGGCAGCCGCACAGTCGGCGCACAGGCCTTTTATCTCCAGGGAAGTCGGTTCGATGTGGAAGCCCATGGAGCGCGATTTCTCGGCCAGGACGCGGTTCAGGGCGGGATCGTCGATCTCCGCGACGCGGTGGCAGGCCCGGCAGACCAGGAACTGGGCCACGTGCGCATGCCCGGGTGCATCGCAGCCCAGGAAGGCGTTCAGGGAGTCGATGCGGTGCACCAGTCCCGCCGCCATCAGGAACTCGAGCGCGCGGTAGACGGTGGGCGGGGCGACCTTGTCGCGTTCCTTGGCGAGCTCGGCAAGGATGTCGTAGGCCCCCAGGGGTTCGTGGGCCCGCCACACGATCTCGAGCACGCGCCGGCGCACCGGCGTCAGCTTGAGTTCGCGGGACGCACACAGTGTCTCGGCGGCCGACAGTGCGCGGTCGACGCAGGCGACATGGTCGTGCAGGCCATGCTTGTGGGGCGGGGGTTTGGCCATACAGCTACGTTATCATGCGTCCCCTATGGCTACCACGGATCGGGTACCCGTCACCGTACTGACGGGATTTCTGGGGTCAGGCAAGACCACTCTCCTCAACCGCATTCTTTCCGAGAACCACGGCAAGCGCATCGCCGTGATCGAGAACGAGTTCGGCGAGGTCGGCGTCGACCACCAGCTCGTCATCGGCGCCGAAGAAGAGATCTTCGAGACCAACAACGGCTGCATCTGCTGCACCGTGCGCGGCGACCTGCTGCGCATCCTGGGCCAGCTGCTCAAGCGGCGCGACAAGTTCGACTACATCATCATCGAGACCACCGGGATGGCCGATCCCGGCCCGGTCGCGCAGACCTTCTTCCTGGACGACGACTTCAAGCAGCAGTTCATGCTCGACGCCATCGTGACCGTCGTCGATGCGCGCCACATCCAGCAGCACCTCGACCAGATGGATGAACCCGGCGAACAGGTCGCCTTCGCCGACGTGATCCTGCTCAACAAGACCGACCTGGTGACACCCGCCGAACTCGAGCGCATCGAGCGTCGGGTGCGCGCCATCAATGCCACCGCCAAGGTGTTCCGAACCCGCAATGCCGATGTGCCGATCGACAAGGTGCTCGGCGTCGGCGCCTTCGACCTCGATCGCGCGCTGGCGGTGGACTCGACCTTCCTCGAGCCCCAGTACCCGTTCGAGTGGGCCGGGGTTTTTCAGCTCGAGGCCGGCACTGTCACGCTGCGCACCGGCGCCGAAGCCCACGCCCATCAAGGGCACGGCGACCACGCGCACGAACCCGCGCACGAACACGGCCCCGGCTGTGGCCACGACCATCATGATGCGCACGAGGGTCACGACCACGACCACCACGATGCGCACGCGGGCCACGACCACGGTGCCGGCCTCGGGGTCGCCCTGCTGCCCGCGGCGGCCGCGACGGGCGAAGCGCTGGCTGCATTGATCGAGCCTGCAGTGCGCGCCTTTGCGGCGGAGGCCGCCACGGTTGATTGCGGTGGCGTCATTGCGCCGGGTCACGGCCTGCAGCGCATCGATGTCGCGCACGACGGCAGCCATTTCGAGCTGCAGATCGCCGAGGCGGGCGCCTACGCGATCTTCTGCGAGCATGCGCCGGCTGAATTCAACCTGCGCGTCGAGGGGCGCGCGCCCGCCGCGGAACGTGTCTTCGCCTCGCATCACCATGACGAGGAAATCTCGTCGATCGGCATCACCGATCCGCGGCCGCTCGACGCCAAGAAGGTCAATGACTGGTTCTCGTACCTGCTGCAGAGCCGCGGCGCGGACATCTTCCGCATGAAGGGTGTGCTGAATCTGCGCAGTGAAGAGCGTCGCTACGTCTTCCACGGTGTGCACATGATGTTCGACGGCCGGCTCGAGCGGCCCTGGGCGCCGGGCGTCGTGCGCGGCAACACACTGGTCTTCATCGGCCGCAAACTCGATCGTCAGGAACTCGAAGCCGGGTTCCATTCCTGCCTCGCATGAAGACTCCCGCCATCCTCGAGCCGCGCGCCGCGGTCACGCTGGACGATTACGTCGTCGATTGCGCGTGGTCGGCCGACGGCACGCAGCTCGCCGTCGCCGGGGGCGAGGGCCAGCTGTTCCTGGCGCGCTTCGGCGGCGACGTCCTCGAGGCGCGCAAGCTCGGGGACCACGGCCTCGGCACGCTCGCCGTGGCCTGGCAGCCGCGGGGCGCTGTGTTTGCCAGCAGCGGCCAGGACAGCGCGGTCGCGCTCTGGGAGGGCGGCAGTGGCCGCGAGATCCGGCGCTGGCGGCCCGGCCGGGAGTGGACGAGCCATCTGGCCTTCTCGCCCGATGGCCAGCTGCTCGCCGGTGCGACCGGCAGGCAGGTGACGCTCTGGTCGCCGGATGGCGAGACGGTGCAGGCCTTTGCGCCTTATGCCGCCACCGTGGCGGCGCTGGCCTGGGACAAGTCCGGCCGCGACCTGGGCGCCGCGATCAACGGCGGCGTGATGGTCCATCGCATCGAGCCGCCCGCGTTCGGCACGCGCCAGTACAAGTGGCCGGCCGGCGCCGTGAGCGTGTGCTTCAGCCCCAGCGGCCGCGTTCTTGGGTCCGGCATGCAGGATGGCTCGCTGCACTTCTGGTACCTCGCTACCGGCAAGGACTCGCAGATGCGGGGTTATCCGGGCAAGGTCGACCTGACGGCCTGGAGCAGCGACTCACGCTATCTGGCGAGCAACGCGGGCAACGAACTGGTGCTGTGGGATTTCAGCGGCAAGGGGCCCGAGGGCAGCAAGCCGATCCAGCTCTCCGGCCACACGGACCGGATCGAGTGTCTGGCCTTCCAGCCGGGCGGTGGCTATCTGGTCTCGGGGGGGCGCGACTGGCGACTGAACCTGTGGTGGCCGCAGAAGTTCAAGCAGGCCGTCGATGCGCACCTCACCGACTCCGAGCCCACTTGCCTGCGCTGGTCGCCGGATGGCCGGTTCCTGGCGGTCGGCGAACGCAAGGGCAGGCTGGCTGTGTTCGAACTGGTGCGCCTGCCCTGAGGCACGCCGGCACGGCGGCGGCGCATTTTCGCAGCGGCGGCGCGCCGCGCTAACTTGCAGCAGCGATCAATCGAAGGGGCGACGAACGATGCGAACCAAGCGTGAATCCCTGGGTCTTGCGAGCCTGGCCTGCGGCCTGCTGGTGGGCCTGCCGGCCGCGTCGGCTGCGTCCCTGGCCGAGCGGGTCGATGCCGCGCTCAGCGCGGTCCAGCCGCGCATTATCGACTGGCGCCGTGACCTGCACCAGAACCCGGAACTGTCGAACCGCGAGTTCCGCACGTCGAAGCTCGTCGCCGAACATCTCAGGAAGCTCGGCATGCAGGTCGAGACCGGCGTGGCGTACACGGGTGTCGTCGGGGTGTTGAAGGGCGGCAAGCCGGGTCCGACGATCGCGTTGCGCGCCGACATGGACGGCCTGCCGGTCACCGAACTGGCGGACGTGCCGTTCCGCTCCAGGGTCACCACCGAATACCGCGGTCAGCAGGTCGGCGTGATGCACGCCTGCGGCCACGACTCCCATGTCGCGATCCTCATGGGTATCGCCGAAGCGTTCACCGCGGCGCGCGACGAACTGCCCGGCACGATCGTGTTCCTGTTCCAGCCGGCCGAGGAAGGCGCGCCCGAGGGCGAGCAGGGCGGAGCCAAGCTGATGCTCGAGCAGGGCGTCTTCACGCGGCATCGCCCGCAGGTGACCTTCGGGCTGCACGTCACCTCGACGCTGCG
>CAJACZ010000058.1 GCA_903938365.1 uncultured Pseudomonadota bacterium | reverse complement strand
GTAGGCGAAGCTCACCATCGCGATTCCGCCGGGCAGCTCGCCCTCGCGGCGCGCCCGGGGCCGGGACTGGACGGGGTACTCGTCCACCTCGATGAGGTAATCGCGCGGCAGTTTGACGATGCCCAGCGGGATCCGTGCATCGGCAGGCAAGCCGAAGGTGTCGTTGACGATCCGGACATTCACCAGCGACGCAGGCAGCACCCGGGTGTGCAGTTCCTGTGCGTAGAACCCCAGCATGGCCGACATGTCGGGGCCACCGAGGATCGCGATGAAGGGACGGTCGACCCGGTGACGTGCCGGGGTCAGGTCGAACACTTCGCGATCGGTCGGCAGCGAAGTGAAGTACAGCAGTTCCCCCGCGGGCCCGATCACCTGCATGGCGTGCAGGCCCGGATCGAACGGCAGGGGCCTCGGCGGCACGACCACACGGAAGGGCGAAGCCTCGAAGCTGCGTGCGAGTTCGTAGGGATCGACCACCAGCACTTCCATGGCATTCCAGCCATGGGACAGCAGCGGTGCGCCCGGCACAGCCGCCTGCTCCACCAGTCGCACGGTGATTTCGGCGTCCCCGGGCGGCCGCAGCCGCGCCCAGCGGCGACCGACCATCGCCGGAGCGCCCCAGTGGCTCGCAAGTTGCGGCGAAACGCGCCCGGTCTCGTCGATGCTGTAGCCGAGCCAGTCCGCATAAGCGGCCGCGGCCGACTCGACGTCCGCAGCGGTGATCGTGAACGCGAGGATGCGGCCGAGGCCCTCGTGCCGGGCGTGGTCAGCGCTCAACGCGGTTGCTTCCAGGCCCCGAAACAGAACCAGCGGATGCCTGAACCCAGCCTGCCGGTCTTGTCGGAGGCCACGCCCGGTTCCGCTTCGGCCACCGCAGCGCGCCAGGCCTCTGGGCCCAGCGCCGAATACGAGGGCACGACGTGCTGCGTGTAGTCGCGCGGATCGAAGCCTGCCGCAGCCACGATCCGGCGGGGATCCATGGCGCGGAAGGCCCGGTAGAAAGGTTCGTTGTTGTAGTGGCCATCCCAGTCGAGGTACCAGGAATCGAAGGCCGACAGCTGACCTGCCGGAGGCAGCTCCATGTGCAGCATCAGGCCACCGGGCCGCAGCACCCGATAGGCCTCCGCGAGCACGCGCGGGATTCCCCTGGCGGGCACTTCGTGCAGGAACATCGAAGAAAACACCACGTCGAAACTGTGGTCGGGGAACTGCAGGTCCTCGGCGTTCATCTGTTCGAAATCGACGGCGCGGCCCTGGGCCCGCGCGCGCGCCGCCGCATAGCGCAGGCAGGGCACCGCGACATCAATGCCGCGGACCGACGCTGCGGGGAATACGTCCTTCCAGGCACCGGTGTTGTGGCCCACCGTGCAGCCGAGGTCGAGGATGTCCCGTGGCGCGAAACCCGGATGCCGTTCACGCACGAACCGCGCGATCGATTGCCCGATGTCGTCGAGGTTCGGGCCGAACACGCCGAAGGTGGAGATGGCCAGACGGTTCTCGAACACCGCACCCATCGTCAGGTCGGCCTCGCGGTATTCCGTGTCGTAACTGCCGGGCATGAGATGGATATCGACCGCACTCACCGAGCGCGGGACGGCCAGCCCCGGGTGCAGCGTCAGGGTCCCGAGCCCGGGCTTGTGCGACAGCCGCTCGGCGGTACTGACCAGGCGATCCTGCTCCCGCTCGACTGCGGGCCGGACCGTCTGGTAGAGCATGTCCTGGGATCCGACGCGCAGCGCCGAGTAGAAGCGGAACGCGTCGCGGCCGCGGAGCGCGCGATGGATGTCTTCGGCGCCGGGCTCGAGGCCATCACGGGTCAAGCCAGGCTCGACCTGGGACTGGTAATCCTGCCGGACTTCGCGGGCCAGGGTGTCGAGCACATGCCGACGCAGGGCTGAGACAAAGCCGGCACGGGCTTTCTCGTCCCGCGTGAGGGTCAGCCTGAGCTCGTGCCTGAGGGGAATCATGAGCGGATTATCCCACGATGAGTCAGTCGACTTTGGATTTCCTGAGATCGCCCGGCGGGTTCATACGCCGAACGGCCTCAGCAGCACGTCGAAGAGTCCCTCCAGCCCCCGGCCGGTGATGCCTGCCTTGCGCCGTGCGGCGGGCAGTTCCTCGTAGACGAAGAGTCCGCCCGCCCCCGAAAACACGTCGTTGAAGAGGTCTTCCTGCCCACGCAGGTAAGGGACGAAGGTCTCGCACCGCGTGTTCCGGTACTCGAGCGGCGTGCTGAACCCCAGCGTTGCCGACTGATTGATGACGCGGGGGCTGCCAGAATCCGGCTGCTCGGCGCGCACGCCGCGACAACCCTTGAGCAGCAGCGTGCAGGGGCCGTGGAAGACGAGGTAACGCAGCTGCAGGGTCAGCCACGCATGCAGGCTTCCCAGGCGCCAGTGGCGCGTGATCCGCAGCGGGCTGGACTGCGGCTTGCGCACTCCGGCCAGCGCCCGGGGCTGGATCACCATCGAAGCGCCCGACGGCAGCGTGATCGCCCCGACTTCCGAGTAGGGATCGGTCCTTGAGGACACGACCACCCGGGTGGACGACGGTACCGCCGCGATCGTGGGCTGCGGTGCAATCCGGGTCAGCAGATACATCCCCGACGCCAGGCTTGAGAAAGGCATGCGCGGATCGAGCAGCCACCGGGTCCGTTTCGCCGCGTCCTCGCTGCTGCTCTGCAGGAAGTCCGGGTGCAGCAGCAATTCTTCCTCCGCACCGAGTTCTACAGGCAGGGAAACGGCAGACCGCTGGGCGTGCGGCACGGGCGGAGGATCGACGCCGGGGCCCGGAATCGGCAGCAGACGGATCGGCGGCAGGCGGGCGGCGAGCGGGGCGACACCGAAGAACATCGCGGCCTTCAACAGCACGGGCAGCAGCGTTGCGATCAGCACGATGCCGAACGCTGCGGGCAGCTTCGCCCGCGCGCCATCCAGCAGTCGGCGCACCGGATCCCTGGCCAGTTCGGCACGGCGCGCTTCGAGGCTGGCCTGGAGCAGTTCGATGTCGCGCTCGCGAAGTTCGCGGGTGCGCTCGAGTTCAGCCGCCCCCGGCGCAGACGCCTGCTGCAGCGCGAGCGCCTCGGCCTGCGCTCGCTGGCGCTGGTCGAGCAGACCCTGCAGTGGCGAGTTCCGGATCGCGGGCGCAACACGGTCCCGCGCAAGCTCCCACGAGCGGGCCTGCTGCTCGAGCACCGCGAGCCGCGCCCGCGCCGCGGCGAGCTCCGCCTTGCGGCCCAGATCCAGCGGCCACGGCCACCAGGCGACCTCGCGGACGAGGCGGTCCCTGTCGACGGCAGCGGCATCGGCCGCCTGCCGTGCGCTGCGCGCCTGCGTCTCCACCTCGGTGAAGCGCGCCAGGGCGATCCGCCAGGGACCTTCGGTACGGTCGATGGCCGCGTCCAGATCGCCCAGGCTCTCCTCGAGCCCCTGCTGCAACCGCTCGCGCCGCCGCGCCCATTGCGCCTCGGCGTCTTCGATGCGCTGCGACAGGTCGGCGCGCTCCGTCCGAAGCTCTGCGAGCCTCTGCTCGAGGCGCGGCAGGTCGGCACCAGCCCGCTGCAGCCGGGTCCACTCGCCTTCCAGCCAGGCCGCTCCCAGCAGCGCCACCAGAGCAAGCAGCAGGAGACCGAGACGACCGATCAGCCAACGGGACAGTGCACCGAGAATTCGCGACATGGTGTGTGCGGTACCCGCAAGAATGAACCAGCGTGTGCCCCAATGTAGCGCAGACGCAGCCGTGCGGGGGATGCCAGAATGCGGCGCTGAACCGGAGGTCCTATCACGTGCTGTCCCGCTCGCTGACCCAGGGCTTTCCGCTGTGGGCCCTGCTGCTTGCCGCTGTCGCCTACCAGTGGCCGCAGCTGTTCCAGGCGGGCGGCGCGGCCATCGTGCCCCTGCTGATGCTGGTGATGTTCGGCATGGGGGCCACGCTGGCACCAGCGGACTTCAAGGCCGTCGCGGGCCGCGGCCGGCTCGTCGCGCTGGGACTGGCCCTGCAGTACACGGTGATGCCCGCCGCAGCGTGGTGTGTCGCTGCCCTGCTGGAGCTTCCTCCGGAACTCGCCGTGGGCGTGTATCTCGTCGGTGCCACCAGTGGCGGCACCGCGTCCAACCTCGTGACATACCTGGCGCGCGGCGATGTCGCCCTGTCCGTGACGATGACGGCACTGTCGACGCTCTTGGCCATCTTCATGATGCCGTTGCTGCTGCAGCTGCTGCTCGGACGTGCAGTGGATGTTCCAGAGCGCGACCTTGTCCTGACCGTCGCGCAGGTCGCGCTCGGCCCAGTCATCGCGGGCATGCTGCTGCGCCGCGCCCTCGGCCCCGGCATCGCGCGGGTCGAGGCACTGCTCCCCGCCGTATCGTCCCTGTCGATCGTCCTGATCATCGCGATCATCGTGGCGCTCAACGCGCCGCGCCTCGCCACGGTGGGCGGCAGCGTCGTGGCCGCGGTCGTGCTGCACAACGCCATCGGTCTCGGTGCCGGCTACGCCCTCGCACGGCTCGCCCGCGCCGACAGGCGCAGCGCGCGCACCATCGCGATCGAAGTCGGCATGCAGAACTCGGGTCTCGCCGTCGCGCTGGCGCTCAAGCTCTTCACGCCGGTGGCCGCACTACCGGGCGCTCTGTTCAGCGTCTGGCATAACGTGAGCGGCGCCCTGCTCGCTTCATGGTGGTCGCGTCGCGATCCCTAGGCGGCACGGCGCGAATGCCGGAGAGCCGGGCGCCGCCGGCGGCGTCACGGACTGGGTGTCTCGGGGTCCGTGTGTGCAAGCAACAGCGACAGGATCCGCTGCAGCGCCGCGCGGTCCGCGGGTGCGAGCGCGCGCAGCAGTTCCCGTTCGTGCTGCAGCGCGATCGGAGCCACTTCCGCATAGACGGCTGCCCCCGCCGCCGACAGTGCGAGCACCGAGCGCCTGCGATCCCCCGTGGCCATGCGGCGCGTGAGGCGACCCGCGCGCAGCAGCGTGGCGACGGCACGGCTCACGGCGACCTTGTCCATGGCGGTCCTCCCGGCCACCTCGGAAGCGGCGAGCCCGGGCGAATCCGCCAGCACCGCCATCACCCGCCACTCGGGGATGGACAGCCCGAAACGACGCGAGTAGCTCGCCGCAATGGCGCTGCTGACACGGTTGGTGAGCACCGAGAGCCGGTAAGGCAGGAAGCGCTCGAGCCGCACACGAGTCTCAGCGGCGCTTTTCGACATGCTGTTCGATCGCCCCGAAGATGGACTGGCCGCTGGGATCACGCATCTCGATCCGCACCGTCTCGCCGAAGTGCAGGAACGGCGTGGCCGGCTTGCCGGCATGGAGTGTTTCCACCGTGCGTTGCTCCGCGATGCACGAATAGCCGAGCCCGCCGTCACTCACCGGACGACCCGGCCCACCGTCGGCAGCCCGATTGGACACCGTGCCCGAGCCGATGATGGTGCCGGCCCCCAGCGGGCGGGTGCGCGCGGCATGCGCGATCAGCGTCGCGAAGTCGAAACTCATGTCGACACCCGGATCCGCACGGCCAAACAGCGCGCCGTTGCGCGAGACCTCGAGCGTCCCGTGCAATCGCCGCCCGTCCCAGGCGGCGCCGAGTTCGTCGAGCGTGACGGCGACGGGTGAAAAGGCCGACGAGGGCTTCGACTGGAAGAACCCGAAACCCTTGGCGAGCTCGGCCGGGATCAGCTCGCGCAGCGACACGTCGTTGACCAGCATCACCAGGCGAATGGCCCGGCCGGCCGTCGACACATCGGCGCCCTGCGGAACATCGCCCGTGACCACGGCCACCTCGCCCTCGAAATCGATGCCCCAGGCCTCGGTATCCATGAGGATCGGCTCACGCGGACCCAGGAAGCTGTCGGAGCCGCCCTGGTACATCAGGGGATCGCTCCAGAAGCTCTCGGGCAGCTCAGCCCCGCGCGCACGCCTCACCAGGGCGACATGGTTCACGTACGCCGAGCCGTCCGCCCACTGGTAGGCGCGGGGCAGCGGCGCCGCGCAGAGCGCGGCATCGAACGCTTCGCCCTCCCCGGTCCAGGGTTCGAGCCGTTCCGCCAGCGCTGCGAGTCCGGGCGCACATTCATCCCAGCGGTCGAGCGCGGCTTGCAGCGTGGGTGCAATGCCGCTCGCCGGCAGCATCCGCCGCAGATCCCGGGACACGACGACGAGCCCGCCATCGCGCCCCTGCTTCAGGCTCGCGAGCTTCATGAGCGGGCCTCCGGGTCGGCGAACTCGGCCTCATGGAGCCAGGATGCGTGGCGCGGCGCGCGCCGGGTGCGAGTCCATTCCTCGAGCATCGCCGGTGCGACGGCGCGTGCGCGTGCCAGCTGCTCGGGCGTGCCGGTGTTCACGGCGAGCTCGAGCCGGTGGCCATTCGGATCGAAGAAGTAGATCGACTGGAAGACTCCGTGGTCGGTGGGTCCCAGCACATCGATGCCCGCCTGCTGCAGGCGCTCCCTGGCCGCGGCAAGCTCGTCGAGGCTGCCGATTTCGAAGGCGATGTGCTGGACCCACGCCGGGGTATTCGGGTCCCGGCCCATCGGGGGCCGCGTGGGCAGCTCGAAGAACGCGAGCACGTTGCCGCCACCTGCATCCAGGAAGGCGTGCATGTACGGGTCCGGTTCCCGGGTCGACGGCACCCGGTCTTCCGCAAAGGCCATGGTGAATTGCATGCCCAGATGGTCGCGGTAAAAGGCGACCGTCTCGGCCATGTCGTTGCAGCGATAGGCCACATGGTGGATCCGGCGGATCACGAGATCGCCCCCCGCCGCAGCTGATCGCGCTCCATGGCCTCGAACAGCGCCTTGAAGTTGCCCTCGCCGAAGCCCTCGTCCCGCTCGCGCTGGATGAACTCGAAGAACACCGGGCCGATGAGGCACTCGGAGAAGATCTGCAGCAGCAGACGTCGCTCGGGCCGGGTAGACCCGTCCAGCAGGATGCCGCGGGCCTGCAGCGCCTCGACAGGCTCCCCGTGGCCCGGCAGCCGGCCCTCGAGCATGTCGTAGTAGGTATCCGGCGGTGCGCTCATCAGCGGAACGCCGCGTGCGCGCAGCCGGTCGACGGTGTCCAGGAGGTTCGGGGTCGACAGCGCGATGTGCTGGATGCCTTCGCCGTTGAAGCGCATCAGGAACTCCTCGATCTGGCCACCACCCTGTCGCGATTCCTCGTTGAGGGGGATCCGGATCTGGTCGTCCGGCGCCGTCATCGCGCGGGACACGAGGCCCGTATGAGCGCCCTGGATGTCGAAATACCGGATCTCGCGGAAGCCGAAGATCCGCTCGTAGAACCCGCCCCAGTGAGCCATGCGACCGCGGTACACGTTGTGGGTGAGATGGTCGATGCGCTGCAGCCCGACGCCCTGCGGTGTCCGGCTGGCCCCGGGGAAGAAGCGGAAATCGATGTCGTAGATCGCGGCGGATTCCTCATAGCGGTCGATGAGGTAGATCGGCGCGCCACCGATGCCCTTGATCGCGGGCAGGCGCAGTTCCATGGGACCGGTAGGGATGTCCACCGGCTGTGCGCCGCGCCGCAGCGCTTCGGCATAGGCCTCGTGCGCGTCGCGCACGCGGAACGCCATGCCGCACGCGCCGGGCCCGTGTTCCTCCGCGAAATAGGCCGCGAGGCTGCGCGGCTCGTGGTTCACGACCAGGTTGATGCCCCCCTGCCGGAACAGCGTGACGTCCTTGGAGCGGTGGCGAGCAATCGCCTCGAAACCCATCTGCTGCAATACCGGCTCGATGATGCCCCGCTGGGGCGCCGCGAACTCGACGAACTCGAAGCCGTCGAGACCGAGCGGGTTATCGAGGGGCTGGGTCATGGCTGTTGTCCTCCGGTGCGGTGCATGTTAGTTTCAACTGTAACTAGTTATCCGGTTCTTGTCATGCCCGGCACGGAAAGGGTCCTCTTCGACTATCCACGAAGTTCTGCCGCCTACAGGGTACGGCTCGGGCTGGGCATCAAGGGCCTGCCCCACACCCTGGTGCCTGTGCACCTGCTGCGCGGCGGCGGCGAGCAGCGGACGCCGGGCTTCCGTGCGATGAATCCGCAGGGCCTGCTGCCCGTGCTGCGCGACGGGGATTCGGTGCTGACGCAGTCGCTGGCGATCCTCGAGTATCTCGATGAGACCTACCCCGATCCCCCGCTGCTGCCCCGGCGACCCGCGGACCGCGCCATCGTGCGCGCCATGGCACTCGCCATCGCCTGCGACATCCACCCCCTGAACAACCTTCGGGTGCGCCGGTACCTTCAGGACACGCTCGGGCTGGGTGAGGACGCGGTCGAGGCCTGGGCACGACACTGGATCCTCGAAGGCTTCACTGCCCTCGAACAACGGGTGCAGCACCACGGACCCACGCGCGGATTCTGCTTCGGTGGGATGGTCAGCCTCGCGGACCTGTGCCTCGTGCCGCAGATGTTCAATGCGCGCCGCGCCGGTTGCGCGCTTTCGGCGTTCCCGCGCCTGCTCGCCATCGACGAGCACCTGCGCGGCCTGCCGGCCTTCGCGGCCGCCGCACCGACGGACTGAACCGGGAGTCGGCCTGGCGCCTAAGGCCCGGCGAGTATCCAGTCGCTGGCCCGCTCGGCAATCATGATGGTGGCGGCGTTGGTGTTGCTGCTGACGATCCGGGGCATCACCGAGGCATCGACAACGCGGAGGCCTTCGACCCCGTGCACCCGGAGGCGCGCATCCACCACGGCACCCGGATCGTCGGCGGGGCCCATGCGACAGGTGCCCACCGGGTGGTAGATGCTCTCGGCCTTGCGCCGCACGAAAGCATGCAGCGCATCGCGGTCACGCGCATCGGCACCCGGAAAGATCTCCCTTCCGCGAAACGCGTCGAAGGGCGACTGGGCAACGATCTCGCGCGACACGGCGATGCCCTCGAGCAGACAGTCGAGATCGGAGGGCTCGACCAGGTAACGGGCCTCGATGCGCGGCGCGGCCAGCGGATCGGAGCCGGCGGGCAGGATGCGTCCGCGGCTGCGGGGCCGGAGTGCGCAGGCATGGACCGTGAACCCGTGGCCGGGCAGGCGGTGTCGCCCGTGGTCGTCGAGTTGCGCGGGCACGAAATGCAGCTGGATGTCCGGACGTGAGTCCTCGGCCACGCTGCTGCGCAGAAACGCGCCGGCTTCAGCCACGTTCGACGCTCCGGGGCCCGATCGGGTCAGCAGGTAGCGCAGACCGACCCAGGCCTGCTGCAGGGCGTTGAAGTCGTAGGTGACGGGCTGCAGGGACCGGTACAGCGTGCAGACGTCCAGGTGATCCTGCAGGTTCGCCCCTACCCCGGGCCGGTCATGGGCGACCGGCAGCCCGGCGGCGCCGAGCGCCGCAGCCGGCCCGATGCCGGAATACATCAGCAGTTGCGGAGAGCCGATCGTGCCGCCACAGAGGATCACTTCGCGGTCCGCCCGGGCTGTGCGGAGGCTGCCCCCTTCGAGGTATTCGACGCCCACGGCCCGCCCGGCCTCAAGCAGGACGCGCAGGGTGCGGGCACGCGTCCGCACCTCGAGACCTGGCCGGACGCGTGCCGGTCGCAGGTAGCCGACCGCCGTGGAGCAGCGGCGCCCGTCGCGCTGGGTCACGTCGTAGAACCCGACACCTTCCTGCCGTGCGCCGTTAAAGTCGTCGTTGAGCGGGATGCCGAGACTCTGGGCGGCGGCGACGAACACGCGGCTCAGCGGGTTGCAGGCCGATCCGCGCGACACCGCTAGCGGCCCGCCGGCCCCGTGCCAGGCAGATGCGCCGCGCCAGTGGTCCTCCATCCGCAGGAAGTACGGCAGCACGGAAGCCGAATCCCAGCCCGGGTTACCGCGCGCCGCCCAGTCGTCGTAGTCAGCCGGCTGCCCGCGCGTGTAGCACATCGCATTGATCGAGCTCGAGCCACCGAGCACCCGCCCGCGGGGCCAGTACAGCCGCCGACCATCGAGATGCGGCTCCGGTTCGGTGTGATAGCGCCAGTCGATGTCGGGATCGTCGACCAGCCGCGCGATCCCGGCCGGCATGTGGATGAACGGGTTACGGTCCGCGCCACCGGCCTCCAGAAGCAGCACGCGCAGTGTCCCGTCGGCGCTGAGACGGTTCGCCAGCACGCAGCCCGCTGATCCCGCGCCGACGATCACGATGTCATGGCGGGATTCGATCATGGCGGGCGTTTCCGCTGTCCCGGCTTCAGCGCAGTCCCAGGTGCGGGACGATCCAGGCGCAGATCAGCGCGATCAGCACCGCCCCGAAGAGGTCGAAGAGCAGCCCCGAGCGGAACATCTGGGTCACCCGCAGCCGCCCGGTGGCGAACACCATGGCATTGGAGGAAGTTGCCGCCGGATTTGCGAAGCCCATGCTCGCGGCCAGTCCCGCGACCATGGCCGCCGGGAGCGGATCGTGTCCACCTGCAATCGCAAGGCTCGCAGCGATGGGCATGAAGATCGTCGCGGTGGCGACATTGCTCGCACACTCGGTGACCAGCACGCACATGATCGAAATGACGACCAGCAGCGGCAGCAGCGGCAGGCCTGCGAAACTGCCCAGCGCCGCGCCCAACCATGCGCTGAGCCCGCTCTGCACGACGACGTCTGCGAGTGCGAGACCCCCGCCCAGCAGCAGGATCAGGTACCAGGGGGCATTGCGTGCGTCCTGCCACTCGAGGAGGTAGCGACCGCGTTTTCCGCCCACCTCGCCGCTCGGCAGCACGCAGAGCGCCACCGCTGCGGCGATCGCGATGCCGGCATCGGTCAACCCGGGCAGCACCGGCTGCAGAAGCGGCTGGAGAACCCACGCGGCGCTGGTCAGCAGCACGACGGCGACCACGCGCTTTTCGGGTGTGGTCATGGGCGCTGAATGACCGATCGCCGCAGCCAGTGCGACCGGATCTGCGGCCTGCAACCGGAACGGCAGCGTCACCCGGCAGAGCATCCACCAGCAGGCTGGAATGCCGATGATCACGAAGGGCAGCCCGAAGGCGAGCCACTCGACGAAACTGATCTGCACGTTGAGGGTGCGCTCGAGGATGCCCAGCATGATCGGATTGACCGGGGTGCCGATGGGCGTCCCGAAGCCACCGATGTTCGACGCATAGGCGACGGCGAGGACCATGGCCGCGCCGAAATTCCGCTCGTCGCGGCTGGCGTTGGGTCCGTCCAGCGCCGGCGCGAGCGCGCCGAGTGCCGCCGTCGCGATCGGCAGCATCATCACGGTCGTTGCCGAGTTGTTGACGATCATCGAAATGGCGGCCGTCACCACCATGATCGCCAGCATCAGGTGCCGCGGATCCGGACTGGCCCTCGACACCACCATCAGCGCCACGCGACGGTGCAGGTTCCACTTCTCGAAGGCGAGCCCGATCAGCGTGCCTCCGATGATCAGGAACAGCACCGGTGCCATGTACTTGCCCGCGATTTCGTCGGCACGCACCACCCCGAGCAGCGGCAGCAGCAGGAAAGGGATGCTGCCGGTGAGCGACACGGGCACCGCCTCAGTGAACCACCAGCAGGCCATCAGCACGGTCACCGCGGCAGTCTTCCAGCCCGCTTCGGACAGGCCTGCGGGCGGATCGACGAGCAGCATGGCCGCGAACAGCACAGCCCCGAGCCAGAACCCGATCCGTTGAATATCCATCGTGTGTTTCCCCGCGAACCTGGCTCAGGCCGGTTCGATACCTGCTTCGACAAAGGGTAATCGGCGCGGCCGCACGCCGGTGGCCGCATGAATCGCGCTGGCCAGCGCGGGGGCGACGGCCGGCACGCTCGCCTCGCCGCATCCGCCGGGCTTGTGATCGGTGCGCAGCAGGTGCACGTCGATCCGCGGCAGTTCGTCGATCCGGATGACCGGACCGAGGTGAAAGTTGGTCTCGACGGCAGTGCCCCGACTGAAACGGATCTGGCCGTTGAGTGCGGCGCTGAGTCCCCAGACGATGCCGCCGTTGACGCGCACCTCGGCCACCTGCGCACAGTAGGCGTCGAAGCCGAG
>CAJACZ010000057.1 GCA_903938365.1 uncultured Pseudomonadota bacterium | reverse complement strand
TGGACTTTAAGACCGTATGTCGGGCGGTGCTGCCCTTCATCGCCATCATGCTGGTGGCGCTGGTGGTGGTTGCTGCCGTGCCGCGGCTGTCACTTTTCCTGCTGGACTGAGGGCTGCAGTGCAGCCGAATAGGCTGCAGGGTTGAATCCGACCAGCAGGTGGCCGGGCCCCTCCAGTACAGGCCGCTTGATCATCGAAGGCTGTCCCAGCATCAGCTCGATGGCCCTGCGTTCGTCCAGCCCGGCACGGGCGGGTTCCGGGAGCTTGCGAAACGTGGTGCCGGCGCGGTTGAGCAGGGACTCCCACCCCGCCGTGCGGCACCAGCGCTCGAGCGTGGCCCGATCGATCCCGTCGGTCTTGTAGTCGTGGAAGGCACAGGAAACGCCGTGCTCGTCGAGCCATGCGCGCGCACGCTTCATGGTGTCGCAGTTGCGAATGCCGTGGATCGTCAGGGTCATGCTCTGGCTCCTGCCGCCGTTCCCGCGCGGTCGCGGGACGACTATATACTGCGACCCCCGTATCGCGCCCCCCGAGAACCATGCTGTTCAAAAACCTCGTCGTGTACCGACTGCCCGAGGGCTGGTCCCTGTCCGCGGCGGACCTGGAGCAGCGGCTCGAGCGCAGCACGCTCCAGCCCTGCGGGCCGCTGGAAATGTCGTGCCGCGGCTGGGTGATCGCTTCCCCGACCGGACGACTGGTGCACACGGTCGGGCAGCATCAGCTGATCGCGCTGGGAACCGAGCAGAAGCTGCTGCCGTCTTCGGTCATCCGGCAGTTCACCAAGGATCGCGCAGTGGAGATCGCGGCCGAGCAGGGATTCCCGCTGGGCCGCCGGCAGATGCGCGACCTCAAGCTGCGCGTCACCGAGGAACTGCGCGCCCGGGCGCTGACTCGGCGTGTCGTGACGGCCGCATGGATCGATCCGGTGGGAGGCTGGTTCGTGGTCGAGGCGGCCAGCGCCAATCGTGCCGAGCAGGTGGTCGAATTCCTGCGCAAGTCGATCGACAGCTTCGCAGTGCAGCCCCTCAAGGGTGATCGATCGCCCCAGCCCCGGATGGCGGCCTGGCTGTTGTACGGCGATGTCCCCCAGGACTTTCTCATCGAGAATGATCTGGAACTCAAGGCGGCCGACAAATCGAAGGCCACGGTCCGTTACTCGCGCCATCCTTTCGAACCGCGCCAGGTTCAGACCCACATCGAGAACGGCCTCGTAGTGACCCGTGTCGGGCTGAGCTGGTCCGGCCGCGTATCGTTCGTCCTCAACGAGAAACTTGAGGTCAAACGAGTGGAGTTCCTGGGGATTTCGAGCGAGCCCGGTGACGGCGGAGGCGAGGCCGACGCAGCCGAGCAGTTTGACATCGACTTCGCGCTGATGACGGGCGAACTCAGCCAGTTGCTGGTGCAGGTGGACGCGGCCTTCGGCGCAACCGCCGCGACGGAGGATTCGCGCGGCTGAGCCCCGGCTCCGGCACGGTTCAGCCGTGCAGCGTTCCGGTGTTGATCATGGGCCGCACTTCCGAATCGCCGCACAGCACCACGAGCAGGTTGCTGACCATCGCGGCCTTGCGCTCGGCATCCAGCG
>CAJACZ010000056.1 GCA_903938365.1 uncultured Pseudomonadota bacterium | reverse complement strand
TGCGGGTGCGGAAGGTGTCCCGCAGGGTGAGTTCTTCGGCGCGCTTCTGGTCGAGTTCGGGGGCCTTGGAGCTCCACACGAAGAGGTAGGACAGCAGCACCGACAGCACGATGAAGCAGAGCACCACCGCGAGGATCCGGATCGAGAGCGGCCAGCGGCCCGGCTCCCGGGGATCGAGCTGGTTGACCTGCTTCAGCTCTTCGAGAAAATTCAGGTTCAGGTTCAGCGCGAGCTTCTTCATGGACTGCCACCGGTCGCGGCGGTGCGGGTGCCGCCCTTGGTCCCGGCTTCCTTGGCGGCCTCTTCGGCGACGACCGAGACCTGCTCGGCGAACAGCACGAAATTGGAGCCCAGCGGGGCCTTGCCCTTGGTCTCGATCACTTCGAGCTCGGGCTTGCGCATCCACTTGCTCTCGTCGATGTTGCGCATGAACGTGGAGACGCGCGTGCTCGACTGGGCCAGACCTTCGATCTTGAGCCGGGCACCGGTCTGCGTCAGGGCCGTCAGCTGCGCGCCCTCCGGGACGATCCGCGCAAGGTCATCGAACACATGGACGATCTCGGGCCGCGAGCCCTGCAGGCGCTCGATGATTTCCATGCGCGCGATGAACTGCTGTTTCTGCTGCTCGAGGTCGTTGATCCTGGCGATCTGCTTGTCGAGCGTGGCGATCTCGGCGTTCAGGCGGTCGTTGCGGGCCTGCTGGGCGCCGATCAACGAATTGAAGTACAGGTTGAACGCGAACGCCGTCGCCAGCGCAGCGACCGCCGCGCCACCGATCGACACGAGGAACGCCTGCTTGCGCTCCTTGCGTTGCTCTTCGCGCCAGGGAAGTAGGTTGATGCGGGGCATCAGCCGTCGAAGCTCCGCAGGGCGAGGCCGCAGGCCGTGAGCAGCGCCGTGGCGTCGCGGCCGACAGCCTGCGCCTTGGCGCGCGAGGTGAGTTTCATCTGGCCGAGCGGATCACCGCGCTCGGCGGCGATACCGACCCGGCTCGCGATCACGTCCGCGACACCCGTGATGTTGGCGCAACCGCCGCAGATGAGGATCTTCTCGGGTTGTTCACGTCCCGAGCCGGAGGCCAGGTAGAACTGCAGCGAGCGGCTGACCTGCTGGGTCATGTCGTCGATGAAGGGGTCGAGGACCTCGGCCTGGTAATTGCCCGGCAGTCCGCCCTCCTTCTTGGAGCGGCCGGCCTCCTCGAGCGAGAGGCCGTAGGTGCGCATGATTTCTTCGGTGAGCTGCTGCCCGCCGAACGCGAAATCGCGCGTGTAGACGACCCGCAGGTTGCGCAGCACGCTGAAGGTGGTGCTGCTGGCGCCGAAGTCGACCACGGCGACGGTCCGGTCGAGCCCGCCGTCGGGCATCTGGTGGGTCATCAGCTTGCAGGCGTTTTCGAGCGCGAAGGGCTCGACGTCGACGATGCGCGGGATCAGGCCCGCGGCAATGACGGCGGCTTTACGGGCCTCGACGTCTTCGCTGCGGGTGGCAACCAGCATGACGTCCAGGGAGTCAGGGAACTTCTCGGAGGGACCGACGACCTCGAAGTCGTAGCTGACTTCGTCCATGGGGAAGGGGATGTACTGGTCGGCCTGGAGTTCGACCTGGGCCTCGAGCTCCGATGCCAGGATGTTGCGCGGCATCTGGATGACTTTGATGATCGCCGCGTCCCCACCGATGGCGATCGCAACGTCCTTGCATTTGGTGCCGGCGCGCTTCATGGCGCGGCGGATCGATTCGCCCACGGCGTCGGCATCCACGATGATTTTCTCGTTGATGGCGTTGGCCGGGGTGGCGTCGGCCGCATAGGCCTCCACGCGGTACTGCCCCCCCGACATCGAGAGCTCAATGAGCTTCACCGAGGACGTCGTGATATCGAGTCCGATCAGTGAACGATGCTTGCGGCCGAAGAGGAACACCAGATTCTTCCTGTTTTCAGTGACTTATGGGACAAACCGGTGAACGGACAGAAACCCCACGACACTATATCTCAGGAAAAGGTTAAATTGAACGCCCGCGCAGGCTGGTATCGGTTTAGAGACTGGGGGAAGCGCCATCCAGATCAACCTGCGGTCCGCGAACAGACGGGGACGCAGGGCGGCCCGGAAGGCCCGCGACAGAAGCGCGGGAGCGTGAACCGGGTCGGCAGCCCCGCTGTCATAGGCCATGAGCCTTTAGACCGGAGGCTTTGCGTCCCCATCTTTCGATGGGTTTGCCAGAACTACCGCCGGTACTATGCACAGCCATGTCTGGCCGCGCAAGCAACGGGACGGGCCCTTGAACCGAACAATCTTGAAAACTGGCTTACTGGGCGGCGCAGCCGTGATCGGCGTCACGCTGGTCGCGGCCATGGGCGTTTCCGGAGCCTATGTCTACCTCCAGCCCTCGCTGCCCAGCGTCGAGGCGATGCGCAACACGGAACTGCAGGTTCCCCTGCGCATTTACTCCCGCAGCGGCCAGCTGATCGCCCAGATCGGCGAGCAGCGGCGGATCCCGGTCGCCTACGACCAGATTCCACTGCTGGTCCGGCAGGCCTTCCTCGCCGCCGAGGACGATCGCTTCTTTGAGCATTCGGGCTTCGATTACCAGGGCATCCTGCGCTCCGCGCTCGTCAACGTCGTGCCCGGAACCAACCGGCAGGGCGCCAGCACGATCACCATGCAGACGGCGAGGAACATGTTCCTGAGCCAGGATCGCACCTGGCGGCGCAAGATCCCGGAGATATTCCTCACTTACCGGATCGAGAAGGAGTTCACCAAGGAGCAGATCCTCGGGCTCTACCTGAACGTCATCAGCTTCGGCAAACGCGCTTACGGCGTCGGTGCGGCGGCCGAACTCTACTTCGGCAAGACGCTGGACCAGCTGACCCTGGCCGAGGCCGCCACGCTGGCGCGCGTGCCCCAGGCCCCCTCGCGCTACAACCCGATCAACAACCCGGAAGCAGCGACCCAGCGACGCGGCTATGTGCTGCGGCGCATGACCGAGCTCGGTTTCATCGACAGCGCCACGGCCACCAGGGCCGCTGCCGAGGTGGTGCAGGCGAGCCTGCATTCGCCCTCCTACGAGGTCGAGGCCCCCTATGTGGCCGAAATGGCCCGGCTCGAGATCGTGAAGCGCTTCGGCGCCGCCGCGCAGGACCAGGGCTATCGGGTCTACACCACCGTCGACACCCGGCTGCAGGCGGCGGCGAACCGTGCGCTGCGCCTCGGGCTCCTGGAATACGACCGCCGCCACGGCTGGCGCGGCGCGCAATCGCGCATCGAGCTCGACGGCAAGGAGGATGCGGCGCGGCTGGGCGCGCTGATCGACGAATTCCCGATGGTGGGCGGGCTGTCGCCGGCCATCGTCATGGAAGTGCGCGAGCGTTCCGCGCGCCTGTTCGTCAAGGGCCCGGGCTTCACCAACCTGCCCTGGGAGGGCATGTCCTGGGCGCGTCGGGCGCAGCCCGGGCAGCGGCCCGGCGCCGCGCCCAAGACCGCCGCCGAGGTCCTGAGCCGCGGCGACGTGGTCTATGTACTTGCGGGCCAGGGCGCCGCGCAGCTGGTGCAGGTGCCTGAAGCGCAGTCGGCACTGGTCGCACTGGACCCGGAGGACGGCGCGGTCGCCGCCCTGGTAGGTGGCTTCGATTACTTCGACCGGGAATCGGGCAAGTTCAACCGTGCGACCCAGGCGCGGCGCCAGCCGGGCTCGGCATTCAAGCCGTTCCTGTATTCGGCTGCGCTCGAAAACGGGTTCACGCCCTCCTCCGTGATCATGGACGCCCCGATCGTGATCGACAGCGCCGGGCTGGAAGAAGCCTGGCGGCCCGAGAACTCGAGCGGCGAGTTCTATGGCCCGACTCGCCTGCGCGAGGCGCTCGTGAAATCGCGGAACCTTGTTTCGATCCGCATGCTGCAGCAGATGGGCATCAGGCCCGTGGTCGATCATGCGGCGCGCTTCGGCTTCGATCGCGCCACGCTGCCCGCCAACCTCACGCTCGCGCTCGGCACCCTGCAGGCGACGCCGTTGGAAGTCGCGGCGGGCTACGCGGTTTTCGCCAACGGCGGCTTCCGGGTCGCGCCCTACTTCATCGAACGGATCGAGGATCCCAGCGGCAAGGTCCTCTACGAGGCGGCGCCCCGGATCGCCGCGGAGGAGTGCGAAGCCCCCAGCCTGCTGCCCCCGCCCGCACCTGCACCCGCAGCCATGCCCGCGGAAGACGCCCCCGCGGCGGCGGATCCGCTGGCGGACCCGCTGGCGGAGCAGCCCCAGACGGAGTCCGGGGCCGCGGATCCCGTGGCCGAGCAACCGGTCGCGGCGCCCCCGGCGCCTGCAGTGGTGCGCCCGCGCTGTCTGCTGCCGCCCGAGCGCCTCGCGGAGCGGGCCATCAGCGCGCCCAACGCCTGGCTGATCGACAGCATGCTGTCCGAAGTGATCACGCGCGGCACCGGCCAGCGGGCACTCGCGCTCGGCCGGCGCGACCTTGCGGGCAAGACCGGCACGACGAACGACGCCAAGGACACCTGGTTCAACGGCTTCAACCGGCGCCTGGTGGCCTCCGTCTGGGTCGGGTTCGACCAGGAACGCTCACTGGGCGAAGGCGAGGAAGGCAGTCGTACCGCGGTTCCGGTCTGGGTGTATTTCATGCGCGAAGCGCTGCGCGGAGTGCGCGAGACCCCGCGACCGATGCCCAATGGGCTGCTGCAGGTACGCATCTCGCCCTTCAGCGGCGCCATCGCCAGCGTCGACGATCCGGACGGCATCTTCGAAACCTTCATGGTGGATCGGCTCCCCACCGGTGGCGTGCTGGGCGGCGAAGGCGAAGGCGCAGGCGGCTCTGACACCGGCACGGCCTACCCTGCCCCGGGCACGCCGGGCGGCGCGGCCCCCGCGCAGTCCGCAGAGCCCCTGTTCTGACCGTCTGCAGCGCTGCCGATGCCGAAGAAACCTCAGCCCCGGGCGGACAACCTGCGACGTGCAGTGGCCCAGGAAGCCGCGCGCATCATGTACGAGCATGGCGTTCAGGATTTCCGCTTCGCCAAGCGCAAGGCCGCAGAGCGCTTCGGCGCCACCGATGAGGCAGTGATCCCGCGCAACGCGGAGGTCGAGGCCGCACTCGAGGAATACCAGCGCCTGTTCGGCGGCGAGGAACATGTCGAGAGCCTGCTGGCCCAGCGCCTGGTGGCCGTCGACGTGATGCAGGTGCTGCGCGAGTTCCAGCCGCGGCTGGTGGGCCCGGTGCTGCAGGGCAACGCGACGCCGCACAGCGACGTGCAGATCCACGTGTTCGCCGATCGCCCGGAGACGGTGACTTTCCGGCTCATCGATCGGCAGATCGCCTACGAAGTCGGCGAGAAGCGGGTCCGGATGAACGCGGAGCGGGTGCTCGCGCAGCCCTCGCTGGAATTCGAGGTGGACGGGCAGCCCGTCGAGGTCGTGGTGTTCCCGCTGGATGGCATCCGGCAGGCGCCGATCAGCCCGGTGAATGGCCGACCGATGCGCCGCGCAGGCCTCGAGGAAGTCGAGACCCTGGTCGACGCGCCGGCCTGAGCGCGCCGGCCTGAGCGGGCCGTTCAGGCCCGCACGCCCTCAGCCGCGCTTGCTGATATCGACGTATTCGCGCTTGCCCGGGCCCGTGTAGAGCTGGCGGGGCCGGCCGATCTTCATGCCCGGGTCGCCGATCATTTCCTGCCAGTGCGACACCCACCCGGCGGTCCGGGCGATGGCGAACATCACCGTGAACAGCGAACGCGGGATGCCGAGCGCGCTGTAGATGATGCCGGAGTAGTAGTCGACGTTCGGATAGAGCTTGCGCGAGACGAAGTATTCGTCGTTCAGCGCGATTTCCTCGAGACGCTGGGCGAGCTCGAGCAGCGGGTTGTCGGCGCGGCCCATCTTGGCGAGCACCTTGTGGCACATCTCGCGGATGATCTTGGCGCGCGGATCGAAGTTCTTGTAGACCCGGTGGCCGAAGCCCATGAGCTTGACGTTGCTGGTCTTGTCCTTCACCTGGGCCAGGAACTTCGGGATGTTGTCGACCGTGCCGATCTCCTCGAGCATTTCGAGGACGGCCTCGTTCGCGCCGCCGTGCGCCGGCCCCCAGAGGGCGGAGACACCCGCGGAAATGGCGGCGTAGGGGTTGGCGCCGGTCGAGCCGGCGAGGCGCACGGTGGACGTGCTGGCGTTCTGCTCGTGGTCGGCGTGCAGGATCAGCAGCAGGTCGAGGGCCTGGGCGGCGAGCGGGTCGATGTGGTACGGCTCGCAGGGCACCGCGTAGAACATGTGCAGCAGGTTCGCGCAGTAGCCGAGGTCGTTGCGCGGGTAGATGAAGGGCTGGCCAAGCGAGTGTTTGTAGGCGGCCGCCGCGATGGTCGGAAGCTTGGCGATGATGCGATGCGCGAAGATCTCGCGGTGGCGCGGGTTATAGATGTCCATCGAGTCGTGGTAGAACGCGGACATCGAGGCGACGATCGCGCTGACCTGCGCCATCGGGTGCGCGTTGTAGTGGAAGCCGTTGAACATGCGCAGCAACGACTCGTTGATCATCGTGTGCCGCTGGATGTTCACGTTGAACTCGGCCAGCTGATTGTGGTCCGGCAGTTCGCCGTTCAGCAGCAGGTACGCCACCTCGACGAAGGAGCTGTGCGCGGCGAGCTGCTCGATGGGATAGCCGCGGTACATGAGTACGCCGGCATCGCCGTCGATGTAGGTGATCTTGCTCTCGGTGCTGGCCGTGGCCATGAACCCGGGGTCGAAGGTGAAGACTCCGTGGTCCTTGTTCAGCGCGCCGATGTCCACGACGTCGGGGCCGATCGTGCCGGAACGGACGGGGAGGTCGGTCTTCTTGCCGGAAGCGACGTCAAGCAGCTCGAATTTCTTGGTGGCCATGTTTTTTCAGTCGTGGAGTAGCCTTCGCGAACCGTGCGAAGTTGAAACAGAAACTTGACACTTCCGGCGCTCGGAATCAAGGGAACACCGCACCGTAACGTGAAGCGCTTCCCGGTAATTCGTACTACTCGACCACCTTGTAGAGATCGCCGGGCTTGAGCTTGCGGTCGGGATAGAGCCCGTTGATCAGCAGCAGCTCTTCTTTCTGGTAGCGCTGCACCGGCACGCTGGCAGCCTCGTCCTCGAGTTTCGTGTCCGCCGTCGCGGTGCGCACGCGCAGCCGGTAGGGCTCGGCCAGCGGGTATTCCGTGGGCTTGAGGCCGCGCAGGGTTTCGGCCACGGATTGGAAGAGTCCGTCAGCCTCGGGGACGGACGCGCGCGCGGACCGGCTCGCGCCCGCGAAAAGGTAAGCGCTACGACCGCGGTACAGCACGATCCAGCGCACCGGGCCCGCACCCCCGTCCAGCGGTGAACCCGTAGTGGTCACCACGCTGTAGCCCTCCATCCCGTGCGAGCTCAGGGCTTCGCCGCCCTTGATGGACGCACCGCCGAGCTGGCTCAGCAGGAACTCCCGGGGCGACTGGCTGGCCTTAGCCTCGCGGACCGTGATCTGCATGATGGCGTCGCGGTTGACGGTATGGGCGAGCAGGCGGTCGCGCTGGTTCTCGACCGTCCAGCCCCGGGGGAAGGCCAGCGTGATGCCCAGGTCGGCGTGGTAGAAGCGATTGTCGCGCACGATGCCCTGCACGCGGCTCGAGCCGTAGACCAGTCCGTCCAGTTTATCGAGATAGGCGTCGCGCCCCTCGACCCAGCCCCCCGGCGGACCTGCGTCCAGGTTCGCCGCACCCTTGGCCGCCTGCACCATCCGGGCGTCAGGCGTCGGATGCGAGGAAAACAGCCCGTGGTAGATGCGGGGCTCGCGGCCTTCGGCGCGGGCGCGGTCGATCTCGAAGCGCTCGCCGCGGCGGAACATCTCGAAGACCTCGCCCATCGCCTCGGGGCGGTAGCCGGCGCGGGTCGAGAAGGCGAGCCCGTAGCGGTCCGCCTCGAGTTCGTTGGCGCGGCCATAGCCCTGCATCCAGGCCGAAGCGCCGATGTTCGCCAGTTCGCCGACCGCCCCGGAGCCGGTGAGCACGGCCGCGGCCATGGCGCCCAGGCCCGCCAGGACGCCCTGCGTCTGGCGCTTCTGCGGATGTCGCTGGGTGACGTGCGCGACTTCGTGCCCGAGCACCGAAGCGAGCTCGGCTTCGGAATTGAGGTGGGTCAGCAGCCCCCGGTGCACGTAGACGAAGCAGCAGCCGGTGGTGAAAGCATTGATCGAGTCGTCGTCGAGGACGATGAACTTGAACTCCGCTTCGGGCATGGAGCTCTGCCGGGCGACGCGCTGGCCGACCGCGCTGACGTAGTCCTGGAGGGTCTGGTCCTCGTAGACGCCGTAGGCCTTGAGGATCTGTTCGTGGGCCTTGCGCGCCGAGGAGCTCTCGGGGGTCTTGCCCTGGGCCAGACCCGCGGGAATGGCGCAAACCCCTGCAAGCAGCAGCGCGAGAGCGGCGGCAGGGCGGAAAGACAGCCAGCGGAGCATCAGGATCGCCTCCACCGGCGCACGGGAACGGCACCGGTCAGCTTGGTTCGATCCGCTCAAGCTAGCAGAAGTTCCGGCCACAGGGGCTGGCCGGAGGTTCCGGGCCCCGCGGCCGGGAGTCCCGGAGAGGCGCCCCTGAGAACGGGGCGCCGGGCAGACTCAGCGCGCGCCGCCGGCGGCTGCCGCGTACTTCTTGCGGAACTTGTCGACGCGACCCGCGGTGTCGACCATTTTCTGCTTGCCGGTGTAGAACGGGTGGCAGCCCGAGCACACTTCGACCTGCAGGTCCTGGCCCAGCGTGGAGCGGGTCAGGAAGGTGTTGCCGCAGGTGCAGCTGACCGTGATGTCCTTGTACTCAGGATGAATCGACGCTTTCATGGTCGGCCTTCGGTCTTTAAAGAGGAAAAAGGGCGCGAAGCATAGCCACGCAGCCCGGCCGGCACAAGCCCCGTGGGCCGGCAATCACTACGATCGCGATTATCCACACGATCTGTGGATAAGTCTGTGGAACAAAGCGCTGCGAAAGGCTGTAAGCACGGTGGGCGCTGGAGTTTCTGCAGTTTTGGCTAAAGTTTGACCAAGCCAGTATGTTCTTAAAAAACAAAGGCTTGAAAGATGTTCGTTTGCCGCCGCAAGCGGTATGAGACGTAATCCCTTAATTCTCGACGCAGCCGGCGCCGGCTGTGCATATTTCCGGTTTTCGCCGCGCATCCTGCGCTAAGTGCCCGATTCCTCTGGCAGGAATTCGACCAGCATGTCGTTCAGGAATGCCAAACCGCGCACGCTCGGACGGAACGAGGGCCCTGGGTCTGCCATTTCGAGCAGACCCCTCCGGACCAGCGCCGCCACGCGAGCTTCGACCCCTTCCCAGGCGAGGCCCGTGCGCGACTCGAACAGGGCGCGGTCGGCGCCCTCGATGAGCCGCAGCGCGTTCAGCATGAACTCGAAGGGCAGTTGGGCGGGATCGACGACGCTGACCGTCAGCCCGCCCGGCACACTGCCCAGGTAGCGACGGGGCTCGCGGAGCCGCAGGCTGCGCCGCACCTCCCAGCCGAGGCCGTCGGGCCGCGGCACGCTGAGCTTGCCGTGCGCGCCCGCGCCGATGCCGAGATAGTCACCGAAACGCCAGTAATTCAGGTTATGGGCACAGGCGCGTCCGGGCCGCGCATAGGCGGAGATCTCGTAGCGCTCGTAGCCGGCTGCGCCGAGCCGCTGCTGACAGGCCTCGAGCATGTCGTCGGCCTGCTCGTCAGCCGGCAACCCGGGCGGCGGCAGCGCTGCGAACGGCGTTCCCGGCTCCATGGTCAGGTGGTAATGCGACACCTGGGCAGGCCGCAGCGCCAGCGCAGCCTCCACGTCCCGCAGCGCGCCGGCACGATCCTGGCCGGGCAGCGCGTACATCAGGTCGAGGTTGAAGTTGGCGATGCCGGCGGCGTGCAGCTCCTCTGCCGCGGCGCAGGTCTCGGCCGGCGAATGGATGCGGCCGAGCCGCTTCAGCACGTCTGCATCGAAGCTCTGCGCGCCGAGCGATACACGGTTCACGCCGGCGGCGGCATAGCCCGCGAAACGGCCACGCTCGATCGTGCCGGGATTGGCTTCCAGGGTGACCTCCGCATCGGCCGCCACCGGAAGCAGTTGTCGCACCTGCCCGAGCACGCGCCCGATGGCGTCGGGACTGAACAGACTGGGCGTGCCGCCGCCGAGGAAGATGCTGGTGACGCTGCGGTCAACCGGACTGGCGCTGCCGTCGAGCAGCGGCCCGGCAGGATCCAGCTGCGACTCCAGATCGAGGCGCAGGGCCTCGAGGTAGCGTTCCTCGGGAACCTCGCCCTTGAGCGCATGGGAGTTGAAATCGCAGTACGGGCACTTGCTCACGCACCACGGAAAATGGATGTAGAGAGCGAGCGGCGGAGCGATCATCCCGGTTGCAGCTGGCGCAGCAGGGCCTGCAGCGCCTGGCCGCGGTGACTGCGCGCGTGCTTCTGCGCCGCCGGCAGCTCCGCGGCGCTCGGGCCGGCCGCGCCATCCGCGAAGACAGGGTCGTAGCCGAAGCCGCCTGCGCCCCGCGGCGCGCGCAGGATGCGCCCCTCCCAGCGCCCCTCGCCCACCCTGGGCGCGGGATCGTCGGCGGACTGGAGCAGCACGATGACACAGCGGAACCGGGCGCCGCGCCCCGCGTCGGGCACCCCCTCAAGCGCGGCGAGCAGCTTGCTGACATTGGCCGCATCGCTCGCGCCGACGCCGGCATAGCGAGCCGACCACACGCCCGGCGCACCGGAGAGCGCATCGACCTCGAGGCCGGAATCGTCGGCCATCGCCGGCAGGCCCGTGCAGCGGGCCGCGTGGCGGGCCTTGATCAGGGCGTTCTCGAGGAAGGTGCTGCCGGTCTCCTCGGGCGACTCGATGCCGAAGGCGGACTGGGGCTCGAACTGCAGGCCGAACGGACCGAGCAGCTCGGCGAACTCCCGCAACTTGCCGGCGTTGCCGGTGGCCAGCACGACGCGCATGGCTGCCCCTCGCGCCCCGCGCCCTAGCTGGCCTGCAGCGCGGCGCGCTGCAGCGCGTGCAGGCGCTCGATGCCGGCCGCGGCGAGTTCGAGCAGCGCGTCGAGTTCGTCGCGCCGGAAGGCATGGCCCTCGGCGGTGCCCTGGATCTCGACGAAGGCTCCACCGTCCTTCATGACGACGTTCATGTCGGTCTCGGCACTGGAATCCTCGAGATAGTCGAGATCGAGCACGGGCGTCGCGCCGCAGATGCCCACCGACACCGCGGCCACCTGGCCGTGCAGCGGCGAGGTCCTGAGCGCGCCGCGCGCCCGCAGGGCTTCGCAGGCATCGAAGAGCGCGACGTAGCTGCCGGTGATCGCGGCGGTACGGGTGCCACCATCGGCCTGCAGCACGTCGCAGTCGAGCGTGACCGTACGCTCGCCGAGCGCGGACATGTCCATGACCGAGCGCAGGCTGCGACCGATCAGCCGCTGGATTTCCTGGGTGCGGCCGCTCTGCTTGCCCTTGGCCGCCTCGCGCGGCGACCGCGTGTGCGTGGCGCGCGGCAGCATGCCGTATTCCGCGGTGACCCAGCCCTGCCCCTTGCCGCGCAGGAAGCCCGGCACGCCGTCTTCGATGGTCGCGGTGCAGAGCACACGTGTCCCGCCGAACTCGACCAGCACCGAACCCTCGGCATGCCGCGTGAAGCGGCGATGGAAACTCACTTCGCGCAGCGCATCGGGCGCGCGACCACTGGGACGCTTGTACATGTTCAGGAAACCCGTCTTGGAAAAGGAATGAACCGGGTTTTCAGCCAGGTCCGAGCCAGCGCAGCACGACGCCGGTGGTGTTGTCCGCCAGCGGACCGCCGGCAACGATCGCCCGCTGCGCGAGGGTATCGAGGGCGATGCCGAGCGGCTCGTCCCGCCCGGTCCACGCGCCCGCGATGGCAGTGTCGTCCAGCGGTCCCCAGAGTCCGTCGGAGCACAGCAGGAGCATGTCGCCCGCCTGCAGCCGACGGCGTCCGCTGTGGCTCATCTCGGGCAGCAGGTACTCGCCTCCCAGGCAGCACTCCACGTAGTTGCGCATGGGATGGCTGAGGGCCTGGTCTTCGGTGATCACGCCTTCGCGGATCAGGTATTCCACATGGCTGTGGTCGCGCGTCCGCTCGACGATGCGGTTGCGCCGCAGCAGGTAGACGCGGCTGTCGCCCACGTGGGCCCAGTAAACAGAGTCACCCTGCACCAGGGCCACCGCAACCGTGGCGCGGGGACGCTGCTCGAGCGGCATGGCCTCGCCGAGGCGGTTCACGGCCTGGTGCGCATGGCCGAGCGTCAGGTGCAGGAAGCCTAGTGGGTCGAAAAAAGGCTGCGGCGTTTTCCAGAAGGCAGCCACGAGCGCGTCGCAGGCGGTCGCAGCCGCGAGCGCGCCCTCGGCATGCCCGCCCATGCCGTCGACCACCACGAGCAGTGCGGCATGCGGGGAGACGGCCAGTGCGCAACGATCCTGGTTGTCGTGGCGACCTCCGACGAGGCTGGTTTCAGCGTATTCGAGGCGCAACGAGCGCACCGGCATTGGGATAGACTGCCGCGATTTATACACTGTGTGTCGGGTCGGCGCACTCTCCGGACACTCACGCCTCATGATCATCAGCATGACCGGCTTCGCGCGCAGCGAGGTCCATGACAGTTTCGGGCAGCTCACCTGCGAACTGCGCAGCGTCAACCACCGCTACCTCGAGCCCGGTTTCCGCCTGCCCGAGGACCTGCGCGGCCTCGAGCACGAACTGCGCCAGCAGCTCGGCCGCAAGCTGCGGCGCGGCAAGATCGACTGCACCGTGCACCTGAGGGTGGCCCATGAGGCCGAACGCGAACTACTGATCGACGAAGCGGCGCTCGAGCGCGTCCTCGGCCGCCTGCGGCAGATCGGCTCCGTCGCGCCTGCCGCACACACCGTCGACCTCGTCGACGTGCTGCGCTGGCCCGGCGTGATCCGCGACGACGCGCCGGACACCGAGAGCCTCGCGGGCGCCTGCCGCGCGCTGTTTGCGCGGGCGCTGGACGAACTCGTGGCCTCGCGGACGCGCGAAGGCGCCCACCTGCGGGAACTGCTCGAGCAGCGCTGCACGGCGCTCGAGGGCATCGTGACGGCGGTCCGCGCCCGGCTGCCGGAGGTCCAGTCCCGCGTGCGGCGACGGCTCGAGGAGCGCCTCGCGGAACTGGCCGCCACGCTGGAGCCCGGCCGGCTCGAGCAGGAAGTGGTGCTGACGCTGCAGCGCCTCGACGTTGCCGAGGAACTGGACCGGCTCGACGGCCACATCGCCGAAATCCGCCGCGTCATCGGCGGCACCGAGGCGGCAGGCCGACGGCTCGATTTCCTGATGCAGGAACTCGCGCGCGAGGCCAACACGCTGTCCTCGAAGTCGCAGGACCTGGACCAGACCCGGCTCGCCGTCGACATGAAGGTCGTCGTCGAGCAGATGCGCGAGCAGGTGCAGAACGTCGAGTAGCTTCCAGGGGGAGTCCGGGGGGATCCTTGAAGGATGCGTTAAGCTCCTGACTTTAAACGTTTTTCAGCCATGTTTTTCCACTGACGCCCCCATCCCGCGTTCGCAAGCTTCGGCCTGACGAGTTCGCGGCAGGTGTCGGCCTCGGTCCTGATCGGGGTAGTGGCTGTCATTCGATCCACTCACTGACGGTTCGACCGAGGAAATTTTCCACTGAGACGCCGTCGCCTCCCACGAGCAGGGTGCGTCGCACCTTGAACGCTTCGGAGAAGGCCGCCGTCCCTGAGTGGGCCTGCGGCGCGCGGCCGCTCTTCACTTCTATCGCGACGAGGCGATTGCGGCTGCGGACGATAAAGTCCACCTCCTGCCCGCGATCACGCCAGTAGAACAACTCGCACTCTCCCGCCGCCGCGGCATTGGCCAGATGGGCGCCGACTGCGGATTCCACCAACCTGCCATGGAATTCCCGATCCGATCTCGCCTCTTCCAGGCTCACGCCGGTGGTGACCGTCATCAGCGCAGTGTTCAGTACCTGCAGCTTCGGGCTGGAGCCACGAGTGCGCGCGGCATCGCCCGTGTACTTCGGCAGACCGCAGACCATGCCTGCGCCGGCCAGAAGATCGAGATAGTGGGCCAGCGTCGTCGTGTTGCCAGCGTCCTGCAGCTGACCCAGCATCTTGGTATACGAAAGGATCTGACCGGAATACCGACAAGCCAGCTCGAACAGGCGGCGCAGCAGCGCGGGCTTGTCGACGCGCGTGAGCAACAACACATCGCGCGATATCGAGGTTTCGATGAGACTGTCTGCGATGTACCGCGACCAGCGCACAGGGTCTTTGATCAGCGGCGCCGCGCCCGGGTAACCACCGAAGTAGAGGTATTGCTCCAGCGACCACCCGAAAGCTTCGCGCATTTCCGAAAGCGACCAATGCGGCAGCCTCAGGGTCTCGAATCGCCCTGCGAGGCTTTCGGTCAAGCCCTGAGCGATCAGCAGCGGCGCGGAGCCGAGCAGCACGACCTTGAGCGGGCGCTTCTTGCGGGTGTCTTCGTCCCAGAGGCGCTTGACGGTCTCCGACCAGGCCGGAATCTTCTGGACTTCATCGAACACGAGCACGGCGCCCGCCTTGCCCGTGGCTTCGAGCCGCGCCGCCTCCCACTGCTGGCTGATCCAGTCCGTGCCACGCAGCGTCGGCTCGTCGGCGCTGACGTAGCGCACCGGCTGGCCGAGTTGATCAGTGACCTGCTGAACCAGCGTAGACTTTCCCACCTGGCGCGGACCGGCCACCACCTGCAGGAACCGGCGCGGCTCGGCGAGCCGCTCGGCGAGGACGGCAGCCTGGGGGCGTTGGAAGGCAGTCTGTTTTGCGCTCATGGTATTGAGTATTTTTACTCAATACCTTGAGCAAAACAATCGCGCCATGCGAATGGAGTCGAGTGAACGGCCCCTGCGGGCCGTCGGTAAAACGCAATCATCGATCAGCCGACCGGAGGTGCCTCATGATGGACCGTAGAACCCTGCTGGCCGGGATGGGCGGAACGGCCGCTGCCGCCGCCGTGGCCGATCAAGGCACCCCGCCCTCCGCGGCGCCGCTCGCCGCAGCGCCCTTCGCCCCGGCGCGCCCCGATCTGGGATTCCTGCGTACCGAAGCCCTCGTCCACGCGGAGCGGGCGCAGGCCGTCATGGCGCGCGAGCAGTTCGACGCGTTCATCGTCACGCAGCCCGCCAATGTGTTCTATCTCGGCAACCACTGGCCGAACCTGGACCGGATGGGTTTCCGGCATTCCGTGTTCGTCGTCTATCCGCGCGACCCGAAGCGGCCCGTGGCGCTGGTGATGACCGGGTTCCTGCACTACTACCGTTACGCCGACGATGTCGACCTGCCCAACCGCATCGTTTTCCCGTACACCAGCCCGGTGGGTGCCGCGGCGGCGAGCGCCGGTTCCGGCGCCGGCGGCGGCGAGCCGGAAGCCGCCCCGACGCGCCTGCACCGGGTACTCGACGAAACCCTGCTGACGCCGCGCGAAAAGCATCGTCGCAGCGTGGCCGAGTCAGCGGAGCCGCCCTCCGCCTCGGCGGAGCGGGCGCTGCTGAAGGCCGTCCGGCACCTCGGCCTGGAAAAGGGGCGCATCGCCATCGACGATCCGGTGGTGGAGCGGCTGCTCGTGGGGCAGGGTTTCGCGGGGTCTTTCGCGCCCGCCGAGGATTCCCTGCGACGGATCCGCCTGGTCAAGTCGCCGCCCGAGATCCGGCTGATGCGTATCGCCGCGCAGAACAACGTCGATGCAGCATTGGCGACGGTCGGCGCGGTGCGCGCGGCGGGCTCCACCGGCGCGCTGCGCAACCGTTACTTCGCAGAGGTTGCCGCGCGCGGCAACCAGGCCGTGTTCATCGTGATCGACGGTTCGTCATCCGAGATTGCCGATGCGCCGATCCGGGACGGAATGGCGTTCAGCATCGACTGCGTCAGCAGCTTCCTGCACTACCACGGCGACTTCGCCCGCACGATCTTCGTCGGCGAACCGCACCCGCTGATGCGGCGCGGCACCACGGCGATCCATACGGCATGGCAGGACATCCGCTCGCAGCTGCGTGCCGGCATGCGCTTCGCCGACGTGCAGCGCATCGGCCGCGAGTCCATGAAACGGCAGGGCGCCGATTTCACGGTCAGTTTCACGCCCCACAGCGTGGGCCTGCACCACACCGACCACCCCCGACCAAGCGTCGCCGAGGGCCGCTCCGTCGAAGGACTCATGCTCGAGAAGGACATGATCCTGAGCGTGGACTGCCCGATCCTCGACACCGGCATGGGCGGCACCTGCCACCTTGAGGACCTGATGCTGATCGGGGAGCACGGCGCCACGCCGATCCACCACGTGCCGCCGAACATCTTCGTGGTCTGATCTGCCGACGCCGCGACGCCGGCGCGGCGTTCTCTGCGGCGCGAAGCCTGCGCCTCTGATAGCCTCGACGCCCCATGGACGACCCCCAGAAACCAGGGTCCGCGGGCGCCTCGCGCCCGGGCCCGGGCCACCGCGCATGAGCGGCCGCCTGTTCGTCATCGCTGCGCCTTCCGGCGCCGGCAAGACCAGCCTGGTCAAGGCGCTCCTGGAGCGCGACCCGGGCCTGCGCGTCTGCGTATCGCATTGCACGCGGCCCCGGCGCCCCACCGAGGTCGACGGCCGCGACTACCACTTCGTCAGCGTGGCGCGCTTCCGCGAAATGATCGCGGCGGACGCCTTCCTCGAATACGCGCCGGTCTTCGACAACTACTACGGCACCAGCCGGATGGCCCTCGAGCAGGCCTTCGGCGCGGGTTTCAACGTGATCCTGGAGATCGACTGGCAGGGCGCCCGGCAGGTGCGCGAACGTGCCCCGGGCTGCACCACCATCTTTGTGCTGCCGCCCTCGCGCCGCGCCCTGGAAGAGCGGCTGCGCAACCGCCGCACCGACAGCCCGGAGGTCATCGCGCGCCGGCTGAGTGATGCCGAGGCCGACATGTCGCACTACGGCGAGTTCGACTACGTGATCGTCAACGACGATTTCGAGGCGGCGGTCACCGAACTGCAGCGCGTGATCGCGGGCCAGGCCGAAGACCTGCGCGCCACCCGCTCCGCTCTCGCCCCCCTGCTGGCCGGGCTACTGGCGTAAAAGGCCTTCCGTCGCGTACACTTACAGGCCGTATCACCGTCTCATCCCGGGTTCCCCGGAGGCACAAGCATGGCGCGCATCACAGTCGAAGACTGTCTCCAGAACGTCGACAACATCTTCCAGCTCGTCATCCTGGCCTCGCAGCGCGCCCGTCGGCTCGCCAACGGCGCCGAGGCCACCGTGCCCTGGGAAAACGACAAGGCCACCGTGGTTGCGCTGCGCGAAATCGCCGCGGGCAACATCACCCCCGACATGCTGCTCGAGCCGGAGCCGGAACCCGAACCGGCCCCGCAGCTCCCCGACATCATGGAACCGGATCCGGGCTTCCGCGCCCCGCAGTTCGGCCTCGGGGATTGATTGGACTATGCCCAGACGCTGCTGGGTTTCCTGCCTGGCGGTTCCCGTCGAACCCCGGGCCTGAAGGAACTGCTGAGCGCCGCCAGCGCCTATCTCCCTGAGGACCAGGTCGAGCGGATCCGCGCCGCCGCCGAATTCGGCGCCGACGCGCACCGCGGCCAGAAGCGCAAGACCGGCGAGCCCTACATCGCCCACCCCGTAGCCGCCGCCGAGATCCTCGCCGGCCTGCGGGTCGACCCCGACACCATCGTCGCGGCGATCCTGCACGACGTCATCGAAGACACCCCGATCGCCAAGACCGAGATCGCCGCGCGGTTCGGCGACTCTGTGGCCGAGATCGTCGACGGCGTCACCAAGCTCGACCAGATCAAGTTCAAGAGCCGCGAGGAAGCGCAGGCCGAATCCTTCCGCAAGATGCTGCTGGCGATGGTGCGCGACCTGCGCGTCATCCTGGTCAAGCTCGCCGACCGCACGCACAACATGCGCACCATCGAGGGCATGCCAGCGCCACGCCGGCGGGCCATCGCCCGCGAGACCCTGGACATCTACGCCCCGCTGGCCGAGCGGCTCGGCCTGTACAACCTGAAGCTCGAGCTCGAGGACCTGGGCTTCCGCGCCCTGTACCCGCAACGCTACCGGGTGCTGGAGCGCGCGATGAAGCGCGCGCGCGGCAACCAGAAGGAATTCCTGCCGAAGATCGCCGGCCAGATCCGCATCGGCCTCGAGAACGCGGGCATCGAGGCGCGCGTCGAAGCCCGCGAGAAGCACCTCTACAGCATCTACCGCAAGATGACCCGCAAGCGCACCGCGCTCGCGGACATCATCGACGTGTACGGGCTGCGCGTGATCGTCGACAAGGCGGACACCTGCTACCGCGCGCTCGGCGCCGTGCACAGCGTGTACAAGCCGATGCCGGGGCGCTTCAAGGACTACATCGCGATCCCGCGCGTCAACGGCTACCAGTCCCTGCACACCATGCTGTTCGGGCCGAGCGGCGTGCCGATCGAGGTACAGATCCGCACCGAGGACATGCACCGCGTCTCCGAGTCCGGCATCGCCGCGCACTGGCGATACAAGGCCGGCGAGAGCAACCCGGTCACGGAGCAGGAACGCGCCCGCGAATGGGTGACCAACCTGGTGGCGATGCAGGAAAGCGGCAGCTCGGAGGAATTCCTCGAGAGCGTCAAGGTCGACCTGTTCCCCGACAAGGTCTACGTGTTCACCCCCAAGGGCAAGATCCTGCGCCTGCCGCGCGGCGCCACCGTGGTCGACTTCGCGTACGCCGTGCATACCGACGTCGGCAACCGCTGCGTCGCCGCCAAGGTGGACCGGCGCCTGTCGCCGCTGCGCACCGTGCTGCGCAACGGCCAGACCGTCGAGGTGGTCACCGCGCGCGGCGCGATCCCCAACCCCTCCTGGGTCAACTTCGTGGTCACGGCCAAGGCCCGGACCGCGATCCGCCAGTATCTCAAGGGCCTGCGGCGCTCCGACGCCATCGAGCTCGGTCACCGGCTGGTCAACCAGGCCCTCGCCGAGTTCAAGCTCTCGCTGCCGGACATAGACGATGCCGCCATGGCCGCCACGCTCGGCGAGTTCGGCATGGTGGATCGCGACGAACTGTTCGAGAAGATCGGCCTCGGCGAGCGGCTCGCGCCGCTGGTGGCGCGCCGCCTGCTGCCGGCCGCCGCGGATGTCGTGCGCGCCGAGGGCGCCGCGCCGGCGCCGCTGGCCGTCGCGGGCACGGAAGGCCTGCTGGTCACCTACGCACGCTGCTGCTTCCCGGTCCCGGGCGACCCGGTCCTGGCGTTCCTGTCGTCGGGCCGCGGCATCGTCGTGCACCGCGAGACCTGCGCCAACGTCGAGGACTACCGCAAGCATCCCGAGAACTGGATCTCGGTCGTGTGGGAGAACACCCCCGGGCGCATGTTCAGCTCGGAACTGCGCGTCGAGGTCGAGAACCGCATGGGCGTGCTGGCGGCGGTCGCGGCGGCGATCGCCGGCACCGAAACCAACATCGATCACGTGGAGCTGCAGGAACGCGATCCGCAGACCTCCATCCTTGTATTCGAGCTGCGCGTGCGCGACCGCAAGCACCTCGCAGGGATCGTGCGGGTGATCCGCCGCATGCCGGAGGTCCTGAAGGTCTTCCGCACGCTCGCAACCCGCAGCCGCCAGGATTGAACACGGCAGGAGCCCACGGACCCATGACCCGACAGATCATCCACACCGCTGACGCCCCCCAGGCCATCGGCACCTACTCGCAGGCGGTCCGCGTGGGCCAGACGGTCTACGTCTCGGGGCAGATCCCGCTGGATCCGGCCACCGGCACGCTCGTCAGCGGCGACATCGACGCCGAGATCCGCCGCGTCTTCGACAACCTCGCGGCGATCGCGCGGGCCGCGGGCGGCTCGCTGCACAACGCCGTGAAGGTCAATGTCTTCCTGACCGACCTCGCGCACTTCGCCACGGTCAACTCGATCATGGTCGAGTACTTCCCCGAGCCCTGGCCCGCGCGGGCCGCGGTCGGCGTCGCGCAGCTGCCGCGCGGCGCGCGGGTCGAAGTCGAGTGCATCCTGCACCTGGACTGAACGCCGGCCGCGAACAGCGGCCCATCACCGCGCTGCGCGGCGTCGGCGAGGCGCTGGCCGCGCGGCTGGCCGCGCTCGGCGTCAAACAGGTGCAGGACCTCCTGTTCCTGCTGCCGTACCGCTACGAGGACCGCAGCCGTGTGGTGCCGATCGGCGCGCTGGTCGGCGGCACGCATGCCGTGGTCGAGGGCGAAGTGCAGCTCACCGAAGTGAGCTTCCGCCGCCGGCGCCAGCTGCTGTGCCGGATCTCCGATGGCTCGGGATTCCTGACCCTGCGGTTCTTCCACTTCTCGAACGCACAGCAGCAGGGGCTCGCGCGCGGGACGCGCATCCGCTGCTTCGGCGAAGTGCGCCGCGGGCCGATGGGCCTCGAGATCGTGCATCCGGAATACCGCCGGGTCACGGGCGACGCCGAGGGACTCGAGGAGACGCTGACACCGGTGTATCCGACCACCGAAGGCGTGGCACAAGGCCGCCTCCGCGCACTGATGGCGCAGGCGCTGCACGAACTGGACACCTCCGGCGTGCGCGAATGGCTGCCGCCCGAGGTGCTCGAACCGCTGCAGCTGCCCTCGCTGCGCGATGCGCTGCGCTACGTGCATCGGCCGCCGCTCGACGCCGAACTCGATCAGATGGAAGCGGGCCAGCATCCCGCACAGCGCCGCCTCGCGTTCGAGGAACTGCTGACGCACCAGATCGCGCTGCGCCAGATCCGGCTGCAGCTGCAGACCGATCCGGCGTGGCCGCTCGATGACGCGCAGGGGCTGACGGAGCGTTTCATCGGCTCGCTGCCCTTCGTGCTGACCGACGCACAGCGCCGTGCCTTCGAGGAGGTGGACCACGACCTGCGCCGCGAACTGCCGATGGTGCGGCTGGTGCAGGGCGATGTCGGCTGCGGCAAGACCGTGGTCGCGGCGGCGGCGGCGGCGCGCGCGGTCGGCAGCGGCCACCAGGCCGCGCTGATGGCACCCACGGAACTGCTGGCCGAGCAGCATTTCCGCAACTTCGATGCCTGGTTCCGGCCGCTGGGCGTGACGGTCGCGCTGGTGACGGGCTCGCAACCCGCAAAAACCCGCCGCAGCGCGCTTGAGGCCATGGCCTCGGGCGAGGTGTCGATGGTGGTAGGCACACACGCGCTGTTCCAGGACGGCATGGAATTCCGCGACCTCGCGCTCGTCATCGTCGACGAGCAGCACCGCTTCGGCGTGCAGCAGCGCCTGCAGCTCTCCGAGAAGGGCCGCCGCGCAGGCCGCCATCCGCACCAGCTGATCATGACCGCGACGCCGATCCCGCGCACGCTGGCAATGACCGCCTATGCGGACCTGGACGTGTCGGTGATCGACGCGCTGCCACCCGGTCGGACCCCCGTGAAGACGGTCGTGGCGCCCGAGACCCGCCGCCACGAAGTGGTAGCGCGCATCGAAGCGGCCTGCCGCGCCGGCCGGCAGGCCTACTGGGTCTGCCCGCTCATCGAGGAATCCGAGGAACTGCGCTACCAGGCTGCCGAAGAGACGGCCGCGACGCTGGCCGAGGCCCTGCCCGGGCTCGTGGTCGGGCTGGTGCACGGACGCATGCCGCCCAAGGCGAAAGACGAGGCCATGCTGGCCTTCAAGGCCGGCCGGATCCAGCTCCTGGTGGCCACGACCGTGATCGAGGTCGGCGTCGACGTACCGAACGCCACCCTGATGGTCATCGAGAACGCCGAACGCATGGGGCTCGCGCAGCTGCACCAGCTGCGCGGCCGTGTCGGGCGCGGCGCGCACGAGAGCAGCTGCGTGCTGCTGTACCGCGCACCGCTCGGCCCGCTGTCGCGGGCGCGGCTGAACGCCATCCGGGACAGCAACGACGGGTTCGAGATCGCGCAGCGCGACCTCGAGCTGCGCGGCCCCGGCGAAGTGCTCGGCACCCGCCAGACCGGCCTCGCGCGCATGCGGGTCGCGGACCTCGCCCGCGACGCCGACCTGCTGCCACGCGTGCAGGCCGCTGCGGAACTGATGCTGACGCGCCATGCGGATAGAATCGCTCCCCTTACCGCCCGCTGGATCGGAACCGATGAACGATATGGCCGCGTCGGCTGACGCCCCTGCCGCACCCGCCTCGGCGCTGTGGCTGCCCGGCACCGCGCTCAACTGCTACGAAGGCAACGCCGGGCTGCGCTCGTGGCTGTTGACCCCGGGCCTGCTCACGCAGCGCATACGCGACGCCGCCGGCGCGGGCTTCGGCATGCAGGTGCTCGGCGAGTTCGCCGTCGGCACGGAACATGTGCGCGAAATCCGGATGTCCCGCGGCGCAGACCTCTGGCTGTTCGCGCAGACGCGCGTGCCGGCTGCGACGCTCGCGGCGCAGCCCTGGCTGGCCCGCATCGGAGCGACACCCCTCGGCGAGGCGCTGGCCGCGCGCAGCGGCGTGACGCGCTCGGAGTTCGCCTACTCCCGGCTGTACCAGGACGCGCCCGTGGTCCGGCGCGCGCTCGAGGTCGCGGGCCTGGCGCCGCAGCCGCTGTGGGTACGGCGCTCGGTGTTCGGTGTCGAGGGCTCCCCGTTCGAGCTGTTCGAAGTGTTCCTCCCCGACATCGGGACACCGGAACCATGAGCGGCACGACACCGGCGGCGCCGGATGCGGCCTCGCTCCGGTGGCGTCGCCTGCGTCGCAGCCTGCACGAATACGGGCTGCTGACACGGCTGAACCGGCCGATCGGCATCCTGCTGCTGCTGTGGCCAGTGCTGTGGGCGCTGTGGATCGCGGCGGGCGGAGTGCCCGACCTCAAGCTGCTCGTGATCTTCGTCGCCGGCACGGTGCTCACGCGCTCGGCAGGCTGCGTGATCAACGACTTCGCGGACCGCGACTTCGACCCGCACGTCCGCCGCACCCGCGACCGACCGCTGGCGGCACGCCGCGTATCACCCTACGAAGCGCTGGTGCTGTTCGCGGTGCTGATGCTGGCCGCGCTGGTGCTGGTGCTGCAGCTGGACGGACTGACCATCCGCCTGTCCTTGGTGGCCGCCGGGCTCGCGATCAGCTACCCGTTCGTGAAGCGTTTCTTCCCGGCTCCGCAGCTCTATCTCGGCATCGCCTTCGGGTGGGGCGTACCGATGGCCTTCGCCGCGACGACCGGCGGGATCCCGAAGGTCGGCTGGCTGGTGTTCCTGGTCACGGTGCTCTGGGCAGGCATCTACGACACCCTCTATGCGATGGTCGACCGCGACGACGACCTGCTGATCGGCATCCGCTCGACCGCGATCCTGTTCGGCGACATGGATCGGGTCGCCATCGGGATCATGCAGCTGGTCATGGTGTGGGGCCTGGTGCTGGTGGGCCAGAACCTCGATTTCAGCCTGACGTATTACGCCGGCGTCGTGGCCGCGGCGCTGCTGTTCGGCTGGCAGCAATGGCTGGCGCGCGATCGCAGCCGCGACCAGTGCTTCCGGGCCTTCCTCAACAACAACTACGTGGGGCTGGCACTGTTCCTCGGCATCGCGGGCGAATACGCCCTGGCCTGAGCCCGCCCCGGCCCGACCCGGCCTGGCCTGGCCTGGCCTCCGGTGCCCCAAAAGCATCGCGCGGGCTGCAATCGCTCGCAGCCCGCGCGGAATTTCCCCTAGCGTTTTTCGACTCGAGTTTCCCAACTCGCGGCGGCTCTCGTGGTGGAGCAACCTTGGCTGTTACAAAGCAGGTTTCGGGCCAAGCGAGTCATATCCAATAAAAACAAGTATTTACGGAACAAGAGGTGGCGGATCCCGGGGAAATCGTAAGCTTTCCCGACGGATCCGCTGCGGTCGGGGCCTGGGCACCGACACCCTCCGGGGCTGCAGCGCCTGCCTTAGCTTTATGTCAAACCGGATCGAGCCAGCCTGTGACGGGGGTCGCAGTACCGCAGCCGCCGCGGCGAACCCCGCTGTAAGTTATTCCGACATTTCGAGCGGTGGAGCCTCCCCCACGGGCCCACGGACCTGCGCGACGGCCCAGATCCGGCAGTCCTCGAGGCCACACCCCTGCAGCGCGGCCGCCGCTGCGCGCACCGTGGCACCCGTGGTGAGGACGTCGTCGAGCAGCGCGACCCGCCGGATCCGGCGCGCCGCCAGCCAATTGGCCGCGCCCGGTGCGGGCACGAACGCGCCGGCGACATTGCGTACTCGTGCGGCGGCTTCCAGCCCGGCCTGCGGGACCGTGGCCCTGCAGCGCCGCAGCAGGTGGCTGGCGACCGGCAGCGCGAGCCAGGCGGCCGCATGCCGGGCCAGCTGCTCGGACTGGTTGAACCCGCGCTCCCCGAGACGGGAAGGATGCAGCGGCACCGGAACCAGCAGCTGCGGCAGGGCCGCGCCCGACTGGGCCGCATGGGCCGCGAGCAGCGTGCCGAGCAGGCGGGCCGGGCGCAGGTCGCCGCGGTACTTGAGGGCGCGCAGGCCGCTGCCCACGGGGTCTTCGTAGGCGAAGGCCACGAGCGGCAGCGCGGGATCGGCGGGCGCTTCGGGCGGGGGACGGAACGGGAACTCGGCCAGACAGGCCGCGCACAGATCGATGGCCCCGAGGTCGCCACGCTGACCACAGCAGGCGCAGCGCGCCGGCACCCACCACCAGGAGAGGCGATGGCGCAGGGGCAGCGCCGGGCTGCGCTCGCGCAGCCAGCGGATTGTCGACTCGATCGGGGTGCTCAGGTTGACAGCCTCGGCGCGGGCGTCGAACATGCCCTCGCCCCGACAGGGTGCCCGACACCGAGGGCGGCCCGCAGCAGGGAAATCTGTCGTCAATACCGGGAAACAAACCCTCATGAGCACCCCCCAGCCTGCCATCCGCCTGGGCGATGTCCGCCACGACTGGACCCTGGAGCAGATCGAGGCCTTGTTCGCCCTGCCCTTCCAGGACCTCCTGTTCGAGGCCCAGGGCGTCCATCGCGAACACCACGAACCGAACACGGTGCAGATGAGCACCCTGCTGTCGATCAAGACCGGTGCCTGCCCCGAGGACTGCGCGTACTGCCCGCAGAGCGTCCGTTTCGACACGGGGCTGGAGCGCGAACAGCTGATGGCAGTGCAGGACGTGGCCGAGCGAGCGCGCGCCGCCAAGGCCGCCGGCGCGACGCGCTTCTGCATGGGCGCGGCGTATCGTTCGCCGAAGCAGCGCGACCTCGAGGTCGTGATCGCCATGATCCGCGAGGTGCGCGCGCTGGGCCTCGAGAGCTGCGCGACGCTCGGCATGCTCACCCCCGCGCAGGCGACCGAGCTGAAGGATGCCGGGCTCGATTACTACAACCACAACATCGACACCTCGCCGGAGTTCTACGGCGAAATCATCACCACGCGCGACTTCAAGGACCGGCTGGACACGCTCGAAGCCGTGCGCGAAGCCGGGATCAATGTCTGCTGCGGTGGGATCGTCGGCATGGGCGAGACCGTGCGCGACCGCGCACGCATGCTCCAGGTGCTCGCGAACCTGCCGGAGCACCCGGAGAGCGTGCCCATCAACCAGCTGGTCGCCGTGCCGGGCACGCCGCTCGCGGGAGCTGCGCCGGTCGACCCCTTCGATTTCATCCGGATGATCGCCGTCGCTCGCCTGACTATGCCGCGTGCCGCGGTGCGCCTGTCCGCGGGCCGCGAGCAGATGTCCGACGAACTGCAGGCGCTGGCTTTCCTGGCGGGGGCGAGCTCGATCTTCTACGGCGAGAAGCTCCTCACCACAGGCAACCCGGACGTCGATCACGATCGCCGCCTGCTCGAGCGGCTCAGCATCCGCCCGACGGCCGATGCGTTGCGCACCTGAGGCGGTAGCGGCGGCGCTGCACGCGCTCGACGCGAAGGATCTCCGGCGACGTCGCGCCGTGGTCGACGCCGTCATCGGCGACGGCAGCGCCCGCGTGTGCGTGGACGGGCGCCACTACGTCAATTTCTGCAGCAACGACTACCTCGGCCTCGCGTCCCACCCGGCGCTCGCCGCGGCGATGGCGGAATGCGCCGCGCGCAGTGGCGCGGGCGCCGGCGCGTCGCACCTGGTGAGCGGCCACGGCTCCGAGCACGAGGCGCTGGAGCAGGAACTCGCCGGGTTCTGCGGCAGGGAGCGCGCGCTGCTGTTCTCCACCGGCTACATGGCGAACCTCGGCGTCGCCAGCGCGCTGGCGGACCGGGACGACCTGGTGCTGGAGGACCGGCTGAACCACGCGTCGCTGGTCGATGCCGGACTGCTCGCCCGGACGCGCCATTTCCGCCGCTACGCGCACGGCGATGCGGGCGCCGCCGCGGCGGCGCTGGCGGCACAGTCCGCCGCGCACCCGGGAGCGGGCGCGCTGCTGCTCACCGATGGCGTGTTCAGCATGGATGGCGACCTCGCGCCGCTGCCGGAACTCGCCGCGGCGGCGCGCCGGCACCAGGCCTGGCTGGTGGTCGACGACGCGCACGGCATCGGAGTGCTCGGCGCCCACGGTGGCGGCCTCTGCGAACACTTCGGCCTCGATGCGCGCGAGGTGCCCGTGCTGATCGGGACGCTGGGCAAGGCCTTCGGCAGCTTCGGCGCGTTCGTCGCGGGCGATGCCGAGGTCATCGAACTGCTGATGCAGCGGGCCCGCACCTACATCTACACCACGGCGCTGCCGCAACCGGTCGCCGCGGCGACCCGGGCTGCGCTGCGTCTGGTGCGCGGCGAGCCATGGCGGCGCGAGCGACTGCGAGCGCTGATCGCCCGTTTCCGCTCGGGCGTCGAGCAGCACGGTTTGCCGCTCGCCGATTCGGCCACGCCGATCCAGCCCGTGATCCTCGGCAGCGCGGCCGCTGCGCTGACGGCCAGCCGCAGGTTGCGCGACGCGGGTTTCTGGGTCGCAGCGATCCGCCCGCCGACCGTGCCCGAGGGGAGCGCACGGCTGCGCATCACGCTGTCCGCCGCGCATGCGGACGACGAAGTGGATGCGCTCGTGGACGCGCTGGCGGGCGCCTGCAGGGACCTGCAGGCCGCATGAACGACACGGGCGGAAACCAGAGCCTCTGGATCGAGCGCGAGGGCCGTGGCCCGGCGCTGGTCATGCTGCACGGCTGGGGCCTGAACCTGCGGGTGTTCGACGCGCTGAGCCAGCGGCTGAGCGACAGCTTCGAGCGGATCCGCGTCGACCTGCCCGGCCATGGCCGCAGCCATGAGCCCGCGGACCTGGAACGCGACGGCTGGAGCCACGCCGCGCTGGCGGCGCAGCTGCTGGCGGCGCTGCCGGCACGGTTCACGCTGCTGGGCTGGTCGCTGGGCGCGCAGGTCGCGATCGAGATGGCAGCGGCAGCTCCCGCGCGGGTCGATGCGCTGCTGCTGGTGTCGGCGACACCGCGGTTTGCCGCCGCGCCCGACTGGCCGTGGGGCGCAGCGCCGGAGGTGCTCACCGGTTTCGCCCGCCAGCTCCAGGCCGACTACCGCGGGACGGTGCGCGATTTCCTCGACCTGCAGGTGCGGGGCAGTCGCAACGCCAGCGAGACACTCATCGCGCTGCAGGCTGCCTTGTTCCAGCAGGGTGAGTGTCCTGCGCCCGTGCTGGCGCGCTCGCTGGCGCTGCTGCACGGTTCGGACCTGCGCGCGCGGCTCGCGCAGGTGCGCGCGCGAACGCTGGTGCTGGCCGGGCAGTACGACCGGGTCGTGCATCCGGGCGCGTCGCGCGCCCTCGCCGCGGCGCTGCCGCGCGGCAGCTTCCACGAGATCCCGCGCTGCGGCCACGCCCCCTTCCTGTCGCACGAGGACGAGTTCGCGGTACTGCTGCGCGACTTCGTCCTGCGCGCCGACGCAGCCACCCCGGAGGCAGCGCCGTGAAGGACGCGGGCGAGACACCGCGCTTCCTCGATCGACGCGCCATCGCGCGCGCCTTCGACCGCGCGAGCGCAGGGTACGACGCGGCGGCAGCGCTGCAGGTCGAGGTGCGCAGCGAGCTGCTGGACCGCGTCGAGCAGCTCGCGGGAGCGCCACGCGTGGTGCTGGATGCGGGCGCTGGCACGGGCCATGCGACCCGTTCATTGAAGCAGCGTTACCCGCAGGCCCTGGTCGTTGCGCTGGACATCGCGCCGGGCATGCTCGTGCAGGCGGGCCAGCGGATGGGGCTTCGCGACCGGATGCTGGGCGGACGCTTCGGCCATCGCTTCGAGCGCGTCGCCGGCGATGTCTACCGCCTGCCCCTGGCGGACGCGAGCGTGCAGCTGGTGTTCAGCAGCCTGATGCTGCAGTGGTGCGACGACCTCGAGGCGGCGCTCGTGGAGATCCGGCGCGTGCTGGCCCCGGGCGGCCTGCTGCTGTTCAGCAGCTTCGGCCCGCAGACACTGCAGGAACTGCGCTCGGCGTGGTCCGCGGCCGACGGCGCAGAGCACGTCAACCCGTTCATGGACATGCATGAGGTCGGCACCGCCATGGGCCGCGCGGGTTTTACCGAGCCGGTGCTCGACGTGGATCGCCATGTGCGCCACTACAGCGACACCCTGCAACTGATGCGCGAGATCAAGCAGATCGGGGCGCGCAACGCGCTGCACGGCCGCTCGCGGGGCCTGACCGGCCGACAGCGCCTCGCGGCGATGCAGGCGGCCTACGAAACCGAGCGCGACGCCCAGGGCCGCCTGCCCGCCACCTGGGAGGTGATCTACGCGGCGGGTTTCGCAGCGGAGCGCGGCGGCCGCGGCGGGGGTCGCGGGGCGGGCGGTGAGGTGGTGGTGCCGCTGTCACGCCTGGGCCGGCGATGAAGCTGTTCGTCACGGGGACCGACACCGGGGTCGGCAAGACCTACGTCGCCTGCCAGCTTGCCGCTGCGGCACGCGCCGCAGGCCAGCGGGTGGGCGTTTTCAAGCCGGTGGCTTCGGGCTCGGAGATGACGCCTGCCGGCCTGCGCAACGAGGACGCCCTGGCCCTGATCGCCGCCTCCGGTTGCGTTGCGGCCTATGCAGAGGTGAACCCCTACTGTTTCGCGCCGCCCGTCTCGCCGCATATCGCGGCCCGCGAGGCGGGCGTGCGTATCGAGCTGGCACGGCTGCGGTCAGCGGCAGACCGGCTGGCGCAGGACGCCGACCTGCTGCTGGTCGAAGGCGCAGGCGGCTGGCTCGCGCCGATCGACGACGGCCACACGATGCAGGATCTGGCGCTGGCCCTGCGCCTGCCGGTCGTGCTGGTGGTGGGGCTGCGGCTGGGCTGCCTCAACCATGCGCTGCTGACGGCCCGCGCCGTGACGGCGAGCGGGCTGGCGCTGGCCGGCTGGATCGGCAATTCGATCGACCCCGCCTTTGCGCGACGCGAGGACAACCTCGAGACGCTGGCCCGGGAACTCGCCAGCGAGCCGCTGGCGGTGTTCGGCCATGCGGAAGGGGCGGAGGCGGCCCGGCGCGCCGCGGCCGCCGCCCTCGACAGACTGCGGGTCAGGAATCCCTGAACCCGCAGATCGGCTCAGACCCAGTAGACGAACACGAACAGGCCGAGCCAGACCACGTCCACGAAATGCCAGTACCAGGCCACCGCCTCGAAGGCGAAGTGGCGCTGCGGCGTGAAGTGCCCGCTCATGGTGCGCAGCCAGACCACCAGCAGCATGATCGCGCCCAGCAGCACGTGGAAACCGTGGAAGCCGGTCAGCATGAAGAAGGTCGCGCCGTAGATCCCGGTGGAGAGCTTGAGGCCGAGTTCCGTGTAGGCATGCACGTATTCTTCGGCCTGCAGGCCGATGAAGATGAAGCCGAGCAGGAACGTGAGCGCGAGGAACAGGTTCAGCACCCCACGCTTGCCTTCCTGCATCGCGTGGTGGGCGATGGTCAGGGTGACGCCCGAGGTCAGCAGGATTGCGGTGTTGATCGCCGGCAGGCCAAAGGCCGGGATGACCTCGAAGGAGCCGTCGTCACGCGGCCCGACCCTGGCCGGGCCGTTGGTGGGCCAGGCGTTCTGGAAGCCTTCCCACAGCAGCGGATTGAAGATCTTCACGCCCTCGCCACCGATCCAGGGCACCGACAGGTGGCGTGCGTAGAACAGCGCGCCGAAGAAGGCGGCAAAGAACATGACCTCGGAGAAGATGAACCACATCATCCCCATGCGGAAGGAATTGTCGACCTGCAAGTTGTACATGCCCTTCTGGTTCTCGCCGATCACGACGGCGAACCAGCCGACGAACAGGCCGATCAGCATCGCGAAGCCCAGGGCGAACACCCAGGGACCGAACCAGGCATTGAGCCAGCCGCAGAGGCCGATCATGAACACGAACAGCGTCACCGATCCGTAGATCGGCCAGGGGCTTT